>CAIUKF010000001.1 GCA_903899655.1 uncultured bacterium
GAATAACTATCGCCTGTAATACCTTCGGAGTACTCAACCTGCGAAGTTGCTGGCTCATCGGTATCCCACGAAACAATTACTTGCGCAGTCGTATCAGTACCGTATCCAGACGTTGTTGATTCGGTAATAATATTGGCTACAGCTGGTGGTCGAGTATCATAGGCAGTTGTTACGCGATTTGCGTCAGACACGGCCAGGTTGCCATAGGCATCGCGACCTTCAGCAGTCATTCGATAAATAGTGTTGTCTTTTAGATTAGGGACCAACATTGAATGTTTAGTAGAAAGCGTTGAAGATGATATCTCGGCAGCAGTAGTTGAATCACCCTCGTAACTCAAGACTGTTGATGTAGTTGGCACATTAGAATCCCAAGACACTAATAATGTTGAGGTTGCGGTGTTATGTTGTTGTTCAAAAGTGACATTAGAAATACGTGGCAACATTAATGTGTCAAAACTATAGTCATCAGACACCAAATTATTTCCATCCGTATCTGTGCCAACAATCTTGAAGTGATATGTACTCGAATTTGATAAATTTGTTAGCTTGACAGTATGCATAGTAACGCCTGAACCTGAATTATCAGATAATTCCTGACCATAAGTACTTGTCAGTCCATAATATATTTTTGAAGTAGCGATAGTTGTCGTTTTCCAGCTGACAATCGCTGACGTCAGATTAATATCAGATACTACCACTTCGGCAACGCCAGGCGCTGTATCGGTTTTGAAACTATACCCAACAGAATAGGCATCATTAGCTAGATAATCTCGATTTTCATCAAGTGATTGGACTTTAAAATGATAGTCCGTACCTGGCTGCAAACCAGTCAATAACACCTTGTGCGTCGTAACATTATCGATTTGACCTCTACTTTCGGCATACGACATATCGATTGAATAGGCGACCGAAGACGATGATGGACGATCGGTCGACCAAGTAACTACAGCCGTAGTTGCAGTTACTTTAAAATCTGGCCCAGATACGATTAGTGGTGGTACCGAGAATTTACCAGTTGGCATCTTTGTCACAACTGACGAAAAGGCAGATTCTGCACCAGCATTATCAACAGCCGTAATCTTGTACGAATAAGTTGAAGTTGATGATAAGCCCGTATCGGTATATGCGACCGAGCTAATTGTCGCAATCTTGGTATAGTTTGTTTCATCTGTTGACCTATAAACATAGTATTTGCTAACAACACCAGCTACTGGAGCTTGCCATTTAACAGTTAACGCCCAATCATTTGAACCTCGATCTGAACTATCAGATATAACCATCCTCGTTGGTATTCCAGGCGCTGTGGTATTACATTCAAACTTAACCTCAGCATAGCTACCCCAGTTAATTTGACCCGAATTGTCGATAGCAACTACATAAAAGGTATTGAATCCCTGTTGAGTCGCTGCTGGCATTGCACCAGTCGTAAGTTCGGTCGTATAGACTGTATTATTAACAGTTGGCTGAGCATTTACAGAATAGTAATAGCCCTTAATGCCGCTTTCGGACACCGGTTCGCTCCATGTAAATGTAAAGCTATTTGCAATGGCATTCGGTGGCGTTACAGTCAGCCCAGTTGGAGCTGCTGGTGCGTTAGCATTGTAGTAATAATGCAAGCTAACATATCCATCCGCTGCATTGCCAGCGTTATCAACACTTCGGACATAAAAGTCATTCTGTCCATTTTGATAGGCCGTAATATTCGTAACAGTCAGCACAGGAATGACAGCACTCCAGTCATCGCCACCTCCGGCTCGTTTATACTGATAGCCAGCAATACCAGATGCACCAGTGCCATTATCATAGCCACTTGGCCAAGTAAAATTGAAGCTATTATTTGTTGACCAACCGATAGGTGATACTGTTACGTATACAGGGTTAATTGGTTTCGTAATATCATATTTGTAATTAAATAATGTCGTTGAACTACTACGATTTCCAGCCAAATCAACTGTTTGCATTCGTAGATAGTATTGTCGGCCGTTATTAGCCACATCGAGCGCTTCAGTTGCATTAGTGTCAGTTTGATAAGTGCCAGCAGTATATGGATTAGCTGTCGCATCTGTACCAAAATAAACATAATACCCAGCCACACCAGATGGAGTGGTTACTTCAGCCGTATCATCTGGCGTCAACCAACTGAATGTTACAGATGCATCATTACCGAAACGATCCGAAGTCAAAACTGATCCACTTGGACTGCCTACAGCTGTTACGGCAGATGGATTATTTGGAGCTTGAACATCCAAATAAAAGCCTGGCACCGATACTCCGCTAAAATTTATCCAACCTAAATCTTGACTCCAGGCAAAACCACTAAATTGGCCAGTACTAGATGCAATCGCAACATTTGATCCAAATGGGCTAGAATTAAAGTCAATCAAATTACCCGTATCCATGACTTTTGCACGACCTTTTAACAGTCCATGAATATCAGCGTTAACAGGCCCATCAGGATTGTCGGCTCCACCACCAAAATCAATCCAACCAATTTCATCGCTCCAAGCATAACCCGACATTTGTCTGGTGTTATAATCAATCGTTACATTCGTATGATGAGTTGACGAATCAAAAACTATTTGATTACCAGTGTTTACAACTGTTGCCGTACTAGTGTCAGATATCGGAATAGTGGTCGAAGCAAACAATTTACCAACAATCAAAAGGGGTATGATAACAACCGCAGTTGCGATTATTAGAATGCTGAATATGATTCGCGAATGCCAGATGTTAGTCCGTACATTCATATTGTCGCTCACAAACACCCGCCCCCAAGTATTTAACTATTTATTCGTTATTATGCTCATGTCTATTTAATCAAAAAATCATCTGATTAGCAATTAATTTAATATGTATTTTGCTACCTAACACAACGCACCTGAGAATTATTTTGATAGTAGGCGCCACTAGTATAACCATCGGACAATTGAACGACCCATTTAGACGTACTACTATTAGTTGTTGCTGACCAAAACCAATTACTTGGTTGAGTCAAATTGAAATACGCACCATCTATGTAAGCTTGCATCAGCTCTTTTTGAGTCGGTAGTCGCCAGCCATCACCCATACTGGTGCATAGCGCAATGGCAGACAAATTGCCGACTGCCACATTGGCAGTACCAGATGCATCCCAAGACCAATTAGAGTTATTTGATGGTCTAAAAGTAGGGGTACCTGCATCATTAAATATTAAATTACTCCATATCAGTCCAGATCTAGTGTCTAGCTTTTCAGTACCAACAATGCCGTCAGACGGCACCGTCCAGTCGGAATTATTAACACAGTTAGTCGTTGGAGTTACAGGTGCACCGTATCTATCATCATATTCTTGAGTTGGACAACTACTACCAGCTACTAATAAAGTACCAGTTTGTTCAGTACGGCTTGAGTTATAGAATTTTTTACCGCTCATTACATCGGCTGCTGTTACCGTACCATTCGGCACCCACTGTGCCGAGGTTTTAATGCGATTCCATGAAGCACCCCAGTCAGGCGAAGCGCTATCACTACCGTAACCTGACGATAACAATGAAGTGGACAGCGAACTGATATATGAAGTTGATCCACTTTCAGGCGAACCGCCAACTTGCTCACCATAAGCTCGTACCCAAATACCCAAGCTAAACGCCATGATTAAAAGTATAATTCCAGCTGAATATTGAAATCTGTTTATTGATAATTTCTTTGTCATAACCTCACCAATCCACTCTGCACACTATTTTACTTATGCTAATGATACTATATTAACATAGAAATAATTTGTATTAAATATTAAACATATTTAGCATAATCGCCTAATGAGATATGTTGCAAAAGCATTAATAATATTTGATTATTCGTAGCGCAAAGCTTCAATTGGATCTTGATTGGCAGCTCGGCGTGATGGCAATGTGCCAGCTAAAAAGGCAATCAACATAACAACAAATATAATTGCAGCTACATATAAAACAGGGAAGTCAGTTAGCGCAAATCCAGGCAAATCCTTTAAAAACGTATCTGATGCTATGTTATTAGCAATTCGGCCAACACCAATCGCCGCCAAGGCACCCAATAAACTACCCCAAAATCCCAGCATCATCGCCTCAACACTAAATAACAAAAATACTTTGATGCGGCTCATCCCCATAGCCTTCATTAAGCCAATTTCTTTGGTACGTTCTTGAACTGACATAAACAATGTATTGACGATACCAATACTTGCCGCCAACAGGGCAATACATCCAAAGAATATCAATACGTAAGTAATAGCATCGATGATTTGTTTAATAATGCCAATTTGGTCTTCGACCGTATTTGCTAAGTAGCCTTTATCAGCCAAGCTATTTTTGATAGTTTTGACTTCGTCCTTACTTAAAGCACTATCAAATTCAGCTGTCACGCCAATATAGCGATGGGCAATTTCAACTGGCGCTCCTTCGTATTGAATAGCCAACAATTTAGTTTGCAAAGGTATATTTACAAATACGCCGCCCTGAGTAATTAATGATTCTTGTTGAACACCAGTAATGACAGCCGAAACTGTTTTCATGACACCAGCTGGCGTTTTAATGCCAAATTCCACAGTCTTGCCAATCGCATCATCGTTCGATGAAAATCCAAGTCCGCTGACCATCACACTTGGTAATAATATTTCGCTTTGAGCATCTTTGCCGCTAACTAATTTTCCGGTAATTAATTCAAATTGGCTACCGTCAATAAACGGCTGGGTTGCAACCTGATACTTGTCACCGTTTGTTCCACTTATATATGACGGACTAACAGCCGAAACTGCATAAAAATTAGATAAATCTGATTGAGTCTTAATTTTGGCAACATCACTATCATTTAGCATCGCACTAAGAAGTGCTGCCTGTGCGCTATTGCTTTTTTGGTCTGGCTCATACTTTTTCAGGACATTGCTCATATTTACTTCAACTTTGCGCCTAATAATTAATACATTTTTTGCGCCAACGTTGCTGACTTGTTTATCCAGGTAAGTTGTGACGCCCGAACTAATACCAACAGTAAGTGTAATCGTAAAAGCGCCAATAAATATAGCCAAAATCGTCAGACCCGTACGAACTTTGCTACGAAACATATTTGATGTTGCCGAGCTAATAATATCTGATAACTTCATTATTTTTCTCCCTCGACAATCATGCCATCTTTCATTCGAATTTGTCGTCCACAACGTCCAGCCAATTCATGGTCATGGGTCACGATAATTAATGTGATATTTTTGTTTTTATTTAGTGAAAACAAAATTTCTTCAATTTTTTCACCAGTCACACTATCCAGATTTCCGGTTGGTTCGTCGGCAAAGATAATACTTGGATTATTAATTAAAGCCCTTGCGATCACAACACGTTGCTTTTCGCCACCACTTAAATTATTGGCCTTATTGTTAGCTTTGGATCCTAATTCAACATCGTTTAGCGCCTGTAAACCTCTGGCATTTCGTTCACGACGACCAATACCGGCAATTTTTAGTGGCAAGATGACATTATCTAATACCGTATTATTAGCATTTAAGAAAAACTGCTGAAAAACAAATCCAAATTGTTTATTACGCAAAATGTCTTTTTCGCGACGTGATAATTTTGAAGACTTTTTACCATTTATAATAATTTCACCGTCAGTAGGGGAATCTAACAGAGCCAATAAATGCATTAATGTGCTTTTACCTGATCCACTTTTACCAACAATAGCAACCGATTCACCATGTTTGATATCGATATTTATATCTTTTAGTGCCGCAAAAGCTGAATCGTTTTTGCCGTATATTTTGTTCAGGCTTTTTACGCCGACTACGCTATTCATTAATTACCCCTATAACTTATACCCAATATACAACTAATTATAACATAGTTTGCTAGAATATGTTTATGAATATCAGTCAGCCCGAAATTAATGACCAGTTGGAACTATCGACTTTTACGCAATTACATAGACAAAAATCAGTCGAAGATGCAAAATTCGATAAACAAGAATCAACAAAATTTGATTATAAAAATGTTGAAATCATTCAAAGTATAATCACAAATTCAAACACTCAAGAATCAAACTTTCAAGGATCAAAATGGCGTGATGTAATCGTTAAATCATCAAATTTTTCAGCGTGTAAGTTGTCGGACAATAAAATTACGCGAGTTAAATTTGATGGTTGTCGGATGCAGGGAATTGATTTTAACTCGTCAGAACTTTTGGACGTCGAATTTATCAATTGCAATCTTGATTTATCAAATTTCAGAATGACGCAACTGCGCAGTGTACGTTTTGACAATTGCTCGATGATTGAATCTGAATTTACTGTTGGTGACCTAAAGGGTGTAATAATGAAAGATTGCGTACTTGAAAAAGTTGATTTTGTTGATATTAAAATTAATAATGTTGATCTATCAGGATCACAATTAAACAATGTCAGTGGCATTAAAGGCTTAAAAGGCGCTACGATTGACTATACTCAGCTCATCAGCTTAGCGCCTGAATTAGCACAATCAATAGGCCTTAAGATTAAGTAACGTTATTTGTTAGTAGATAGTGCGTAAGCCACACAAAATATCGCCAGCGCAGCAAATAGTATTATTTTCGTCCGACCCGACAACTTTTTAGTCTTCATTAGCGTAATAATAACCGTCACAACAATTAAGTTTTCAAAAAATATGCTGATTGTGAATGGAATAGGATTAACAACTCCCAGATTGTAATGATTAAAAATATCATAAATCATCTGAGCAATAGGTAGTCCAGATAATGTGTAGACTAATAAAAATAATGAGTTTTCAACGCCAATTCGTTCAAATCTTTTAGAAATAGCCGAGTATACGATTACCGAAAAGAAACCGCCGAGAACAAGTGATGTCAGCAATACCGGAAAAAGCAGGTCAAAACTTCCCGAATTTAGATCGTCACGAAGTAGATTTATTAACAAAACAAACAAAGTTACCGGAGCTGTTATTAAGGCTGCGACAATTGGGTAATACTGATATACCATTGGGGTTTCATCAGCTTTTCTTGATATCGCAACATACTTCGCCTGATTATTCATATTATCGGTTCTTTGGCTGGTATTTGGATATAACCCAGATAAATCACTTCTGTCTTTCATGATGATAATTATAGCATTACCGAAATATATATTAATAATCTTAAACATTATTTACATCTTTGATATACTAAAAATATGAAGCATACCGCGCGTGCAATTATTTTGCGCAATAAAAAAGTACTGTTAGTTACTGGCTATAACGCCAGCACTTATTGGACACCTGGAGGCGGTATCGAAGAAGGTGAAACCCCATTACAAGCTTTGGATCGTGAGATTATGGAAGAGTTGGGCGCCAAAGTTGTATCCGCTACTCCATATATGTCATATACCTATCGAAAACGACAAGTCGAAAAATACATTGTTGAAATTGACCGTGACATTACAGTCGGACATGAAATTACTGGAATTCTTTGGTACGATAAAGACACTGAAGTAAAAACATCTGATGGTTTTATGATAAAAGTTGTACCAAAATTATTAAAAGAAGGCTTGATGGAATAACGATTCCACACATTCGTTATATAATTAGTGCATGAATATACTTATCTTTGGAGCAACAGGTGGAACAGGTCAAGAATTAGTCAAACAATCACTTGAAAAAGGTTATAATGTTTCGGTTTTTGTGCGTAAAGACGCCAGCAAACTTGGTAAATTAGCCGACAAAGTGACAGTATTTGTTGGTGATGTATTAGATATTATATCTGTTAAGGCCGCTATGCCTGGTCAGAATGCGATATTAGTTGCGCTAGGTACAATTCCGGGCAAAAAGAACGAAGTGTTGTCGATGGGGACAAATAATATCGTTAAAGCTATGCAGAATAGCCACGTCAAAAGATTAGTTGTTGAGACCGGCGCAGGTTTACTTGAAAATAAAGAGGCCTTGCCAGCTATGTGGCGCATTACATTCAACATGCCACCGATGAACACCATGTTTAAGGACAAAATCAAACAAGAGCAGGCGATTCGTGATAGTAAACTTGATTGGACTATTGTCCGTCCAGTTAATTTAACTAACGGCCCACTAACAAGCGACTACCTAACAGGTGAAATTATTGACTTAAAATTATCGTCAACTGTTTCACGCGCTAACGTCGCCAACTTTATGGTCAAGCAAGTTGAGTCAACTGATTCAATCAGTAAAGCGTTATTAATTTCAGATTCTAATAAATAATTGAATATTTTTTAGGCGCGCTATGGGTGTTACCACGGCGCGCCTATATTCAGATGGTGAGATACGACCTTATAACAGGTTTTACCTCTAACCTTATCTCATCCGAAGGCAACTCCAAGATTTGTCGCGGAAACATCCATCCATAATGATCGACATATAGATCACTTGGACGGGCTGTGAAAAATCCATCATTTACAACACCAGTATAGACTGATAATCTAACACTGTATTTTGTATTTAATGGAATTTCATAGTCACCAAAGAACATAGGCGGCCTTTGAATAGGTTGGCCAATCTCTTTAGTAATTAGTCGCACAAGACTTAGGTCTTTGTCTTCGCCATTCGCAATCAAAGTGATTGGGAAGGAGAGCATACCAACTTTTTTACAATAATCTTCTCTTGCTTTTAATTCTTTTAGCAGAAAGACCCTGCACTCTGAATCAAAAACTACCAATGCTACTGCATTAATCGTGTCCATTTTTTTCTAGATTTTATTTTAATAAAAAAGAAATGCTCTAATTCCAAATTATACTATATTAATATTGTTTTAATATACTATCTTATCTACCGATAATTGCGTCGATCATTTTCGTACGAGTTACAACAATTGCAGGTATTAAACCAGAGACAGCGGCGGCAATCGATACAATTTCAATTCGCAAAATATAATCAGCCTGCGATAAATTTAACACTACGTCAACAAGTGGCAATTCAATTGGATGGGCCTTAAAAAATGGAGATAAAGCAAAATAAAATAACAAACTTCCCAGTGCAATGCCCATTATTACGTAAAATATTGCCAATATAACATAGCTAGCAGTAATAATAGCTGGCCGAATACCAATGGCGCGCAATATGCCAATCTGGCGACGGCGATTAATAATATCAACATAAATGACAATAAATATAGTTGCAGCTGCCACCACTGTACCCACAATAGTTAAGATTATATTGATACTGACAAAACTTTTGCTGGCTGATTTTGTGATACCAGCCGCTTCAGTCCATAAATGCACATTCAAAGACGAGTCAACAGATTTTACAGCTTCTAAGACCAAATTTCGCTTGGACGCCACAGTCTTAATTTTAATCACAGATGCATTGTCAAATGAAACATCAGAAATGAATGACTTCAAAGCTGTCTGCGTAATATATGCCTGATCATCAGATTCAAGAAATTTTGTATAAAAAATTCCTTTGACCGTAAAACTTTTTTGTACCCCATTTAGTGTGACGGCGACTTTGTCTCCGACTTGAGCGCCTTTTAATGACGCTGCGTCTAATTCAACGCCGTCACCACCTGCAATCTGCCTACCTAATATTATCTGATTGTCGTCATTTTCGTTCAAATACTCACCAGTAAACATTTTATTTTGGATGCCTATAACTTTTGAATATTCGGCCGGGTTAATAGCTAGTGTTATCCAACCACCAGATATAGAATTGCGCTCTATTCTGACTGGAACTTGATAACCTGACGTTACAGCAGATACACCGTCAATAGATTTAATATTATTAATCAATGCATCCTTATTGTCGATAAACATAGACCCAGATTTTGGTGTTACATAAACATCACCAGACATCATGTCAATTGTCTGCTGATTGCCGCCCTCAACAATGCCATTAAAAAGAGCAGATACAAATATTAAATTTACAAACGCCACTGCCATCAAAATAATCGTCAACACCATTGTCCATTTGCGTCCACGTTTAATTGATTGTGCCGCCAAATAAAATGGTAGCTTAAGATTATTTTTCATCAATTTTACCATCCATTAGATTAATAACTTTTGTTGCATATACTAATTCTTCAGGTTCATGAGTAACTATAATAATCGTTATGCCATCTTCGGTATTTAACTTCTTAAATATTTCCAAAACTTCCTTTGAAGCAACGCTGTCTAAATTAGCCGTAGGCTCGTCAGCAAATATTATTTTAGGATTATTAATCAGTGATCTTGCAATAGCAACGCGTTGTTGCTCGCCACCAGATAATTCAGATGGTAAACGATTTAATTTGTGACCCAAATCCACCTTTTTTAAAAAGCTCGTTGCCATTCGCTTTGCATCCGAAAAGCTATTTAGCATCAGCGCCGGCAACATAACATTTTGCAACGCAGTATGTTCTTGAATCAAAGCATATTCTTGAAATATATAGCCCAAGGACTTTAATCGCAAAGACATTTTTTCATTATCCGATAATTGTGTTGCATCTTCACCGTTGATATATACTCGGCCTGACGTTGGACTATCAAGTAGCGCCATTATATGCATCAAGGTTGATTTACCAGATCCATTTCGTCCCGTTATCATCAAAAACTCACCGTAATCAACATTTAACGAAATATCCCTTAACGCATGCGTCATATCTTTTCCTGATATATATGACTTTTTAAGGCTATTTATAGAAACTGCGTAATTTGTTTTCATCGCCTAATTATAACTTAGCGATAATGCGAAAAACAGAGGATAATAACATAATCACATATGTACAATTATGATATTCTAATATCATGAAACTTCTAAAAATCATCTATGAATCAGACGTTGTTGAGGGTGCGGCTAATCAAGACTCGTCAAAATACTATCAGCGTACAGCTGCTAGGGCAATCGTTCTTGATAATAAAAATCGCGTCGCTTTAATGTACGCTCATAGCAATGATTATTACAAATTACCAGGCGGTGGAGTTGAGGCTGGCGAGGATACTATCCAAGCTTTAAAACGTGAATTAATTGAAGAAATTGGCTGCCAAGTCGAGATATTAGACAAGGTTGGGATTACAGTCGAATATCGCGACCAACACAAAATGACACAAACATCATATTGTTATCTGGCGCGACAAATCGGCGATAAAATGCCATCATCGTTCACTGTCAGCGAAATAGCCGAAGGTTTTCAAGCTGTATGGGTAAAGAATATAGACAAAGCAATTGAATTAGTTGCACGATGCAAAACTTCTAGTTACGGTGGACAATTCATGGTCAAAAGAGAGCTTATACTGTTAAACGCTGCTAAAAAACTCTTGGACAATCAAAAAAAATAGGGTAGGAGCACTGAGCGTGTTCCTACCTTTAATTCATTCAATGACAGCGATTATGCTGCCTGTTGTGCTAACGTTGTAGCATGACTTTTTGTCTTCCATTCATGGTAGCAACGGTTATCGCAACCAGCGCTGTCACCCTGAATGCACCTTGTGCAATCATAATTTACACCATCGACGTTAGGTTCAAAAGAACCTTCTGTCTTTTTACTCTGTTTCGGTAAATTAGTCTTAGCCATAGTTTTTTTATGGTTTGATTGAAAAAAGCCGCATTTGCGGATTGAATGAGAACATCACAAACGGAATTTTTATTCACATTGTTATGTGTCATAATAATTCAACATTCGTAATATTCAATTCCACTTTACATTATTAATAATGATAAAACAATTGAATTATACGGTTATTGTCCAGTTGCCATAAAATAAAATAACGCAATAACAGCAAATGTCATGACAACGAACGAAATTCGCACGAATATATTTGATACGACACCGTTTTTATATTCACCCATAATTTTAGAATTACTACCAACTTTTGCAATCATGAAAAGCAGTGGTACGGCGGCAATACCGTTAAATACAGCTGTAAATATCAAAGCTTGAATTGGATCAATGCCGATAAAGTTAATCATTAAACCAACAAAAGTAGCGGCAATTATGACCGCATAAAATCCAATAGCTTTGCTAAATTTACGATACAAACCCTCTTTCCAGCCCAAAGTTTCACTGATAGCATAAGCCGATGACCCAGCCAGGGTTGGGATAGCTAGTAGCCCAATACCTATAATTCCAGTTGAAAATATTAGTTTTGCAATCAAACCGGCATTTGGAAAACCTTGAACTAAAGGCTCAAGCGCAGCAGCAGCATCGGCAGCTGTTTTAATATCAGTAATGCCATGCCTAAATAAAACTGACGCACAGACAACAACAATAAACCAAGCCGACACTGATGCCAATGTCATTCCAAAAAAATTATCTAATCTGATATTTTTCAAGAATTTTTTACTAATTTTTGGATTTTTACCAGTTGCCGATAATCGATGATGTGAAATTTCTTCCTCGACAATTTCAGACGTATCCCAAAAAAAGCAATATGGGGACACCGTCGTGCCCAAGATACCAACTAAAATATACATCGTAGTGGCATTAATCGTAGGTATTACAAAAAAAGTATTTCTCATCAACTCCGGCCAATCTTGCCCAACTAAAAACGCCGTAATAGGATAAGCCAGCAAAGCAATCGCTAGCCATTTTAAAATTTTGGCATATTTTTTATAACTAAAGAATACAACCATTAAAGTAATGACGATAGCAAAAAATATTGCTAATATCCCAAAAGGAACATTAATAAACAGCTGAGTTGTAGCAGCCATCGCGCCCAAATCAGCGCCAATGTTGATAGTGTTCGCAATTACAACTAGAATAACTGACATAAATAACAGCTTTTTACTGTAATTTTCTTTGATAACCGCTGCTAATCCTTTACCAGTTACAGCCCCAATACGCGAACACGATTCCTGAACCGCTAACAGCATTGGATACATAATCGGAAAAATCCACAAAAAGCCCATATTATAGGCCGCACCAGCTTGAGAATAAGTTGCGATTCCTGACGGATCATCATCGGCCGCGCCAGTAATAATTCCAGGTCCTAAAACGCGCAAAAACCGACTAAAATTTTTACGATGCAACATATGGATTAAGATGTTTTTAGCGTGACGCTCGGTTTTAACAACTTCTCGGTTAATTTTGCGACCATCTTTTCTTAATCGCTTGATTTCTTTATCCATTTTACGAATAGCCCACCACGCTTATGATTATTAATTTAAGCATACTATATATTAATAATTAATAATAGTGGTTACTTACGTTTATATCGCCATACTTTTGCTATAATGTCTATATGCCTATTATCCAAGATGATGAATTTGGCAAAATTACCGTCCGCCGCAGTGCGCGGGCAACTCATGTTAGTGTTCGCGTCGCGCCCGATGGTACTTTACGTGCATCACTGCCACTTTATGCACCAACGTTACTAGTTAAACATTTGCTAAAGACTTCTCGCGAAGAATTACGAAAGATATTAGCTCAATCTAAACCTGAATATATTTATTCCAACGGCATGCAAATTGGTAAAAGCCACACATTGATTATTAGAAACACAGATAATCAAGCCCTTTCAATCACCAAACACGGTTTACAAATAATCGTAAACTTGCCAAACAGTATTGCACTAAACAACCCGACCGTTAGTCGAAAAATTCGTGACACCGTCATCACTGCATTGCGAGTTGAGGCTAAAAGCTATTTACCAAAACGTCTGTCATTTTTAGCTGAAAAATATGGATACCATTATGACAAAGCTCGATTTTCACACGCCAGCGGCCGATGGGGAAGCTGCAGCAGTAACGGCACGATCAGCCTTAATATCGCTTTAATGAAACTGCCATTTGAACTAATAGATTATGTAATTATTCATGAATTATCACACACAAAACAAATGAATCATGGGCCAATATTTTGGTCGCTGGTTGCCGTCGGCGACCCAAATTATAAATTACATCGACGAGCATTAAAACTCCAAAATCCATCTATTTAAATAGCTACATTTTATGTATAATAACCATAAGATGTATAAGGGTGGAACTATTTACTCGCCACGCGCAGCCAGCGTAATCAGATATTCTGGGCTGATTATTCCTATTTTATTAATTACTTACGGTGTCTTAATCCAATTTAATATTATTAACGTTCAGCATGCAATTGATAATTTCAGTTTCTTTTCAATTTGTTTCTGGTGGCTTGTTATTAGCATTGTTCAATTTTCCATACCTATTAAAAGTCGATTAGACATACTGCTTAGATTAACCGCATATCATTTACTAGCTGGTGCGTACCTATTATTCGTATCAGGTATCGCCTCGCCATTATCTGGTTTTTGGCTACTGCTAATGCTTGGATCGTATGTCTATTTTTCTGAACGTGGCCTACAACTTAGTACTTTTGCTTTTATACTATTAATAGCAATCGATATATCTTTAAAACATAGTTCTGGACTAGCGAGCATAACATACGACTTAGTCGCTTTGATTGCTATATTAGTCATTAGCATCGTCACTATGAGTGTCACCAGATCACAAGAAGTCACCAAGGAAGCCCTAAAACAAAGTAAAGCTCAAGAATCACTACAACGCGACCGAGTCATTACAATCGTAAATAACATGACAGATGCAGTATTGAGTGTCGATATGGAAGGCATTATCCGCGTTTACAATGCCGCCAGTTTAAACTTACTTGATACCAATGACAGCCTAAATGGACATCATATTGACGAAATATTACCGCTTACCGACAAAGACAACAGCGACATTAGTTTATTTAAAGAAGTTCAGGCAACAAAAACTGTTATTAAGCGTGACGATACTTATTTCACTTTTGATGATGGTGAAAAAATGCGCCTAGAAATAACGTACTCGCCAATTCGCAGTAGTTACAGCCGATCGAAAAAATCTGAGACTCATGACGGATATATCATTATTATGCGCGACGTCACCAAAGCCAAAAGCCTAGAAGAAGAGCGCGATGAATTTATTAGCGTCATCAGTCATGAACTACGCACACCAATTACAATCGCTGAAGGCACAATATCAAATGTCCAAGTTATGATGGAACACCCAGATATTACTCATGATATGTTAAAAGACGCTGTTAATGTCGCCCATGACCAAGTTATATTCTTGGCTAATATGGTAAACGATTTAAGCGCCTTGTCACGCGCCGAACGCGGTGTTGCCGATAATGCCGAAGATATTGACATCAAGGAACTTGCTAACAGACTACACGACAAATATTCTGAAAGTGCCAAAGCAAAAGATTTACATCTGGATTTAGACTTGTCAGCCAAACTTGGCAAAGTTCATGTCAGCCGCCTTTATCTAGAAGAAATGCTACAAAACTTTATCACGAATTCGATCAAATACACCAAAAAAGGTGGAGTTAAAATTATAGTTAAGCAATCTGACGGCGAAGTAACATTTTCTATCAAAGACACGGGGATTGGCATCAGTAAATCTGATCAAGCCAAAATATTCCATAAATTCTACCGAAGCGAAGATTACCGAACCCGTGAAACTAGCGGCACTGGGTTAGGATTGTATGTAGCCGCCAAATTAGCCCATAAACTAGGAACAAAAATTGACGTAACTAGCCGATTAAATTTTGGTTCAACGTTCAGCTTCACATTGCCTGAAGCTAAGTAATACGTTTCATTTATCATGTTGACGAAAAACGATTTGTTAGCTATACTAAAACTTGACAGTCTGCATCAGCAGGCTTTTTAATTAGGAGCGAAATGGTGTTTAAAAAGAGTAAAAAAATCAAGAAAGTTTCAACTCCCAAAAAGACCAATAAAGTACTGAGAAGTATGGCAAAACCATTTGGTTTTTTGGTTAAAATTGGTGGATATTTCAAAGGTTCATGGAAAGAGCTGCGCCAAGTTCGCTGGCCAGACCGCAAAGCAACCTGGGGAATGACAGCTGCTGTATTATTATTCACTGGCTTTTTTGCCATCTTAATCGTACTTTTGGACGCAGGTTTCAACGAATTATTTAAGTTAATCATAAAGTAAAGGAAATTATGTCAAAAAACCGCTACGACTCATCACGACAATGGTACGCAATCCACACCTACAGTGGATACGAAGAAAAAGTTGCTGACAGCATCCGCCAAAAAATTAACGCCGTTGATATGGCCGACAAAATCTTTGACGTCATGGTACCCAAAGAAAAACAAATCGAAATCAAAAACGGCAAACGCAAAGTTGTCGAAAAAAAGATTTTCCAAGGTTACGCCCTAGTTGAAATGAAATTAACAGATGAAACTTGGTACATTATCCGCAATACCCCAGGTGTCACTGGATTTGTCGGTACCGGTACCGAACCAACACCAGTATCTGAAAGCGAAATCACTAAAATCAAACGACGCATCGGTGTCGAAGATCCTAAACACCACATTGACTTCAAAATCGGCGAAGTTATCAGCATTATCGATGGACCATTCAAATCATTCGACGGCGCTATATCTGAAATCGATACCCAAAAGGGCAAAGTCAAAGTTATGGTCAGTATGTTCGGTCGCGACACTCCAGTTGAACTTGACGCATTGCAGGTCCGTAAGGTATAATACCCCAGTTACAGGCGACTACCGTCGCAGCTATTGGAAGATAGCTATTGGAATTTGGCACGCTTCAAACAATTGCCACTTTTCATCTTTCATATTGTAATAATAAAATTCGGAGAATTTTAGGCTATGCCATCTAAAAAAGTTATCGGAAATTTGAAATTGCGTATCCCAGCAGGCCGCGCAACTGCAGGTCCACCAGTTGGATCAACCCTTGGTCAATGGGGACTAAACATGATGAACTTCATTAATCCATTTAATGAAGCGACTAAAGATTTAATGGGTAAAGACGTTATCGTTCACTTACAAGTTTACGAAGATCGTTCATTTACTTTTAGGTCCCTTGGTCAACCAGTTAGTGATTTAATCATGGAAAAAGCTGGCATTAAAAAGGGCAGTGGCAAATCTCACCTAGACAAAGTCGGTAAAATTACTCGTGCTCAACTAGAAGAAATTGCTGAAATCAAAAAAGATCAGTTGAACGCTATCGACATGGAAGGCCGTGTCAAAGTTATCGCTGGTGCCGCCCGTTCAATGGGCGTCGAAGTCGTTGCTTAATTTTAATTAGTTATCAACTAAAAATACCGCAGATGAATTTCTGCGGTATTTAATTATAATATAAATATATCTAGATGGCTAAGCTATATATTACTTTGAAAAATATTAATTAATAACTTTAGCACAACATCACTCAGAAGTCATGCAGCTATTGCGCTGCTACTATCAAATGCATTATTATTAGTACATGGATAAGTCTATAAACCAACTCGAAGACGTAAGAACTGCAATACAAGTTAACATTGAATCTATTAAATCATTGCTTGAGCAGGCCAATTCTTTAAGTGATCTTATAACACCGATAGAAGATACTAATTTACGTGATAAATTAGCTGAAAATCTTCAGGGTATATATAGTACAATAGACCGGTTAATAGAAAATACGGACAAACTTTTTGATGAATTAAAGGAGTTTGCGGCTCACACCGTAAGTTAATATTATTATGTCTGATAAACCTTCTACAGAGAAGGGTGGGGCTGATATTACGAGTAGTTCGCGACCAATTGTTATTTCTAGTGATACTTATATGCAATCCTTAGAACGTGTATCGCGACTTTCGCAACTCGGGAAAAGAGTTAAAGAAGAAAAGTTCGACCCTAAGAAACACAAAGATACAAAGCGCGCACACATTGCAATGGTGTTTGTATATGGGTATATGCTTATTGTTGCTATTGTGATAATAGGTGCTCCTCTTTTCAACGCAGCTTTCACCAACAGTAAAGAGCCCCTTGATGTTGAGAGAATACTTGCGCAGGTCGGATCATTAATTGGTGCACCGCTTGGATTTGTAATCGGTTACTATTTCAAAGAAGACAAATAAACCGCTCCTTGTGCCAAGAGATAGGCGCTCCACAATAAGTATGCATACAATAACTTTGTAGAGTGCCTATTTATCTATAATTTATACGTAGAATGCCAATGTAGTAATATAGTTATATGGAAGAGAAATTTTACAACTATTTTAAACTGAAGCTCGGAGCAATATCCGATTTAATGAAGTATCAGAGTAGTATAAATAACCCCGCTTTTGAAAAATGGTGGGGTAGTATTACGGCAACCTGTGAGCGCATGGGTCCAAGATATAAACAGCGAGCAGACCGTATCAACTTTTTCCCAAGCGTACTGACTTCAGGTGATGACAGTGAGTGGATCAATCAGACTTACAAGTCCGGACTTAACCAAGCAGAAGCATTTATTGAAACATTGATGGAAGAATTGCAGACTTGGGGTTTGGATGATTCGAATAACAAAAAATTTACAGAAAAAAACAAGACTAATGTCGAGCAATCTCCATATAATCTATATGTCACAGTTAACCAACAACAAGCCCAACAAATCATTCAAACTATTAATTTAGACAAGTATGATAATGAAACAAAAGAAAAAGTTGAGTTACTATTTTCCGAATTAAGCAAGCTCAATAAAAATAAGTCGAAAATTAGTAACATCGTAAAGTGGCTTGCAAATAAAAGTATAGACGCATTAATAGCTATTCTTATTGCAAAAGCTAATCTACAACAATAAATATATATTTCCTATCATATATCTAGGGACGATTCTTATTTATAAAGACTCAATAAATACTTCAATAAATTGTCCGACCGGACAAAATATTGAAGTTATCATAAGATACCAAACAAATTAATGCGTAATTTGGCCGACTCCTTTGAAGCGCTAATAATAAGACAACCCGGTGAGTTGCCGTATAAATAAAGTTAATTAAACCTTGCTATCCGAGTATGTTTGAGCGGAGTGAGTTACGCAGGATACAAAGTTTGATTAGCTTTATTTATAGCGCGCAACGAGGTTGGTTGTTGTTTATTAGTGCGAAAAGGAGGTTCGTCAGCAAATACAGTCTAAGCAGTCTTTGGGACAGTTCTTGTATTATCTTTGTTCCTACTACATACCATCTACTACGTACAGAACTCAATAGCTTTGCAACATGCTAGCTGGTGTCTTTAGCTGTAAGCCTAAGTGTACACGTTCATGGTTGTAGTAGTCTAGATATTTATTAAGATTGGTTTTCTGGCGGGA
>CAIUKF010000002.1 GCA_903899655.1 uncultured bacterium
ACTGGCGTAAGAGCGTTCCGCTCTCCCGCCAGAAAACCAATCTTAATAAATATCTAGACTACTACAACCATGAACGTGTACACTTAGGCTTACAGCTAAAGACACCAGCTAGCATGTTGCAAAGCTATTGAGTTCTGTACGATCACATCTGACTTCTATTATCTAACCATATGCATTATTATGGTATTAATGACCAAACCGCAAATCCGTAAAGACTATTTTAAAGATACTTATGTAATCATTGCCCCTAATCGCGCTAGGCGTCCTTTAGAGGTTAAACCGGCCGCAACTGAACTGACAACAGTTTGCCATTTTTGTCCGCACGATTTTCACAATGAGACAATTACTTATCAAGATAATAACCCCGAAGGTGATTGGGAGGTCGTTTCAGTTATCAATAAATTTGCTGCTCTAACACCTGATAATCACAGTGCCTATGGTCAAACCGAAGTCATCATCGAGACGCGCCGCCATGGTATGGATATTAATGATTTTTCAACTGACCATATTGTCCGAGTTTTTGATGCTTATATTGATCGGTTTATGACGCTTCGCAATATGGACGGCATTAAACACGTTATTATCTTTAAAAATGAAGGTGGTAAAGCTGGAGCCTCGATTACTCACACTCATTCGCAGGTTTATGCTATGCCGATATTGCCATCTAAAACCGAAGATGAAGCCAGGGCTTATAGCAAATACCGACTTGAACATATGACTTGTCCATATTGCGATATTATTATTGCTGAAGCCGAAAAATCGCGTGTGATTTGGCAGGACGAAAATTTGTTTGTGTTGGCGCCTTATGCCAGCGATGCTCCTTATGGTGCTTGGTTGATACCAAAAAGACATATTCGTTTAATTTCTGAACTGACACACGGTGAAAAAGAATCATTTGCGACAGCGTTAAAGATTTTATTGGGTACATTAGACAGATTTGGTATTGCTTATAACTATTTTGTTGAAAATGCTGTCAATAACGAAGATTATCATATGCATATCAAACTGGCCCCAAGACCAAATATTTGGGCCGGATTAGAATTAGGCACAGGTGTTATTATTAATCCGATTGCACCAGAATTTGCGGCCAGAATTTATCGTGGTCAAGTCAAGATTCATACCGATCCAAGATTCTAATATTTCCATCGATGTCGTGATAAAATATTACAATGGACATAAATCGAATCGAAGGTCTGACAGCTAGGGAAGTTGCAGCCCGACACAGAAAATTTGGTTTTAATGAGCTCCCAAATAAAGACAGCAAAAATATATTTAAAATAATCTTTGGCTTACTAACCGAGCCAATGATATTTTTATTGATGGCGACAGTCGCCATATACTTTCTTTTGGGTGATTCAGGTGAAGCATCATTATTAATGATTTCATTTTTTGGAATTATCGGTATTGAGTTATATCAAGAATCCAAGACCGAAAAATCACTTGAAGCACTTCGTAATCTAGCTAGTCCAATTTCAGATGTGATCAGAGATGGTAAAAAGATTACGATTCATGGTCGCGAAGTTGTAGTTGGCGACATTATGTTGTTGGCTGAAGGCAGTCGTGTGCCAGCTGATGCTAAATTGATATCGGCTGAAAATTTGCGGATTGATGAATCATTGCTGACCGGTGAGTCTGAACCAGTCGAAAAGCATACTCGCGAAGTGACAGATTATCGAATTAACTCTGTTTTTTCGGGCACATTGGTTGTCAGTGGTCATGCTGTTGCTGAAGTAACAGGCATCGGCCGTGAAACTGAAATAGGCAAGATTGGCACATCGTTAAATTCAATCAAAACCGAAAAAACATTATTACAAAAAGAAGTTAACCAAGTCGTAAAAGTTGTCGCCACAATGGCAATTAGTTCATCAATTTTGTTGACGTTAATTTATTGGATTGGACGAGGTGATTTTGTGCGCGGAATGTTGGCTGGACTAACCTTGGCAATCGCAATTTTGCCTGAGGAATTTCCGGTTGTTTTGGCGATATTTTTGACACTTGGTGCCTGGAGACTGGCAAAAAGTAATATTTTGGTTCGTCGGGCGCACACTATCGAAACGCTTGGTAGTGCCAGTGTGCTTTGTGTCGATAAAACTGGTACTCTGACCGAAAATCAGATGAAAATATCAACGATTATTGATGAAAATGGTGTGTTTTATAGTGATGACTTTCAAAAAGTCAGTCAAATAGTTAAATACGGTGTGCTGGCTTCACAAAAAAATCCATTTGACCCGATGGAAGAAGCCTTTATTCTGTCTGGTACGGATGTTTTTGGTGATATCGAAACTGTCTATAAAAATCAGCAGATTATCAAAGAATATCCGCTGCAGGATGATTCATTATCTGTCGTTTATGTTTGGGGAAATGATGACGTTATCAAAACTGTTGCTTTAAAAGGTGCACCTGAAACTGTTTTTGAACTTTGCCATTTAACCGCTACTAAAAGACATGAACTAGATAAAAAAGTTAAACAGCTGGCCGGTCAGGGATTACGTGTCATTGCGGTTGGCAAAGGCGAAAAGACAACTGAAATACCAGCTGATCGTCATGATTTTGATTTTGAATTTTTAGGCCTGGTAGGTTTAGCCGATCCGATCCGCAAAGAGGCCGCTTCGGCGGTTAAAATGTGCCGTGATGCTGGCATTAAAGTTGTGATGATAACTGGTGATTATCCAGATACGGCTATGAATATTGCCAAACAAATCGGACTTGATTATGGCAATGTTATTACTGGTCCAGAATTTGAAAAATTATCGAAATCTGAACGTAAAGACGTTATTAAATCCGTTACCGTCTTTAGTCGGGTGACACCTGCAAACAAATTAACGATTGTAAATGCTTTCAAAGAGAGTGGTGAGATTGTCGCAATGACTGGCGATGGCGTTAATGATGCTCCAGCGCTTAAATCGGCCCATGTTGGCATTGCGATGGGTAAAAAAGGTACAGATGTCGCCCGCGAGGCTGCCAGTATCGTTTTGCTGGATGATAATTTTACTTCAATCGTCCATGGTGTCAGGTTGGGCCGCAGAATATATGATAACCTGCAAAAAGCTATGTCTTATGTTATCTCGGTTCACATACCAATTGCCTTACTGTCGTTATTGCCGGCGATTTTTGGTTGGCCTTTGGTTTTAATTCCAGCTCATATTGTCTTTTTGGAATTTGTGATTGACCCAAGTTGCACGATAATTTTTGAAAATGAAAAAGAAAGTCATGACATTATGAACCGTCCACCGCGCAAATTATCAGCTTCGATATTTAGTCGTCGCATGGTTTTATCAAGCATTGCTCAGGGCTTGATTGTGGCTGTGATAGTTATTACGGCTTTCAAGCTACTAACAGACATGGGTTGGGAATTAAATAAAGCTCGTGGCATGACATTCTTGATTTTGGTAGTTGCTAATATTTGCTTGATTTTGGGAATTTCCGGTAAGCAGGCAATTGCAAATATAATGCATCGCGAAAATATGGCGATGGTCACGGTTCTAACGATTACTAGTTTATCCTTGATTCTGGTATTTACGGTTCCATTTTTGCGAGAATTGTTTCATTTTAAACCACTGAGTGTATCTGAAGCTGCTGCAGGTGTATTAATTGGTGCCATTTCGATTTTTGCCATCATTCCACTGAAACAATTTGTAAAAATAGTAAATAGTCGGGCAAAATAATGGTAATCGATCTGGCAATACTTAAGTCTAGGCTAAAGTCAAAAGACACCTTGTTGCTTGCTGCAGTTATAATCGTCGCTTGTTTATATTTTGTGGTTAACGTACCGCAATCGTCGTTGAACGTTTTGCGGACAGTCTTTGACAAACAAATACCAAGGATTCCGATATTTGCGATTCCATATTTACTATTTTTGCCGTGGTTTTGGTCGGTGGTTGTTTACGCTTGGTACCGCAATCGTTCATTTCGTCAGTTGGCGTTTGCGACTATCATAGTTAATTCGATTGCCTTTATTGTATATTTGACTTTTCAAACTTATGTCCCACGCGAAGCAGTGATTTCGAATGATTTTTTCTCGGGTATTTTACGGTTTATATACGATCATGATCAAGCCTATAACGGTTTTCCAAGTCTGCATTCGGCACTGTCGGCAACAATTGCGACGTATTTTATATTTGTTAATAGTCGTTGGTCTTGGGCCTTCGTGTTAATGGCGGCATTAATTGTAGTTTCAACACTTTTTGTTAAACAACATTTTATTGCTGATGCTGTATCAGGTGTAACATTGGGTGTATTGGTCACTTGGTTGTCGTTTAAAGTGTATAATAGACATACAAGGAGCTTATGTTAATTATTTTTATTGTAGTAATTATCCTATTAGCGGTTGGGCCATTTTTCATTAAAGTCCCTAAACTTGATGGTTTAGTTGACGCAAAAACATTAGTTGATGCCGACAGTAAGTTCATAAAAGTTAATGGTGTCGATGTTCACTACAAAGAAGCGGGTAGCGGCGAAATAACCTACATTTTGCTACATGGTTTTGGCGCATCGACGTTTTCTTGGCGTGAAGTTATGCCTGAACTAGCTAAATCTGGCCGAGTAATTGCTTTTGACAGGCCTGGATTTGGTTTAACTGAACGATTAATTAAATTAGGTAAAAATAATCCGTATGATTCTAAGGCCCAAGTCGCTTTATCGATTGGGTTAATGGATGCACTTGGTATCAAAAAAGCGGTTGTCATTGGACATTCGGCTGGCGGAGTTGTGGCGCTAAACATGGCACTAAATTATCCAGACCGCGTTTCAAATTTAGTGTTGGTTGATGCGATTGTTTATGAATCCGGTGTTTTATATAAATGGCTATTGCCACTGGTCAATACGCCACAAATGAATCATCTAGGACCGTTGTTTGCCCGAGTAGCTAAAATTGGTGGAGATGAGTTTTTACGAAGTACGTGGCACGACCAAACTAAAATAACGCCAGCAATTTATAACGGTTATCACAAGGTTTTAAAGATTAAAGATTGGGATAAAGCGCTGTGGAATTTAACCAGATCAACTTATTCATTGCACCCTGAAAAACATTTGTCAGAGCTATCAATGCCGGTATTAGTAATTACAGGTGACGACGATAGGGTTGTATTTACAAAAAACAGCATCAAATTAGCCAGCGAAATTCCAGGTTCGAAACTCGAAGTTATACAAAATTCAGGGCATATTCCGCACGAAGAGCAACCGGTGGAGTTTATGCGAGTATTGGGCGAGTGGCTAAAGTAGTTGATTTTATTTGAAAGGACAGCGGCTCCGCCTTCTTCGCTCATTTATGAAAAAATGTAAACTAATATAAGGACTCAGTCGCGTTCCGCGGTCACTTTCAGCGACCCCACAAGTCAGTCAAATGAATATGATTCATTTGTGACGTTGCCTTGCGAAAAGCCACTGGCTTTTCTCACCGCGAAACTTCACGATTGGCAATATAATTGCCATCGGAAGGTTTCCTTGCAAACTGCCACTGGCAGTTTTCACCTTCGACCTTGGCGAAAGTTTGAATCCTTTCACCCCGGGCACCATAGAAAAAATCCTAGGCCATACGGTCTAGGATTTTTTCTATGGTCGGCTCAGAGCGACACTCAACGAACCTATAACCTAGACAGATTATATCAAGTCCTAAGAAACTACGACGCCTTTAAGGACAAGCTAGAGAGGCTACAACGCATACTCGATAACGCCGTCAAACCAGAGGGGCTAGAGCTTATAAAGTTTGTGTAGTAAGTAGTATAATGGGGTTATTATGAGCGAAAGTGATGAAACAAAAGAAACCGCAGTAGTACAACCGTCAGAGGTTGTACAGTTACCACCGCAACAGTCGGCAACAGATACGACCAACTGGGATAATAAAGTATCTACCGACCCTAACGGCGAAAAGTATATACGTACCATAGACGAAGAAGATTTAGCGTAGCACCCCCCTACCTAGTAGACTGGTATTTTTAAAAAATAACGTAAACGCACTACCTACCTAAATTATCGCCGATGTGGTTTTTTTGATTTGTTTGGTTTTCGCCCAACAACTAGAGCCGTCAAACAGAGGTGGGATTGTTGGGAAACTTTTGTTAGCAAAATAACGCCTACTAGGGCGTTTCGACCATATCGTAAAAGGTGTTTTCGGATAGTATCTGTAAATCTTTACCTTTAATTATCCACTGTTCGGCTTTCTTTAGTTTGTTGCTTTTGCCGTCCTTGATATTACGGGCGTAATCTAGCGAGCCAACGATTAAATAGTTAGTGTGTTTTGTGATACCGTCTTCAATATGACCTCCGCAATCGACGACCAGTTGAAATGCTTGCTTGCGTATCATTTTCTCTAATGTGCCAGTAAAAACGCAGTTCTTATTGTAGAGAGGGTTTGATATGTCAAAGTCGGTGTTTGTAGCGGTTACATCTTTTGCTCTAATCTTGGCTAAGTGAATACGAGCGTTAAATGCTTTCTCAAAATCGGTAATATCGCCGTACTCTTTAACCGCTGTGTCTTTTAGGGCAGACAGAATAGCGAGGGTAACATTTGCGTCGTCTAAGCCTCTGTGTTTTACGTCTACACCAAACCTAAAATACTCTGTTAAATCACTAAGTCTATGGTGCTGTAAGTCTTTTAGCAAAAAGCGAGCAAGCCTTAAAGTATCGACAAAATCGTTAGCAAAATCTTTGTTGGCTATCTGTTTGTAGGTGTCGTAAATAAAGTTAATATCAAAATTAACATTATGTCCGACTATAATATCGTCGCCTAAAAAGTCCGTGAAAGTATCTAGTGTGTCGGTAATTAAAGGGGCGTCTTTTAACATCTCGTCCGTAATGCCCGTCAGTTCGGTTATAAACCAGTCAAGCGGTCGCCTAGGATTTACTAGCGTTGAAAAAGTATGTGTAACTATGCCGTCTTTAACCTTTACGGCACTAAGCTCAATAATGCTATCGTATACCGTATCTAACCCCGTCGTCTCAATGTCAATAACTGTAAACGAGGTCGGAAATGTTACTAGGCTTTTGCCTTTATTACGGCTGTACATAAGACGTCCTAGCTACGACTAACGTCCTTGTTCGTTGCGTATGTTGGTATTTGCAAAACCACGCTTAGCCATAGCCTCATCAAAGGTTTTGTCCATATAAAGCATATCGCCAATCCAACCTATAAAAAAGTAGTTAGCTGTAACGCTTCGCCAAAATGCACCTTTGGCATTACCTAGATACCAACGGTTAATCGGAAATATGAAACTACAGTAGGTTAATGTTTTATAGGTTTTGCGGTCTTTCATTTTGATACTCCTTTTAGATTGTTTAACCCTCAAGAGTGTCAAAATAAAAAGGACACCGTGAGGTGTTCTAAGCCTTTATAGCAACAAGCGTCCGCCTATTGTTTACACGGTGTCCTTTTTGAAGTCGGACGCCGTGAGGACAAAAAAGCCCTACGGGGATTATCTTGTTGTATATTAAAGGCTTAGAACAGTTACCATTGTACTAAAATACCGTATCGTTTCATATACCAGAAAACAGTTGAACCTAAGTAGCTAGTTAATGTACTACTCTTCGTTATCGTTAATCTTCACTCCCCATACTTTAAACACCGCTGTAAACATAGCATTATTGGCTGGTTTGTCTTCTTCAATATCCACTTCTTCAAACTCAATCTTGCCATCCGTACTACGAGAGTAGGGGGATTTTGCAATAATTATCTTTCCTGAGTTGTCTAAATAGTATGCCAGAAGAGTTTCTTTCAGGTCGGGTAGTGAGCTAATCTCTTTTCCGCTAAGTATCGTAGCCATACCCTTATCGACATCCGCATATGTCCAAGCGTCTACCGTTAAATACAACTTGTCGATGTCGTCTTTTAAAACTTTAGTTGAGAAGTTTTCCCAGAATAAAATCTTATCAGCACGGCTGGCTAGCATAGGAAAAACAGCCTCCCAAGCACCGTTTTTCACAGAGTGGTATTTCAGTATGGGCAAAAGTTCTTCAAAATTAACCCGATTTTTTTGAGCCAGTTCAAGGTTGGCTTGAACCTGCTCGAAAGGGTCGTCGCTGTTAATGTCGTGTTGCAGTTTAATATCCCCAAATCGCTTTTTATACTCTTCTATAGCTTTTTCATCTCTCTTGACGGTTACTACTTTTTGGCTAACGTTATGACCACCGTATACCTTAAATGTGATGGCAAAATCCGACACGTCTACCCAAGGTGCTATTATTTTGGGCAGTTCTTTTTGAATAACACCAGTCTTGATAAAAGTTTTAAAATCTTCAAAGAGCCTTTGAATAAAAAACGTACAGTAGAATAGTGTATCAAAAACCTCTAGGTCATCCTTTTTTGCATAGTTAAAAATATACGAACGGTGTATATCACCGCTGGCGTGCTTCAGGGCTGGATGTTTCTTTGTTAATTCTGCTATTTCCTTTTTGATTTCATCTGTAGTTGAGTATATGTCCATCCTTTTTTCTAGTAGGGTTTGAGAGTAGTCCGTGTACAGGATGATTAGGGCGTGGCTTTTAGCCGTGTTAATACCCTGCTTGACGATACTGTTTCTCATATCAACAATGAACCGCATATACGGGTTTGTTTTCATAAGCTCTTGCCAAGGCGTATACCAATCGGCGAAATCGGGGATATCGTTCTTTTTTGACTGCAAAAAGAAAGTGAAGTTTCTAAGTGCCTGTATCAGAGCGTCCGCATTGGCTATAAACTTAGTCGGGTCGTGATATTCGCTCGCCATATCGTCAAATATAGACAAGAGCTTGTTCATATTAAACTCGACGTTCTTTAGAAGTTCTTTTTTACTCATAGGCTAATTATATAATCAAAATCCAATTGTTTCATATGTCA
The DNA here is from genome assembly GCA_903899655.1 of uncultured bacterium. Classification (GTDB taxonomy): domain Bacteria; phylum Patescibacteriota; class Saccharimonadia; order Saccharimonadales; family Saccharimonadaceae; genus UBA1547. The sequence continues at coordinate 8,810 of CAIUKF010000002.1, forward strand.
AAAGCAGTTGAAATCATATTCAAGCTATAATGGTAGGCAGTATGGCTAAAAGTGATAATAAAACTAGAGTACGCAAGAAACAGGAGTTTGTAACTTCTAGCGATGAGCAGTTAAAACGAGCCGAGCAAGTAGTTGCGGATAGTCTTAAAGATAACCCCGAATTATTTAATCTACCAGAGAGTAGGTACACGGTCGAAAGCCTTGTAGACTTCTTCGTGCAATCGTTAGAGGGTAGCCGAAAGATATTACCAAAAGAGAAAAGACGTTACGTTATTTACTTACGCAAATCTACTGATGACGAAAGAAAACAGGTTAGGTCGATTGAAGACCAGAGAAAAGAGTGCTTAGATTTAGCAAGGCGATTTGATATAAAAGTCAGACCCGAGGATATTTTTGAAGAGAGGTGGTCGGCTAAAACATCTGGTAAACGTGAGATATTTAACGCAATGATGAACGGTTTTGAAATTGGCAAATATCACGGTTTAATATCGTGGTCGCCCGACCGTTTATCACGCAATATGCTAGAGGGTGGTCAGATTATCGAACACGTAGACCACGAAAAGATACAAGATTTGCTGTTTTGCACCTATGCTTTTGATAACACGCCAAACGGCAAGATGATGTTAGGTATTTTATTTGCTACGTCTAAGCAGTATAGCGACAAGTTAGCCGTAGATGTTGCTAGGGGTATCACGGGTGCTATCCACGAGGGTAAGTATGTTGGCCTAGTGAAAAAGGGCTACTATGCCGACACTGATAACGGTAGGTTTATGCCAGACGGCGTACATTGGCAGTTACTACGTCAAGCCGTCGTTATGAGGCTCACAGAGGGTAAAACAAACCAAGAGATAGCAGACTTTCTAAACACCTCAAACTTTAGCTATCGCAAAAATCAAGATGAACCGTATAGAAAATCTAAGATGGACAAAAAGACCGTCGCTACGATGTTTGTAGACCCTTTTTACACGGGTGCTTATAAGTACGGCGATAATATAGCTAACCTAAACGACAATTACAACTTCTTGCCTCTAATGACGCCCGACGAGTATATAGCTTTGAGCAAGAATATGTCAGATAGCTTTAATAAGAAGTTTGTAGGTCGTAGTAACGTCTCTCAACGGCTAGACTTTGGCTTGTTACGTGAGAAAGTGATTTGCGATTTTTGTGATGGCAATATGGGCTTTCAACGCACTAGGATAGTTAGAGGTAAAAATGCTGGTAGCTGGCAACTAAGCTATTATTGTCGCAATAAAGAGTGTGTCCGCCACAATGACGATGAGGCGATAAGGGTGTACGGTAAGAAACTAGCCAAAAGTGTTAGTGCTAGGTTTATTACGGCTCATATTGAGTGGACACTACGCCATATGACCGCCAACGTTTTAGAGGCTCATAAGCAGTATATTAGCCGTATAGAAAAGCAAGTAGCGATAGACAAGGATATAGCAAAACGTAAGCTAACAGAGGCAAAGGTTGAGCTAAAACGCCAAAAGGATATGTACGCTAAATATCAAACCTTTCAAGTAGACGAACCAGAGACGTATAAAAAGCACCACGCTGGCAAGCTAGAGTTTCATCAAGCACAGATTAACGCCGTTAATGCCAGTATAACTTCTGCACAAAAAGAGCTTGATGATTTGCGTAAAGCCTTGCCAACTCGTGAGGAGTTTGTTGAACTCGTCCACTCGTATCTTAAAACCATACTTGAAACGTCAGATTTGATTGAAGAAGACGCAGTGTATCGTGAGCTAGTGTTGAACCTCCGAGTTAGAGACAATGTGGTATCTGTTATAAAGCTAAATCCACCATACGATATGATGGTGGATTTAAGCGAAAATACTTCTTGGTCGGGGTGAAAGGACTCAAACCTTCGGCCTCTCGGTCCCAAACCGAGCGCGCTATCAACTGCGCCACACCCCGATGGTGCTTGTCAATGAATTATAGCGCAAACTTGACATGATTTCTAGTGTTAATTGATATTTTTTTACTTGTCGACCGCAACGTAACAAGATATGATAGGATTAAATGACTATGTTTGCAAAAATATTTGGCCTGAAACGACAACAACCAGGTCTTCGAATTACCGACGGTTACTTTATAGTGGCTGGCCTGGCGGCATTTACGACTATCGCTTTTTGGACAATTACAAAATCATCAGTTTGGTTCGATGAAGCTTTTGGCGCCTATATGATTCGTTTCAATTTTGCTGATATTGCCAGATATACTGCGGCCGATGTTCATCCGCCACTTTATTACTGGTTATTAAAACTATGGAGTATGTTGTTTGGTAGTACCGAATTAGGATTACGTTCGATGAGCGTTTTCTTTGGCGCAATTGCTATCCTATTTGGCTATCTGTTAATTCATCGATTATTTGATAAAAAAACAGCCAGAATCAGTTTGATATTTATGGTTTTATCGCCAATGTTAGTACGTTACAGCCAAGAAATGCGCATGTATACATTGGTAGCGGCGATTGCTTTGGCAGCGACATATGTTTTAACCTTTGCGGCTGAATCAAAAAAACGCAAACCATGGATTATCTACGGAATACTAGTTGGATTAGGCATGTGGGTGCATTATTTTATGGCCTTGGTATGGATTGCACATTGGATATGGCGCGCTGATATGGTTCGTCAGACTGTAAGTAAAGCTAAATTTATCAAAACTTTCTTCTCAAAAAATTGGATATTATCACATATCATTGCGGTTGGAATATTTACACCTTGGCTGCCATTTCTACTTTTTCAAGCCCTAGTCATTCAGGTTTACGGTTTTTGGATACCAGCTGTTACTCCCGAGACTCTAGCCAACTTTTATACGAACGTGCTATTTTATCAGCTATCCAGCGAAACGGCTAACTGGTTGGCAGTTGGTTTTTTTGCGATTATTGCATTGCTAGCCTGGTTGGCGACCCGAGTCTATAAATCACTTAATGATAAACAGCGCAAATCATATAGCCTTGTCATCATATTAGCCTTTGCGCCCGTAGTCTTGCTTCTGATGATGTCATTACCTCCGCTAAGGTCAACTTTTGTTGATCGCTATTTGATTCCGTCAATTTTATTTACGTATATCTTTATTGGAGTGACTTTATCGTTAGGTCTACGACTTATAAAGCCGATAGCGCGGTATTTTGTTAGTGCTGCGATTATTCTATGTATGTTAATTGGTGTTGTAAACGTCTGGCATTATGGTAATTACGCCAAAACAGCTAATCCACCAGCTTCGAACAATGCCAGAGATATTGTTCAGGCGGTTATTACAAAATCAGGTGACAATCAGCCGATTATTGCTAACTCACCGTGGCTGTTTTATGAAGCAGTCTTTTATTCGACCGATAAGCATCCAATTTATTTTATTGACGCTGAAACTCAATATAAATATGGCTCACTAGATATGTTGAAATATAACGATGACCATAAAATCAAAGATCTTAAGGCATTTACCAAAATAAACCAAATTGTTTGGTATGTTGGCTTACCGCGTGGTGGTAGCTTTAGTGCACCATACAGCAACTGGAAACAATTACAAAAAGTAACATTCAAAGATTCGATAAATGGCAAGCCAGCCTACGAAGCGATTCAATATCAGATTACTCAGTAATTATTTTGACGCATAATTATAAACAAGAGTATAATTAGGTTATGAAGAAGTTGATGTCAATTGCGCCAGACTTCACACTACCTGACGAAACAGGCAAGCTACATTCACTTCATGACTATAAACATAAATGGCTGATATTATATTTTTATCCCAAAGATGAAACGCCTGGCTGTACAATCGAAGCCTGTAGTCTACGTGATGCACGTGATGATTTAGTTGCGCTTGGAGCCGAAGTTGTTGGTGTCAGTCGCGATAATGCTCATTCGCACAGTAAATTTATCGTCAAACATAGTATAAATTTTATGTTATTAACAGATGCTGACCACGCCGTTATGGATGCTTATGGCGCCTGGGGTAAAAAACAGTTTGGCCGTGAAGGAATATTGCGCAAAACCTTCATTATCAACCCCAAAGGTCGCATCGTCAAAGAATATGGCCGAGTTACGCCGTTAGGGCATGGTGAACAGGTGTTGAAAGACCTGAAGCAATTTATAAAATAGTATAATAACACATAGTTGACATAATACTTATGGTATGTTATCATAATGGCATATGAACAACGAAAAGCATCCATTTAGTAAACAAGAAGAGCTAGAATCTAATTCAAGTGCAATGATAGTAGTCGATGCTACTGGAGAATCTAAGTGTCATAGCTTAGTCTCATATCTGAAATATGAGATTTTTAGGTTTGATAATGAAAGCGGCAATGATAATCAAGATGAATTTGTTGAGCAAATCTTTAAGCAGGCTTCGGAAATTTCTCAAAAGTATGATAGTGGATTTGAGCGTAGGACAAGAAGGGATGCTGGCTTTGATAAGGCTATTGAATTATTTAAGATAGCCGATCGTCTTTGCGTTAATTACGATAGTGTAATGAAGTTTAAACCTAATAAACCAAGTCAGGGTTTTGATTATTATTTAATGAACCAGTTGTTCGACGAAGGATATTTTCCTGAAGCAGTAAACAACAAAGGTAAATTAAAGAGTTATTCTGATGCAGTTGAGAACGACATTATGGTATTAGGCAATAAAGTTGGTGGTAATAATAATGGCGAGCAAAAGAGACACGATATGTTTTCTCATTTTATTACTGCACTTAGTGGCCTAGAGCTGCGTCATTATCTTGACATGCCTTATGTGGCAAATGATTTAGCTGTTGAAAAAGAGATACTAAACCAAAAAGAACCGTACGTCCCAGCAGTTTTCTCTATTTAACTGGTAGAATTTGATATTGTAATTTGTAACCAGCTGCTTCGGCGGCTGATTCGATTTTTGACCTGATTTCTTTGTAGTCGAATTTATATTCAAATTTTTGGCTAAACAGATTTGATTGTTCGGCAATGTTACCTTCGCGTCCACCTTTTAGTGTATTGAAGGTTTCAGTTTTAAAACCAAATCCTGGACTAATGCCGCCATCAAAGTCGCCGCCAGATGATAAGCCTGATCCAGCTTCAATTAGCATCTCTGAAAAATTTACTATCTTGGCTGTGTCGTCAATTTTTATTCGCGCCGAATAGGTTAACTTTTTGGTAGATAAGAATGCCTTACGCTCGGCGATTATGGCCGTAAATTCATTAATTCCTTTTTTATCTTTCCAGGTGCCACCAAAGCTGGCTAGGGCTGATTGTATTTGTTCGAACATATTTATCCTTTCGTTTACTTTTAACTATCTAGGCCTTTTTAGAGCGGTTTGACGCGCTAAATCGGTGAAATGGTTATCAATATTAATAGTTTTGAATTTACCGTATCTGTTGATAACGGCTGTTTTAATTAGAAAGTCGGCAATGGCTGGATTTTTAGGCAATAATGAACCATGCAAATAACTACCAATTACATTTTTATAGATGACGCCTTCGCTGATGTCGGTAGCGTTGTTGCCAGCGCCTAGGCGGACTTGGCCTAGCGGACTAACGTTGTTGCCTAAAAATGTTTGACCGCTGTGGTTTTCGTAACCAATAATGTCACCAAATTGTTGGCTGTGGGTGACGATGTTGCCAATTAGACGTTCGGATTTACCAAAAGTTTCGATGTTTAGTAGTCCGATGCCTTCGATAATTTCGCCGGATGAAGTTTTGAAAAATTTGCCAAATAACTGATACAGACCACATATGACTAACATTGGCGTACCTGTATTGGCAAGTTCAATCAGTTTTGGACCAATTGACAGTAAATCTTTTTGAATTTTATTTTGGCCACTGTCTTGTCCGCCACCGCCGACGACGATGTTGATGTTGTCAGGGAATTTATCGCCAGGATTATACTCAACGATTTCGGGTGTATATCCATACCATTGCAATCGACGTTTTATCACTAAAATATTGCCTCGATCGCCATAAATATTCATGTCGTTAGAGTACAGGTGTAAGATTCGAATTATTTTGTCGCTCATTTTATTACCTCAACTTTGGCTATTTTAGATAAATCACGGCGAATTGATAGCATGGCAGTATAGGTGCAATAGATGCGTTTTGGTTGATTGTTGTTGGTGTCTATAAAATGTTTTAGCGCTTTTTTAAGGTTTACTTGAACACTTTTAACTGTGACTTCGTCATATTGTAATCGTAGTGCCATGTCATAGGCACGAATGCCTGATACTTCGGCGACTGATTGCAGGCTGGTAAAATCAACATCCCATAGCCATGACATGTCGCGACCATCGGCGTAATTGTCATTGATAGCTATCATTGTGGCGTATCCAGAAGGGTCGAACGACTGAAGTCCAAGACGAAAACCAGATGGGTTTTTGACCAATACTAAATCGAGCGGTTGATTGTTGACGATAATTGTTTCGCCACGACCAAATGCCGGCGTAACTTGTGATAGGGCGTTGATTAATTTTGTTTGATTAATTTGTGGGCCGACGATGGCGCGGACTAATGCCAGGGCAGCCGCAGCATTAAATACGTTGTATACGCCAGTTAATTTTAGTTTTGTCCTGATATTTTTACTATCAATTGTAAAAGTGGCATAATTTTTGGACGATTTAAATAATATTACGTCAGCCTTTATGTTGGTTTTAGATTTTTTTGATTTTGAGTGTAAATTATTGTCGCTAGGGAAAGTCGACAACAAATTATCATCAAGGCCAAAAAAATGAACTTTTTGGTGATTAAGCGATTTGGCAATGCCGGCAATTAATGTGTCTTCACGGTTTAAGACGACGGTATCGGTTGTAGCGTTAGCGATGTGTCGTAGCATATTGGCGGTATGATCGATTTCACCAAATCGGTCTAATTGGTCGCGCATGACATTTAAGATTAGGCTGTATTTTGGTGGTATTTGATCGACAAAATGGACGGCATGAGCTTCGTCAAGTTCTAATACCGCAATATCGGCATCGAGTTCACCTTTGATATTTATATCACCTAAAAGGGCGGCGGCTACGCCACGCGTAAAGTTGCTGCCGGTACGATTAGTAAAGACTTTTAATCCTTGGCTTTCAAGTAATTCGACCACCATTTTAGTGGTAGTTGTTTTGCCGTTGGTACCACTGATAACGACGACTCCAAGTGGTAATGAAGCAAGAGTATGTTTAATAAAATTTGGGTCAATTCGTTCCACGACTAAACCCGGTAAGGCTGATCCGCCGCCGCGTAATTTGGCGACTTGCCGAACGGCTTTACCGAGAATTGTGATAAGGGGCTTGGACATATAATCTATTATAACGTAAGCAGTTATATTGGGCCAATAATCTGATATAATAGTGATATGTTTTTAGTGGGTATATTGTCATGGTGGTACGGCAATGGCTGGCTTAGTCGTTTACAGATGATTCAAGACAGATTGACAGCTTCGGCTGATTTCTTTTCGATTAGATCATTATTGTTGTCGCTTTTTGCGCCGTACAAGCAAATATCGGCGGGCAGTATTGATGGCCCAATTAATGTCAAATTTCAGGCTTTTTTGGATCGATTAATTTCGCGTGTGATTGGTGCGGTTGTTCGTAGTTTGGTAATAATTGCTGGCTCGGTAATACTAATTGCTGAGTTTATATTTGGCGCTGTTTTGTTGGCGCTGTGGTTTGTTGTGCCATTTTTACCAGCAATGGGATTAATTATTGCATTGATTGGTTGGGTTCCAAGATGAATGACTTAATTTTTAAATACCGAAGTTCGCGCAGCGAAAAGGCCCGTATTAGCGTGAAATTCAATCCGACGGTAATCATTATTTTATATGTGATAACTTTTGCATTGTTGGTTATTGGAGCTGATTTGCTGGTTGTTGGAGTATCTTACGGCTGGGTATTTATTGGCTTTGCGGCTATACCAACAATGGTAACTGAGTGGTATAACGGCGAATTACACCATATGAAACCAAAGAAAAATCCCAAAAATATTGATGATGTTTTATCGGCAGATATCTTAGGACGATTATCAAAAAAACCGTCGCCACGAGATGTCGCCAAAATTGTCGGTAAAATTACCGGTGGCCAATTTTTGTCGGCCAGATTCGGTATTAGCTCGAAGTTTTTACAAGATATTACGTCAGATGATAGTGAAGATATGCAAGCTATATGGCAGGCGGCCTGGAAGATATATCAGCAGACGAATAGTTTAAACATATCGGCTACTGTGTTGGTTGCGGCGATAGTCAGTTGTACTCCAAATAAAGACAGATTGCTTAGCCATTTACAGTTAGACATGGACGATTTGATTAGCGGCGTAAAATGGTATAACTATTTGCGAAATCTAATTGATCAATCAAAAAAACCTCGGTTAACTGGTGGTTTTGCGCGTGACTGGTCTTTTGGTTGGACACCGCTATTAAATCGCTTTGGTCAGAACATTAGTCAACAAGTTAGTGGCTATGATTCGTCATTGCATCAGTTAGTCGCCCATGAAGAGGCCTTAAATCAGTTGATAGAAATATTTGGCAATAAAGGACGTCAAAATGCAGTGCTAGTTGGTCCAAATGGGGCCGGTAAAACTCAGGTTGTTCATACTTTTGCATCCAGAATTTTAGATGCGTCAGCTGATATTCCATCTGGTTTGATGTTTAGACAGGTATTTATACTTGATGCGTCGTCATTGATTGCTTCGGCGCCTGGACGTGGCGAACTAGAGCAGTTGATACCTAGAATTTTAATGGAAGCCTACAAATCTAAAAATATAATTATTTGTTTGGATAACGCCCAATTGTTTTTTGAAGAGGGAATCGGATCAATTGATATTACAAATGTATTACTGCCAATTCTTGAGGCGGGTAACTTGCGTATGATATTAACGATGGATGAGCAACGATATCTGCAAATTAGCAAACGTGATCCAAAATTAGCCAACAGTTTAAATCGAATTTCAGTCGCGCCTGCGACAAAAGCTGAAACAATTGCTGTCATGCAGGACAGATCCATATTAATCGAATTTCAACATCATGTAACGTTTATGTATCAAGCACTTTTGGAGGCTTATCGTTTAAGTGAGCGTTATGTTCATGATTTGTCGATGCCAGGCAAGGCGATTAGTTTGCTTGAGGCGTCGGCTCATTACAACAAGGAAGGCTTGGTAACGGCCGAATCAGTCAGGCAAGCGATTGAAAAGACGATGGATATTAAAATCAGTGTGGCGTCATCTGATGATGAACGCGAAAAATTGTTAAATCTGGAAGAATTAATTCATAAACGCATGATTAATCAAAAGCGAGCAGTACAAGTGGTCAGTGACGCCCTTAGGCGTGCTAGGGCAGGTGTGCGTAGTCAGAATCGTCCAATCGGTACTTTCTTATTTTTGGGCCCAACTGGAGTTGGTAAGACTGAATTATCAAAGGCTTTAGCTGATGTTTATTTTGGTGGTGAAGACCGAATTATTCGTTTGGACATGAATGAATATTCCAGTGAGGCTGATACAGCACGTCTAATTGCTGATGGGTCAGATAATCCACACAGTTTGACGGCCTTGGCAATGAAACAGCCATTCAGCGTAGTGTTGTTGGATGAAATTGAAAAAGCACATCCAAATGTGATTTCGACACTACTTCAATTACTGGATGAAGGAATATTGCGTGATGTCAAAAATCGTGAAGTTAGTTTTAGGGACGCGATTATTATTGCCACCAGTAATGCTGGAGCTGATCGGATCAGGGAATATATTGACCGTGGCTATAATGTCGATCAATTTGAAGAAAAATTTGTTGACGAATTGATTAGCAGCAATCAATTTAGGCCAGAATTTTTGAATCGGTTTGATGAAATTGTGATGTTTAGGCCGCTAAGTAAGGGTGAATTATTACAAGTTGTCGATTTGATGTTGGCTGGCGTGAATAAGACTTTAGCTTTACAAAAAGTCAGTGTCACGGTTGATGATGACGCTAAAAAATATCTTGTTGAAACTGGCTATGACCCTCGTTTGGGTGCCAGACCAATGCGCCGAGTTGTGCAACGAGCAGTTGAGAACACTGTTGCTAAACAGATGCTAAGTGGTGCAGTTGAAGCTGGAAGCACAGTTAATATTTCACTTGATCAGGTCAAACAAATTTTGGACGATCAAGCCAGCATTAAACAATTAGTCGGTGATAAATAAAATTTAATAATATAATTGAATTATCTTTTTAAAGCCAGGCGAAAAATCGTCTGGTTTTTTGGTGATTTGTGATTTTATTGTGTCTAAATCTGTCCACTGGACATCCGAAACTTCGATTGGATCAAGATTGAATTTTACTTGACTTGATATTTGGCCCTTGAAGACTCCGTTTAAGATTGTTAAGTCAGTGTCATTATGTTTATGTTTGGTTGCTACTTCGCCTAAATATATAATATCGTCAAGCTCGATGCCGATTTCTTCTTTGGTTTCGCGCCTAATAGCATCTTCGTATGTTTCGCCTGTTTCGACATGTCCACTGGCCGAGTCGGTCCATTTGTTGGGACTGGTCTTTTTGGATAAACTACGACGTTGTATAAGTATTCGACCTGTTTCGTCTCGTAAGATTATTCGTGCAATTCGGTAATTTTGATTTTCCATTTATTTCCTTTTTAGGCAATATGTAATATTTTAATCATATCAATAATATTGAGTTTTGGCTGACTAATTTAAATATGCTATGACAGCAAAACGTCCGTCATCATTTTGTTTTCCGTGTAAAAAATTACTGTGGGAATAATATTTATCATCTGTCGACGAATCGATTGGTGAAATGGTAATTTTATCTGCATCAATACCAGCTGCGATTAATTGTTCGATTGCGACTTCGTGCAGTCCGCGGTTATTGAAGGCAAACAATGGGTAAGTCGATTTTCCAGCGGCTGGGCTGAGCCAGACGGTCAATTGGTCTGGTTTTATATCAAATTGATTTACCAAATATTCAATACATTTTGTGCCACCAAATTGTTCGAGGTTGTGTCGGCCCAGATGTGCTAGCATTAAAATATTTGCATTTCGGTCGTAAATTATAGCACCAATACAATCGGCTAGTGGCAATAAGAGGGCGTGATTTGGATTAGCCACAATCAGGGCGTCAGACAAAATAGTTGATTCGCTGACAATCCCATCGCCCTTTTCTGTGTCATCGACGCAAATATATCGGCAATAATCATTTGTCTCGTAATCTAATCGAACTAATGTAGTGTCGTTTGGGCTAACCCCGTTTTTTTCTAGAAAAATTTTACGATTTTGATCAATTTGTGATTGCTCGTCGGGATTAGTCGATTTCATTGATCCGTCTGTGCGGGCCGAGGTTAGGATAGTTAGGGGCATGGATATATTGTAGCAAAAAGTCATTGGTTCAATTCCGGCCTAGGATCAAAATAAAATAACCAACCCTATGGGCTGGTTATTTTATTTTGGTACCCTGGGTTGGAATTGAACCAACGACCTTAGGCTTAGAAGTCCTCTGCTCTATCCACTGAGCTACCAGGGCGTGCTATTTGTTTCAAAATATCCCTAAACTGTTGTCTGAATAACCTTTTGCCTTCAGTAGTTTTTAGATATTTTTCTCTGCGCTGTGCATCTGATTTTAGGATATATGATTCATAACCTATCAGAGTAACAGGCAGATATTTACTGGTCGTATTCACATTGCCACTTTCGTGCAACCTAATTCTTGTCTTTAGGTCTTTTGTCGAACCAGTATATATCTGACAATTATTCATTTTTAAATAATATACGTAATACATATTATTAAAACTATACTTGATTTCCACTGCCATGTCATCCGACATGGCCGTATCGGATGATACGGAGCTACCAGGGCGTGAATGGATTGTGATTTGGTACATTTGCTATTATATCAAACTATAAGGTGAAGAGTGGCTATTGGAATGTGGCTATTGGAATATGGCAGGGAAGGGCCAATCAAAATCACCAATAGCTGAGTTAATTTAAGTTATAATATAGGCAGAAGGATAAAATTATGAAAACTAAATTTAAAGTTACTTTTGCAATTACTGCCATTCTAGCGATAGCCAGTTGGGCGATAGCATTTTATTATTGGGATAAACTGCCAGCGGTGATTCCGATTCACTTTGGTATTAGTGGCGCGGCGGATGGGTGGGCAGACAAATCTGTTTGGCAAGTTTTGTTGATACCGTTTATACAGACCGCTATGTTGGCATTGTTTGTTTTTGTTTATAAACGACCGCAATATTCAAATATACCCAGCACGATGTGGTTAATGGCGCTTAATGACAAACAGCAACAACAGGCATATGATTTGATACGTACGATGAATGCAGGTGTGTCGGTATTTACGGGGTTATTATTTACGTATATTACATTTAGTATGAATTATTCAGCGATTAATTTTAATCAAAATTTATCATCACCAGTTATTCTTGCTGTTGTTGGGTTGATGTTAGTTTGGGTGGCGTATTGGACACTAAAAATCTATAAAATAACTAAAAAACAGATTACGTCCAAGTAGCGCCGTATCTTATTGTTCCCCAACTGGCGTATAATAGAACCATAAGGGGGAATAAATTATGGCAGAAATTATTGATAACGGACCAGCACCGCTGGTTACAAATATTGAAACCGCAACACTTGAAAATACAAATTATCGGACGACTTTGTGGACAGGGGTTAATTTACAAATTACCTTGATGTCTATCGAGCCAGGACATGATATCGGATTGGAAGTTCATCCAACACATGATCAATTTTTGCGAATCGAACAAGGAAAAGCAGCTGTTAGTATGGGGCCTGCAAAGGACCAACTGCAAACTTGGGCAGCAAGTATCAGTGATGCTGTTGTTGTGCCAGCTGGTACTTGGCATAATCTGGTCAGTACAGGCGATGTAGCTTTGAAAGTATATTCAATTTACTCGCCAGTTCAACATCCACACGGAACGGTACATGTGACTAAGGAAGAGGCGGATGCGGCCGAGGCTGGTGAATAGACCCGAACTCTATAGTGCAAAAAAGCAAAAGACGCGCTTGATTCAATACAGTATCTTGCGCGTCTTTTGCATCCCAATTAT
>CAIUKF010000003.1 GCA_903899655.1 uncultured bacterium
ACATAATTTGTTAGTTCAGTTAAATAGGCCGATCCGCCAACAGTATCAAGTTCTTTTTTGCGCTTTAATTCATCGGTCAATGTCAACAAATCGACAGGTTTGTGATGTTCGTACAGGCGCATCATGCCACCATAAATAATCGAATGGCGTTTTTCGTAAAAATCTTTGACAGTGACGTGTTCGGAAATGTCGGCCAATGTTTCTTCGTCAATCAAAACCGCACCGAGCAAACTTTTCTCGGCGTCAAGATTTTGTGGTGGAATTTTTCCGACTGGTACTTCCCTATTTGCCATTGCCTTACACGGACTCTATTGAGACCTCTTCTCCTCCACCCATAATAGCAGCTATTGCAGCGGCTTGACTATCCGTTGGCGGTGGTGCTGTGGGAATTGTGTGGATATCCAGTCCATAAACTCCCAGTTCTTGCAAACATTTATTGAGTAAAGGACTGTATTTTGTATCATCCAGTTTTTTCTTATAAAAGTTGCTGTTGGTATATAAAGTTAAGTCGTTTCCGTCCAGCGTATAATTACATTTTGACAAAACGCTGTACAGGGCGACATGATGTTGACGGACGTATTCGACAAATTTGGTCCAGTCAAAATCGGCTGCTTCAGCCTTGGTTGCTGATGTTTCGATTTCAATTTTTGGGGCAGGTTTTTCGACATGTTTTGGAGTTGTTGGTCGGCTGGCGATTTGTTTGACGACATGGTCAGCTGGTTTGTCGGTTTTGGCTATTTTTTCCAGTTCGGCAATCGAGGCGCTGACTTCCAAAACTGGGGCAGCCAAAGCGATTGTTTTAACGACTTGTTTTGGCAGTGCCGCCAGTCCTAAAACACTCAACAATTTTAATTGTGGTTGCGGACTTTTGGCGACGTCAATTAAGCCGTCTAGTAGTGATAATAACTGAGGTTTTTCAGCAACTCGCCCACTAATACTGGCGGTTAATTGAGCGACTAAAATACTGCTGCTGATGCCATCGTTAAATGTTTGGTTCAGTAGTTCGACTAGTTTTGATACATTGCGCATTTCAACGGCGTCTAGTAATTGGTCGATTACTTCGGTTGGCGCCATGCCCAAAGTGTCTTCGATTAATTGAGCGGTAATAGTTTGTTTTGGCTCGACCAAACTTGATAATTGGTCTAGTAAACTAATACTGTCGCGAAAACTGCCGTCGCTGCGAATAGCAATTAACTTTAGGGCGTCGTCATCGATTTTAATATTTTCAAGTTTGGCAATATTGGCCAAATGTTTAACGGCATCATCGACGCTGATTGGGCGAAAACTAAATCGTTGCGTGCGGCTGATAATCGTGGCTGGCAACTTTTCGACGTTCGTCGTGGCCAAAATGAAAACGACGTGTTCAGGTGGTTCTTCCAAAGTTTTTAACAGTGCGTTAAAGGCCGCCTTGGACAACATGTGAACTTCGTCGATAATGTATATCTTGCGTTTGGCGCTGGCTGGGGCAATTGAAACTTTGTCGCGCAAATCGCGGACGTCCTCGACGCCATTGTTACTGGCGGCATCAATTTCAATAATATCTAAATTTGTGTTTTCCTCGTCGTATTTTAGGCCATTAATCTCGTGGGCTAAAATTCGGGCAACAGAAGTTTTGCCGACACCACGTGGTCCGGTTAATAAATAGGCATGCGAGACGCGACCTGACGCAATCGCTCGCGACAAAATATCGGTAATATGTTTTTGACCGATCACTTCATCGAGTGATTTGCTGCGATATTTTCGGTACAATGCTTTGGACATTGTTATACTCCCCTACTCCCACTTGTTCATACTTGATTATACGCACTTTTTGTGTCGCATAATGCCGTATTTTTTACGCTTTTTTGTTTTCACCTCATGTGATGATATTAATATACTGCTAATGTTTGGAGAATGCAAGGGTTTGGGTGGCTATTGGAATTTAGCTATTGGAATATGGCGGGAAGTGGAAGATGGCTATTGGAATATGGAATATGGCGAATCACCATTACTCCAATAGCCAATAGCCAATAGCCAATAGCCAATAGCCAATAGCCAATAGCCAATAGCCAATAGCTAACTAAAGCGCGGCTTCAACAGCGGCCCATTCAGCTTCGGGGTTGTCGGCTGGGACGATGATTGTAACTTGATCATTAACGTTGATGCGGAAGTAAGTTACGCTGGCTAGTAAAATGCGGTATTCGCGGCCATTGGCTTCAACGTAATACGCACCGTCGTGTTGGACTAGTGTACCGATAATCAATTTGCGTTCGATTGGGCCGATTTGTTTGTAAACAAAGCTGCCGTCGTCGGTAATCGTCAGTTTAAGGATATCGCCTTCAACCAATTTAGATTTGCTGGCGTAATTAGCTGGTACTGGATATTCTTTGCCATCAGGGCCGGCCATTTTTTGACCGTCAAAGACGCCTTCGATAACTTTGCCACGGGCTTCTTCCAAATTGGTGCTGCGTTTTGTGATAACAGCGCCATCGTCACCGGTGATGCTGATTAATAATTCTTTGGCAGCGGCCAAGTTGGTTTCCGCCTCTTGAATCAGGGCGTACAATCTTTTTACTTGTTTTTCTGGTAATTCAGACATGGTAACTCGCAATTTCCTTTTGTCTATTTTTGTGATGATATTACCTTATATATACCAATGATTGTCGGTCTTGTCAACAGCCGTTAGTCAATCCTCAAAACCACACCGCGGGTGACGTTCGTCGGGGTGGTCTTGGCTGGCTATTAGAATATGGCTATTGGAAGGTGGCAAAGACCTAGCTAGTAGCTATTGGCTATTGGCTATTGGAGTTATTGTAATTTGCCATATTCCATATTCCATATTCCAATAGCTCCCCCATGAAGTACCCGGTGGCAGTTTTGAGGCTTGACGAATACTTATCCACACAATTATATGATGTGACACGCAAAACGTTGTATATTTTGCCTAAACAAAATACCGCCCTGTGACAGGCGGTATTTATGCTTATTTACATTGGTTTGGTCGAATATAATGCTGAACTAAACTAGTTCGACAGTTGCGCCAGCTTCTTCAAGTAGCTTTTTAGCAGCTGCGGCTTCTTCTTTAGTTGCTTTTTCTTTAACAGTTGAAGGTGCACCGTCAACGATAGCTTTTGATTCACCTAGACCTAGGCCAGTGATTTCTTTAACAGCTTTGATGACAGCGACTTTTTGTGAACCAGCATCAGCTAGTTTAACTGTGAATTCTGACTTTTCGTCAGCAGCGGCAGCGGCTTCACCAGCAGGTGCAGCAGCAGCGGCAGCGGCAGGAGCAGCAGCGCTTACGCCCCATTCGTTTTCTAGGTGTTTTACGATTTGTGATAGTTCTAGTGCAGATAGTTTGTTGAGTTCGTCAACAATTTTTGCTTGTGCAGCAGATAGCTTGATTTCTTCAGCCATGATATTAATTCTCCCTTTATTATTTAGCGTTTGGAATTTAGCTATTGGAATATGGCTTAATTATTAGTTTTCAGCGATTTATGCCAAATTCTAATAGCCATTAGCCAATAGCCATCTTAGTGATTACAAAATTAGAGTGCTTGAACGCGTTGTGACAATACTTGAGCAAAACCACGCTGTGCGCCATTGGCAACGCCAAGGAATCCAGTAAGTGGAGCTGCAATAACGCTGACCAATTGACCTCGGAGTTGATCCTTGGTTGGTAGTTCAGCGAGTGCTGTGACCATAGCTGTATCAAGTGATGCGCCTGATCCGTCAAAACCAGCAACCAGTTTTAATTCTGGGTGTGATTTAGCGAATTTAGCTAAAACTTGAGCAGGTGCAACTTCGTCGGTGCTTGAAAAAGCGTAGACTAATTGACCTGTTAATAGACTAGTGTCAGCAGCTTTGAACTTGTTGTCGGCAGCCAAGGCAACTCGTACCAAGCGGTTTTTAGCCACTTTGATTGATACGTTGTTAGCACGGGCAGCGGCGCGAAGTTCTTGCAAGTCAGCAACAGTAAGGCCGGTGTAAGCTGCGCCTACGGTACCTATTGCGGACGCGAATAATTCAGCTAATTCTGCAACCAAAGTGTTCTTTTTATCGCGTGATACGGCCATAAAATTCTCCTTTAGTTGTTGATTTATTTTCTATTCGACCAAATTGTAAACGTTCTAGACAGTTGCGCCTTACAAAGAAAAAAGTCTTTGGAACTCGCACTGCCAAAGACTTATAATCGAAAAATGTATGTGTTACATAATCCTCGGTAGCGAATTAAGCTTTTACGCAGCTACTGTCTTTGGGTATTTGTCTGTGAAAAGTATAGCAAATGTTTTCACGGAATGCAACAGATGTGGATTGTAAAATCAGATTATGATGTATAGACGCGCCAAGCCTGAAGGCTCGCTCATCGCCGATTGGGCGAGAGCAAGCCGACTAGGCTTTAAAAATTAATATTCGATCAATAAACGTTTTTTCTGTTTAGCTAATTTAAATCTATAGCCCTTTTGATTTGCAAATAGCAATAGTAATATTGCTATCTTTGTGTCCTTGGTGGCCATGTCTTTTGCTGAAACTTGCTTTTGTGTCTTGTATATTTTTGAAGCCTGCAGGCTTGCCTGCCAAACACCTCTTGCATAATCCAGAATAGATTTGCACTTTAGATGATTTGGTATCTGTTTATACAAGTTTTCGGTTAATCGAACTAGCTTCTTCTCGTCCCTTTTGTTGTTTAGTTTTTTCATATTTATATTACTTCAAAGTCATGTAACTTACATAACATCAAAGTGTATTTAATGATCGCGTTCTTAAATTTGACGCGTCATCATAATCTGATTTATTAATGTGCAGATTTGTTTGTAAATCGGATTATTTTAATGTGTGTACGCGGGAGTAGGCTTGACTGAATTATACGACGGCGCAATCGAGCGCCGTCATATTTTATTCAGAAATACTATACATTATTTTTTTCTAGTATATTCGTTAAGCGCTGTTTGTAGCGCCTTTGATCTGCTATTTGTGTAATTGGTATATGCTTCAGATTCTTTCTCTTCAATTGGCTTTAAGGCTTCTTGACGCATATAGTTTAAAACACTAAGAGTTTCATTGCACTTTTTCAGTGCATTTTTTAACGTTATGTTGTACTCTTTTACCAAATTTTCGGCACGTTTTTTGTCGTAATTTATACCGTATTTTTCAATTAAGGCACAAATTACGATGTGCTGATTGATAATTGCAACAGGCACGGGATGTCTGGCATTTTTATCATATTTGTATTTCATAAATGAATTATTAATTACTAATTATAAAAAACATATTGTATACGTCGACCGCGCACACACTAAAATAATCCGATTTATTAAACAACGCCAATATGTCAAATATTAGTTATATAATAATAGCATAAACAGACGAAATGTCAAACAAAGCGCACTATCCTATTCGGTAAACTTATAGGGCTAAATCAGATTATGATGTATAAGCAAGCGTCAAGTCTAGGCTCGCTCATCGTCGTAATGACGAGAGCAAGCCTGTACGCGACGTAATGTCAAATTTCTCTATTCTTTATCTTGTTGATAATGAATAGAGCTTTCAAACCCAATTCTTTCTCCTACGAGGTTATATAGGCTTTTTTCGCCTAATACTCGGTTGAGTGTCTCTTGGAGAATTACTTTATTGTAGTTTTCTCTCTTGTTTCCGTTGATGAATTCATCCTGAACCTGGCGATAAATTTCTTTCAAAGATTTTGTTGTCGCTTTTGCCACAATATCTTGGCAAACCGATTCAATCGCCCTTTTGATCGATTGAAGTTTTTTTATCTCAGTTTGAGATAATGTGGCTACCTCTAATTGAGGTAATTTGTTTAGTTTACGCATACTTTTTTTGTTTTTGACCGTCCAGGCGTGTTGCCCAACTAGTCAAATTTTATTTTATAGCGCGTTCTTAAATTTGACGCTTGCCATCATAATCCGATTTATTAAATAACGCCAATACAATGTATTAGTACTACTAATAATAGCATAAAACTACAATATGTCAAGTAAAACACGCTGATAAATAGGATAAATAGATTGAATAAACATAATAAATCAGATTATTGAATAGTGTGCGTCGATGAAGTCCAGACGACCATGGGCGGCGCTTAGGTTGTTAGTCTCTTTATTTTATTCCGTCAGCTAGTCCTGATATAACTTCGACTGGTTTTCGGGCGTCTTTGAATGATCGTGGCAGCATTAGGCTTGGTGACCAAGTACTGATTAATTCATCTAAATCAGATGTACTTTGATATTTACCACTCATGTCGCGACCTTCACTGTATTTACCTTCGACGGGGCCAGTGTGATGAAAAATTAATTGTCCAACACGTTCGCCAACTGGCAAAATAATCGATTCAAATTGGTTTAGATTGTAAATTTCAAGGGT
Organism: uncultured bacterium; assembly: GCA_903899655.1. Classification (GTDB taxonomy): domain Bacteria; phylum Patescibacteriota; class Saccharimonadia; order Saccharimonadales; family Saccharimonadaceae; genus UBA1547. Next base: position 6,358 of record CAIUKF010000003.1, read on the forward strand.
TATACGATTAACATACCCGGGGTCAATCCAACCAGCATCAACACAGATAGCAACACCGTTGCGAGCCCAAGTACTGCGTGATTTAACCTCACAGGCGCCTCCGTGGGCCCTGATACCAATGAACTCGTGTGTATGACTCAAGATGCGTTCGCCAGGCTGCAAGACGATAATAGGATGGTCAGCGGGGATATTGTCAAACAAAACGTGTTCATTTTGGTCGCACCACTTTTGATGTGGCACGGCCTCAAATGGGCCTTTGAAATAACGGTCAACCTCATTTTTGTCAAAAGGATTATAAATACTGGTATTTTGGTCGTGTTGTTGTTTGTAATAATAATGACCCAACGTAAAATCTAGGCTGGCTTCGGCAATGTGTTTTTCGTTAAACGGAACAGATACGATTGTACCGTCAGCGATAGCTTGTTTGATTTCAATATTACTGTATACGCCCATATTTTTACATATACACCATTAATATGATGCAATCCCCTTTTTTATCAGTCAATTTACACTTTTATCTGTATTTAATATTATAAAGCATTTGGTCCGACTTTACCGATTTTACCTAACCAACTACACTATAAATAATATGTATGAGTCGGCGTTACCGCGGGTTTTAAAATTTTATGGTATTGAATATCAGCGTATTTTTGATTTTCAAAAGGGTTATCGTAACGAGATATGGCCGGTTTTAACATCAGATAATCGGATGTTAAACGTAACTTTTTATAAACGTGAGGCTGCAATTGTTAATCGAATAGCGCGGGCTGATAAAGTTTCGGCGTTTGTGGCAGATCAAGGTTTGCCGGCCCGTCAGCGGTTTGACAATCGGACTTTGACGCTAAAAAACGAAAACATTACAACTTACATCGGTGTCTATGATTATCTGCCTGGACAAACGATTCCGTGGGAGTCGTATACTATGGAAAAAATCAAGACATTGGGCGCGACGATGAGTAATATGCACTTTATATTATCTGCCGGTCCGTTAGTTGCGTTGCCGTCGGTTTATGATGATTATATCGAAATTGTTGGGCGCATGAAGCAGTATTTTTTACAGCCAACAGTTGCGGATGCGATCGCGCAAAAACTAAACTTAAAAGTGTCATCAGACCGATTTGACGGATATATTAATTTACTTGAATTATATAAAACAAAATCTGGTCAACAGCCACTTCATATGGATTTTGTGCGCGGTAATATTTTGTTTGATGGCGACGTAATATCGGGCATTTTGGATTTTGAAAAGACGGCTTTGGGGCATCCTGTTATGGATATTTCGCGAACACTCGCCTTTTTGATGGTTGATTGCAAATATAAAACAATCGACAAGGTTGTTAAGTATTTTTTGTATTCGGGCTATCAAAAACGCGGTAAAAATAAGGATATTGGCAATGATATTGACCGTAATAAATTAGTCGAAATGTTTTTGATGTATGACTTTTATAAATTTTTACGCCACAACCCTTATGAATCGCTATCTCTTAATCAGCACTATGTGCGGACGGCGGATATACTAGCCAAGCGTGGTGTGATATTCTATAAGTAACAATTATTGAGAGGTTGAGGGTATATGTCTAGTTGGAAAAAACGGCTGATTTCACAAAGTGATTTAATGTCATTAGGCGAACAATTGCGCGAAAAAGGTAAAAAAGTTGTCTTTACGGCTGGTTCGTGGGATTTAATCCATGCTGGTCAATGTCGATATCTTGAAAAAGCTCGCGAACGCGGTGATGTTTTGGTTGTTGGTGTCAGCAGCAATAATGCCATTAAACAAGTCAAAGGCCCCAACAAGCCTATTTTGGATGAAAAAATTCGTGCCGAGATGCTGACTTTTCTAAAATCAGTTGATTTTGTTACTATTTTGCCTGAACCAAGTTGTCAACCGTCATTGGGTTTGTTAAAACCTGACGTATATATTACCGTCAAAGAAGATTGGACCGACGAATACAAAAACTCAGTCGAATACAAAACAGTTGTTAAATATGGTGGCGAAGTTATTGTTGTTGATCGTCAGTCGACCGCTATTTCGACGACTCAAATTTTGCAGCGCGCTATCGGCGGACATTTAAGCGAAGTTTTAAAAGATTTTATGCAATATCGCAAGGATCCACTAAAAGAGAAGTAAATGACAGACAAAGCTACCAGCGACAAGCAGATAATGTATCGTGACGCCAGAACAACTGGCAAGTATGATGATATCTGGCAGTCAACCGGTAAATGTGTGTTTTGTGACTTGCGTGATAAATATGTTATTTATGAAGAAAACGGCGTTGTTTTAACTATTGTTTTGTTCGCCTATATCGACGGGCATTGTATGATTATCCCTCGTCGTCATGTTCGTTCAGTCAAAGAATTAACACCTGTCGAATGGGAAACTATGCGCAAGATGATGTATATTGCCAAAAAAATGATCCGTGAAATTTATGGCATCAAAGGTATGCAAATTGTTCAAAAAGATGGCGCCGAAGCTCAAAGTACGGTCGATCATTTACATTTTCACTGTATCCCGTTTGATGAGCCGGATTTGAATGTTTGGAATTATCGACAACTAAAAAATACGCCGATTGAAAATACTGAATTATATCGATCAAAGATTACGGATATTGAAAAGTTAGCCAAGCGATTTTCAAGGAAGTATCAAGATGAATCCCGTTAGAACTCTACAACATACCTTCTTGTGCCTATTGTCTGTGCGAACAAATCGAATGATTACTCGCATCGATAAACTACGAAAGGAGTTCTAACGGGATGGATAATCACGAAATAAACTGGTCGGATATGGCGTTTGGCAGCAAAAAGCCACTTAAATCTTTAAAAGCGATTTTTATTGCGCCGTCGCGCCAAATGTCTCAGGCTCGTTTTGTGCAAATAATTAAAAAATATTTACCACTAGGAAATATCGTGGTTGCTATATCTAAAGAAAATTACATATTTGGATACGACAATCAGCCACAATTCAAAACACTTGATAAATCAGTCATCGAAAATGTCATTACAAAGGTTAATTCGTCAACTTCAGTCCACAAAATAACAATTCTTAACTGTTCGCAAAAAGACATTCTGGATATTTATAATTCGGCCAAATTTAAATCGGTATTATTGGTCAATGGGTCGTGGCAATATTCGTTTCATTTGCGACCAGAATATTACTGTTTAGTTAATAATAATATTCCGTTTGAATATATTTCGCCTTTTGCTGATGAGGCCGAAGCAATTAGTTATGACAAATCGATTGGTCTAATTGATAATAAAATCAATCAAAATCTGGTAGTGAGTGAGGCAGAAGCGCTGTCGGTTGCGATTGCAGCCCGTCGGGATTCATTTGACACATCATTTCAGACTGGTGTTGCTTTGGCCGAGAAAGTCAAAGATGGTTACAAGATTATCAAGACTTATTACAACAAAACCGTTCCTTATCGAACTTTTGCTTGGCATTATGGAGCACAACGCGAAAAGCATTGTGCAATGCCTGGTGATTTGACGTATTACGATACGGTTCATGCCGAGATTTTGATGGCGATAGACGGTAAAAACCTAGACGACAAGACGCTTTTTATTGAATTGTTGCCCTGTCCGAATTGCGCGCGGATGTTGTGCGAGACTGGTATTTCCGAGATTGTTTACTCACTTGACCACTCTGATGGTTACGCCGTTAAATTATTAGAAAAGGCCGGCAAAACTGTTCGTCGTCATGTTATTACGAATGATATATTAGATATGGAGACTGAATAATTATGCATCCCGAATACCAATACCTGAAACTACTCGAAACCATATTAAAAGATGGCAAAACAAAACCATCGCGCGGCGTTCATCCTGTTAGGTCAATTTTTGGTTATCAGATGAAGTTTGATTTGCGTTATGGGTTTCCGTTGCTGACTACCAAAAAGATGCCGTTTAAAATTCTTGCTAACGAATTGCTGTGGTTCGTTTCAGGGTCGTCAAATATTAAAGTTTTGCAAGACAACAAGATACATTATTGGGATGAATTTGCTGATAAGGATTTAAATTTAGGGCCGGTATATGGTGTTCAGTGGCGACATTGGCAAAACCCACACGGTGGCGAAATTGACCAATTAGCTTGGGCGATTAATCAAATCAAAGATAACCCTAATTCAAAAGCAATTATTGTTAGCGCTTGGAATCCAGCCGATTTGACCGAAATGCGATTGCCACCTTGTCACACGATGTTTCATTTGGATGTTACCAAAGGTAAATTAAAAATGTTGCTTTACCAGCGATCATCAGATGTCTTTTTGGGATTGCCGTTTAATATTGCTCAATATGCGATGTTATTGCAAATGCTAGCTAAGGTAACTGGTCTAGAAGCTCGTGAATTGGTTGTTTCGATTGGTAACGCGCATTTGTATACAAATCACCTTGAACAGGCTGCAGAGCAACTGAAAAGGGTTCCTATGAAGTTTCCTCGGCTGTCGATTGTTGGTGATGTAGATGATATTGATAGTTTTACAATTGATAACTTTGAGCTGACTGGGTACGAGGCTCACCCGCATATCAAAGCCCCGCTTGTTATTTTATAAGTTTACGGTATGTATCAGCGTGTTTTTTGCACATTTGGTCGAGTGTGAATCTGGCTTCAAAGTCGTTGCGACAAGTTTGACGGTCGATTGAGTTAATGTTGGCGATGGCTTGACTTAACTTTTGCGCTGTTTCGGTGTCCGATTCGGATTTATCAACTAAAATACCGTTTGTCTTTGTAATAGTCTCTGGTATTGCGCCACTTGCAAGTCCAATAATTGGCGTTCCGCTGGCCAGTGATTCAATCATGACCATTCCGAATGGTTCATCAAAAGTAGAAGGCATAATTAAGGCTTTGGCGTTACCTAAAAACTCATTTTTTTGCTTTAAATCTGATATGAAGCCGACGTATTCTATGGTATCGCTCAATTTTGGCTGTATTTGTTTTTGCCAATAGGTGTCTTTTTCGGTGTCAGAATAGTGTTTGCCGGCGATTTTTAATTTTAATGGTTTGGCGGCTGTTTGGTTGTAAATATTGACTGCTTCAATTGCTAAATGTAATCCTTTGGGTTGAACAATTCGTCCCAAAAATGCAATGTAATCACGTTCATTGGTGTCTGTAAAAGGCGTAAAATCATCAGGGTTCAGCCCGTGATAGATATTTTCTACCCAATTGGTGCCTTGGGGCATGGTTTTTCGTTGTGACAGTGACAATGACAGCCAATTAAGCTGTGAATATTTAGGAAACACACTCTTATATCTGGCCATAAAATTAAATGGATCGTGATGAGTAAACACGACTGGTTTTTTGCAAAATACAGCAAATGGCAGGGCGATGTCTTCTTCATTAGTGTAAATATGTACCAAATCAAATTCGTCGTTGTTGGCACGTTGGTATGCCTGTGATATCAGTTCAGATTGAACCTGTCGGGCCAGCGAAACAAAGATAAACGGATGCTTTTTAAGTAGATCAATATAAGTGTCGCCGCGGGCCGCTAATTCGGCTTCAAAATATGACATGTCGGCATTAATATTTGGCACGACCGTATCAATTGGGCCGGGGGTAAATAATGTCACGTCAACGTCGTGTTGTAATAAACCCTTTGCTAGTTCTAAGGCTAAAGTGCCAGGTGAAAAAATAACATTCGATATAATGTCGCGGTGTAAAAATATATGTGGGACAACGAGAGCGACTCGTATCTTATTCTGTTTTGGACTCATCTTCGTCAAGAAAACTAAGATCGAAATCTTCTTTTGGTGCAGTTACACCTTCATCGTAGTAGCCGTCAGCTGGTTGAGGTTCAGTTGCCATAATTAGTACACTCCCTTATTTGTAATATCATACATTATGACGTTTATTTATGAATTTGTAAATGAATAGTAGTGTTTCTAACATTCTTCTATAAATCGTTGTGTTATCATTGTATTAATGAAGTATATTATTGTCGCCTACGATAAAAACCGTCTAATTGGGGCTAATAATACCCTGTTGTGGCAAGGTCAAATGGCGGCCGATATGCGCCATTTTCGCGAACTGACGACGGGGAACGTCGTTATTATGGGCCGAAAAACTTTTGAATCAATCGGCAAGCCGCTACCAAATCGCCAAAATATTGTCATTACTCGGCAACCACTAGAAATTGATGGTATTACGGTTGTTCATGGTTTAGAAGAGGCCTTTGCTAAGGCTGAATCTGGTAAAGATATTTATGTAATTGGTGGCGGTCAGATATACGAACAATCTGTTTCCAGCGCTGATAAGATTCTGGCAACCGAAATTAATGCCGATTTAGTCGGTGATACTTACTTTCCAATTCTTACAAATGATTGGCACATCGAATCGCGCGACAATCACGCAGCTAATGATAAAAATAAGTACGATTATTCATTTGTAGTTTACTCGAAGAGTTAGTAACCTCATTATATATTCTTGAGATTTCCCTAATCCCCATTTCCTATTTACCACCCCCTACCTTGACATATCCCCAATCACAACCTGATTAGCATGCAGCCAGCCTTCGACGGTGCCGCTGTCCAGATATTGGCCGGCGGTTTCGACGACTTTTAAGCGTCCACCGCCAGTTATATATTCATTTATTGGATCAGTAATATAATATTCGCCACTAGTTTTATCTGTTTGGGCGTACTTTTCGATGATTTTTAGGGCCGTGTAATTTAAGACATATTTGCTGACGTTAATCATGTCACTGGGTGCGTCGTCGACGGCAGGTTTTTCGACAATTCTGACAAATTCGCCATTTTGATTGGTTTCTAGTACGCCATATTTTGATACGTCGTTGTGCGGAACAATCGTGCCCAGCATTGACGAATCGTTACCAGCGGCCTGTATTAATCGCGCGACTTCTGATGTTTCGTCCTTGCTGTAAATGCAGTCATCACCCATCAAAACGACGGCTGATTCGCCAATGTTTAACAGTGGCACTACTAAACTAACTGGAATCGCTGTTCCATATTTGGCATAACTGGACTGGGTTATGTAATGAAATTTAATTTTCGGTGGTGTAACTAGTGGCAACAGATTTTCTTTGCCATTACGACGCAAATAATCGTTTAAATCGATGTTTGATCGGTAATAATCGCGTAGTTGGGTGCTTTGTTCGCCGACGACAAAGTAAATGTCGGTAATGCCGGCTTTGATACAATCTTGGACGACGTAATCGACAACTGGTCGATTGCCGATTGGTAACATACATTTTTCGACAGCTTTGGTGATTGGCAGGCGTCTGGTTCCCCATCCCGCCACGGGAATAATTGCTTTAGTTATATTCATGTATTAATTATGCACTATGCATCGGAAATTGGGTATGGGGGCTGGGAAATGGCAGGAAGTGGAATATAGCTATTGGAATATGGAATATGGCAAATTCCAATAACGCCAATAGCCAATAGCCATTTACTGCTATATTCTAATAGCCAAATTCCAATAGCTAATTATTAGTTAGCGATGTTTTCAACTTTAATGCTTGGACCTTGTGAGGTGCTGATTGAAGTTGTTTTGATGTAAACACCTTTCATGCCTGATGGTTTTTGAGCTTTTAGGCTGTCAAAAAAGGCATTGGCGTTTTCAAGTAGTTTAGCACCACCAAATGATACTTTACCGATGCTTAGGTGAACGATAGCTTGCTTGTCGACGCGGTATTCAACTTTACCAGCTTTGGCTTCTGTAACGGCTTTAGCGACGTTAGCAGCAACTGATCCACTTTTAGGGTTTGGCATCAAACCGCGTGGTCCCAACAGACGAGCATATTTACCAAGTTTTGGCATGTAACCAGGAGTTGCAATCAAGATATCAAAGTTGATTTCTTGTTTGTCTAGTTGTTTTAGGAAGGTTTCGTCACCAACGATGTCAGCGCCAGCTTTTTTAGCAGCAGCGTGTTCAGTGTCAGGTGCGAATACGGCGACGCGGATAGTTTTACCAGTACCGTTTGGTAGTGATACGGTTGCGCGGACGTTTTGGTCAGCTTGGCGTGGGTCAACACCCATGCGAACGTGAACTTCAACGCTGGCGTCGAATTTGCTTGGGTTAGTTTTGGTAGCAAGTTCCAAGGCGTCAGCAAGTGTGTAAACAGTTACTTTGTCTACTAGTAATGCGGCTTTGCGGTAGTTTTTGCCACGGCGCTCTAACAGTGGACGAGTAACTGGCTTTGGTCCTTTTTTGACGTTAGCGGCAGCTTCGTCAGATTGAGGAGTTGTGTCGCCGGCAGCTTTGCGAGCTTCTTTTTCAGCGATTTCTTCGGCTTCGCGGATAGCTTTTTCGCTGCGTTTGCCAGATTTAGTGATTTTTACTTCGTGAACAGGTGCTTCAGCAATAACTTCGGCTGGTGTTGCAGCTGTAATAGCTGCTTCAATCTCGGCGATTGTGTTTTTATCTGTTACTTCTAATTTTAGTTCTGCGGCACTTGCCAACAGGTCTGATTTTTTGGTCATTATTAGTGAACCCTTTCTGTGGTAATAACGGCCCGATATTATCGGCACCTCCCAACATTGATTGTTATGGTGTTATTTTAGCATTAAAGTAGTAGATAGTAAATAGTAGCGTAGTAACTCACAACCTTTGCAACATAAAAGCAGGTATCCTAAACTGTAAGTACTAACTAAACAAAGAAGGAGACCTGCTATGGCCTATTCTATCAACCCTAACCTACCAAAAGCGAGAGCAATTGCAATGCAATTGCT
>CAIUKF010000004.1 GCA_903899655.1 uncultured bacterium
AACCAGACAGTGTCATCATAACTTCAATCAATGAAATCATGGTTGATTATATTGGACAATAAAAAGCCACCTACGAAATTAATAAGATTGTGGAGCAATCGGCTTTATGAAAATCAAACCGATTACTATTATTTTCTTAGTAATTTCTTTGGTTGTTTCGGCTATTTACATATTTAGTCCAAGTGTATTGGGTCCTCAGATTCAGTCATTAAGTTTTATCTTTTCGGTTGCAGCTGCCTTGATTGGTCTATATACCTCACGGGCTTACGGTTCTAAAAGTGCTATTGGCCGGGCGCTCATTCTAATAACTGCTGGATTTGTATGTTGGGCAGTGGCTGAAGCTATTTGGTATATATCGAATAGGCTTATCGAGGGTGGCATCACTTCTCCGTCGCTGGCCGATGTCTTTTTTCTGTTAGCTTATCCTTTTTTTGGCGCAGGCATCTATCATGGTTTTGTCGTAGCAAGAGTTAAACTAAATACTGTTAATAAATCACTTTTGTACACGGTATTATTGACATCGCTTGTTCTTACGGGTTTGGTAGTATATTTTATCTTATTTAAAGCTTACGAGTCGACTGCAGAGCCAATAGCAAATATCGTCAATATAGGTTATGGGCTGGGTGATTTAGTTATGATTATTCTTTCGTTGCTTGCGATTTTGGTAGCTAGTGAATATAAAGGTGGAAAGCTGGCATTATTGTGGGGAGTTATGGCTTTAGGTTTTTTGCTAGTTTTAGTAGCAGATATAGTGTACGCAATATACGGCGAACAGTTTTTGAATGATATTAAACCATATACCTATATTGATTTACTATGGATAGCAGGCTATCTATTGCCAGCTTACGGAATGATAGATAATTATCTTCATATTTCTGAGGTCCAGAATAAGATTAAGTTAAAACTCCAACAACGTATATAATCTGATAAAATATTTTTTAATAAACATATTTATTTGGTGGTATATAAAGTCTGACTTTTAGTTGCTTATTCTTATAACTCCAATATAATATATAAATATGGAGCAAACATCAAAATTACAGACAGTAGCTTTGAATCTGATTTCAAAGTATTTCGGTCAAAGCACGGCTGAAGTATATGGCCAATTCTTTTCTGGCGAACCGGATGATGTCATTACAAATTCACTCAGTGAAATCATGGTAGATTATGTTGGTGAAGAAAAAGCTAAAGCAGAAATCAGTAAGATTATGAAAAATTTAGCTGTATGAAAACTCGATCGATTATTCGACCGATTATATTCCTATTTAGTTTTCTGATTATTTCGGTTGTATATATTTTGAATCCGAAAATACAGCCGCTTCCAATATATACCCTGTACATGATTTTTCCAGTCGGAGCTGCCTTGATCGGGTTATACACCTCAAGGATATACAGATTCAATAATGCAAATGGCCGAGCGATGATTCTAATAGCTGACGGATTATTTTGTTGGGGGGTGTCTGAAAGCATGGCGTATGTGTCAGATAACTTTATTACAAGTGCCAGTCTTGCTCCTTCATTGCTTGAAGTTGTTTCATTAATAGGTTATCTTGCTGTTGGTGCTGGTATCTATCAGGGTTATGTCGCGGCCGAAATTAAGTTAAAACAGGTTAATAAATCACTTTTAGCCATAGTACTATTAGCATCCATTATACTGACGATTATCGTAGGATATTTTTGTGTATACCTAGTCTATGATCCTAGTGCGGATATTGCAACGAATATGGTTAGTGTGGGCTTTGGAGTGGGTGACTTAACTTTATTAGTTGGTTCAATGCTGATGATATTAGTGGCCAGAGAATATAAGGGTGGCAAGCTGGCATCATTTTGGGTGACTATGACTGCTGGTTTCTTTATATTTTTGATAGCAGACATAACATATTATGACATTTTTGGTGAACAAATTTTAGCAGACATAAAACCCTATACTTATAACGATTTGCTTTGGGTGGCGGCGTATGCAGTTATAGCTTATGCGATGTTAGAAAATTATATTCATATTAACGAAATTCGGAATAAGATTAAATTAAAGATTCAGCAACGTAAATAATTATTTTTTTCGCTGGCTGGCTTTTAAGCGAATAATATTACCAGCATTGGTGAATATTTGTGTTAAATCAGTCTGTGATAATTGTCCGCGAAGTTTATTACGAGCGTGAGTGGTGGTGACTAAATCTTTCCAAGCTTGTTTTGGTAGTGATAATTTGCGCGTCACTACTTCAACGATGTCGCCGTTTTGTAGTGGTTTATCAAACGGATGCATTTTACCATTAACGCGAAAACTGTAAGCATGTTTGCCGATGTCACTATGGACTAAATAGGCAAAATCCAGTGGTAGTGCGCCTTCAGGTAGGTTATAAATATCACCTTTGGGAGAATGAACGAAAATACGATTACCAAACAAATCGATATTCAATTGATCTGCCGAAATTTCTTCGTTATTCTTCAGTTTGGCGACAACTTCTTGCAATTGTGATATCCACTGCATGTTACTTGGCAGGGTTGAGCTTTTGCGTTTTTTGACGTAATCTTTGGACGTCTTTTGTTCGTTATATTGAAAACTGGCGGCCAGTCCACGTTCGGCGTAATCGTGCATTTCGTAGGTACGAATTTGAAACTCAACAATCTGCTTATTGCGGGTAATAACGGTGGTGTGTAAACTTTGATAACCGTTAGGTTTTGGGGTAGCGATATAGTCTTTGATGCGATTAATCATTGGTTTGTACATGCCATGAAGAATTCCCAGGACAATATAGCAATCTTCCTTTTTATCGACGATGATGCGCAGTGCCATTAAATCGTAAATATCATCAATATTGCCGTCAACTTTGGCTAGTTTGCGAAACAGACTATAGACACTTTTGACGCGGCCGTTAATCTCGGCTTTGATATTATATTGTTTTAATTCGTTAGCAACTTCAATCTTGACCTCACCTAATTTGCGAGTACTTTTACCGAGGCGCTTTTTCAACAATATTTTTAGACGTTTATATTCAGGTGGATTCAAATAGCTAAAAGCCATTTCTTCGATTTCAACTCGGACTCGGCCCATACCTAATTTATCAGCCATTGGTCCAAAGACCTCTAGCGATTCGCGGGCAATCTTTAATTGTTTATCGCGAGGCATGTACTGCAAAGTCGACATATTATGTAAGCGGTCGGCCAATTTGATAATCAGTACACGGATGTCCTGACCAACGGCAATTAACAATTTTGACAAGTTATCTTTGGTCTGAGGTAAGTAATTAACCAAATCTTGCATACCAGCGCGCGCCTGTGACACTTTTGTGACGCCATCCACCAAAAAGGCAACATCGCGTCCAAATAAATTCTCAATCTGTTCGAGTGTAACATCGGTATCTTCGACGGTGTCGTGTAAAATTCCAGCCAATACGCTGTCGATGTCCATACCCCACGAGACTAAGGTGTCAGCTACTAGCATTGGGTGATTAATATATGGTTCGCCGCTTTTGCGTTTTTGGTGAATGTGAGCACTAGTCGCTAGATCAATAGCAGTCTCAAGTTCAAGGATTTGCTCCTCGCTGTAAAATGGTTTGGCGTGTCTAATTAATTCACTCTTCTCCATGGTGTTATCATTATACGCCATTTTGCATAAATTAGTCTGTAGAGTATACTGATGATATATGATAAGCTAGTGCTTATAAAGGAGTGGGGTGTAATGGGACAGACAAAAATCGGTATCAATGGTTTTGGTCGCATCGGTCGCGATGTTTTCAAGATTGCGTTTGAACGTAGTGATATCGAGATTGTGGCTATTAACGATATTGCCGACTTTAAAACACTGGCATATTTGTTGCAGCATGACAGTAATTATGGTACTTACCACCATGAAGTTAAATTAAGTGACGATGGAATTATTGTAAACGGCAAAAACATTAAAGTTTTACGCCAAGGTGAACCACTGAATATTCCTTGGGGTGAATTAGGGGTTGAAGTTGTCGTTGAATCGACTGGTTACTTTACGTCACAATCTGATGCTCAGCGTCATTTAACAGCTGGTGCCAAGCGAGTTGTGATTAGTGGTCCAAATACTGACGAGTCTGTTAGTACGGTTGTCTTAGGTGTTAATGAAGATAATTCTGATAATAACAGCCCAATCATTAGTTGCGCTAGTCCGACGACAAACGCGATTGGTGCGTTGCTGGCGATTTTGGATGGCGAATTCGGTGTTCAAAAATCACTACTGACAACGATTCACAGTTATACATCTAACCAGTCATTGGTTGATAAGCCTTCAAATAATTTACGTGATGGTCGCAGTGCAGCTGAAAATATTATTCCTTCTAGTACTGGCGCAATATCGTCAATTCAAAAGGTATTGCCTCAATTGATTGAAAAATTTGATGGTTTAAGCTTACGCATACCAACCGCCGTAGTATCGCTAGCTGATGTTACGGTTTTGCTGGGGCGTAGTACGACAGTCGATGAAATTAATGCCTTGATTTCAAAATCAGCTGACGAACCATTTTATCAGGGAATCTTGGGCGTTAATAGTGATCCACTGGTCAGCCGTGACTTTATTGGCAATAGTTATTCTGGTGTTGTTGACTTGCCGCTAACCAAATTAGTTGGCGGAAACTTGGCAAAAATTATGGTTTGGTATGACAATGAATGGGGATACAGTAATCGCTTGGTTGAAATCGTGGCCGATACTGGTCGAAGCTTGCATATTTAACCATATAAAGCTTATACTTTAAGTATGAAGATATTTATTGGTAGCGACCATATGGGCTTTCATTTGAAAGAAAAAGTTTTTGCATATTTAGTAAAACACGGCTATGACGTTGAAGATGTTGGTGATAAAGCATTAGATCCAAATGATGACTTTCCAGAGTTTGCTCAACAAACAGCTATTAAGATTATTGGTAGTACCGAAGATGATACACGCGGTATTTTACTTTGTGGAGGCGGTCAAGGAATGGCTATGGCAGCCAACCGTTTTCGTGGCATTCGGGCTAGCGTAATTTGGGATGCCTATGAAGCTAAAATGACACGTAATGACAATGACAGCAATATGTTATGTTTGCCATCGCGAGTTTTGGAAAATGACGATACGGCATGGCAGGGAATTTTGGAGACTTGGTTAAATACGCCATTTGCTGGCGCTGCCAGGTTTAAGCGTCGCAATGCGCAGATTGATGAGTTTTAAAAAATGAGTGAGATTGCGCCAGCTATCACAGTTGAAACTGAAGACCAATATCGTGAATCAATCGAAAGATTAAAATCGTTTGCCAAGCGCGTCCATGTCGATGTTAGTGATGGTGAGTTTGCGCCTGTTTTTATGGTTGAACCATCAAAATTATGGTGGCCGCAAGAGTGGACGGTTGATATCCACGCTATGGTATCTCATCCTTTAGATTATGTTGATCAACTGATTGCATTAAAGCCAAATTTGATTACCTTTCATGCTGAAACAGATGTAAATCTCTTGCCTGTCTTTGAAAAAATTAAAAAAGCCGGTATCAAAGCCGGTTTAGCGTTATTAAAGCCGACCGTTCCAGCGACAGTAGCCGAAGAAATTAAAGCGGCTGACCACGTGTTGGTCTTTTCGGGTGATTTAGGCCACTACGGCGGTACAGCTAGTTTAATGCAACTTGAAAAAGTTCGTCTGATTAAAGCTATCAATCCAACTGTTGAAATTGGTTGGGACGGTGGTGTTAGTGTTGACAATGCTTTTACTTTGGCTCAAGGTGGTGTAAATGTACTTAATACTGGCGGAGCGGTTAATAAAGCCGACAACCCAGATGAAGTTTATGCAGCCCTGGTGCGTGAAATTAATAAACAAGGAGTTATTTAGTCATGGTGGGTGATAAATTAACATTATCTGAACTCGAACACAAAGCTAATAGTTTGCGCCAAGACGTTATCCGGATGTTGCAGGCAGCCGGCAGCGGACATACGGCTGGTGCGTTAGGTATGGCTGATATTTTAGCAGCCTTATATTTTAATATCTTGAATATTGACCCCAAAAATCCTGACTGGTCTGAACGCGATATATTTTTCCTTAGTAATGGGCATACAGTGCCAATTCAATATGCGGCCATGGCCGAAGCTGGCTTTTTTGAAAAATCAGAACTTATGACACTACGTAAATTAGGCAGTCGTCTGCAAGGTCACCCTGAACGAACAATGCTACCAGGACTTGAAACGACTAGCGGTCCACTAGGTAGTGGGTTGTCACAAGCCGCCGGAGTTGCCTACGCTTTTCAATATCTAGATAATCAAAAGCATCGTTTTGTTTATACAATTATGGGCGACGGCGAATTGGACGAAGGCAACGTTTGGGAAGCGGCTATGTTTGCTGGCAAGTATAAACTATCACAACTAATCTGTTTTATCGATCGTAACAATATTCAAATTGACGGCAACACCGAAGATGTCATGCCACTAGAAGATTTGCGTGGCAAATGGGAATCGTTTGGTTGGTACGTGATTGATATTGATGGCAATAATATTGAAAGCATTATTGATGCCGTTAATACCGCCAAAGCCATTACTAATCGACCATGCATGATTATTGCTCACACGATTCCAGGTAAAGGTGTTGACTTTATTGAGTACGATTACAAATGGCACGGTGTACCGCCAACTGCCGATCAGGCCAAACAGGCGTTAGAAAAATTACAAGTCGTTGATAGCCAAATTACATCAGGAGAATTTTAATTATGAGCGATTATCTAATTAACCCAAATGTCTTAAACGATGATGTTGCCCAAGATACAATTAGGGGTGGTTTTGGCCGTGGTTTGAAAGCTGCTGGCGAAGCCAACGACCAAGTTGTTGCACTGTGTGCCGATTTAACCGAAAGTGTTCAGGTCCATATATTTCGTGAAGCCTTTCCGGACAGATTTATTCAAACTGGTATTGCCGAGCAAAACTTAGTTGCTGTTGCCAGCGGCTTGGCCCTGGCTGGCAAAATTCCATTTGCCGCTAGTTATGCTGCTTTTAACCCAGGACGCAACTGGGAGCAAATCAAAACGACAGCTGCGATTAATGATCAACCGGTTAAAATTGTCGGTGGTCATGCTGGTATTGGCGTCGGTCCTGATGGTGCAACTCACCAAATGCTGGAAGACATTGCAATTATGCGCGTTATCCCAAACATGGTTATTGTTGTACCCGGCGATGCTATCGAAGCCGAAAAGGCAACACGGGCAATTGCCGAAAACGGCAAGCCAAGTTATATTCGTTTGGCCCGTGTTAAAACGCCAATTATTAGTACGCCCGAATCTCCATTTGAAATTGGGCAGGCTTATATTTTGCGCGAAGGCACTGATGTTAGTTTGATGGGTACTGGTGTTATGACTTATCAATTGCTGGTAGCTGCTAAAATTTTGGCCGAGCAGGGAATTAATGCCGAAGTCGTTCACGTCCCTACTATTAAACCGCTTGATAATGATACAATTATTGCCAGTGCTAAACGTACGGGGCGAGTTGTAACAGCCGAAGAAGCTCAAATTGCTGGCGGTTTTGGTGGAGCCGTGGCTGAACTGCTGGGCGAAAAGTTACCAACACCACTGTTGCGTATTGGTATTCAGGACCGCTTTGGTGAAAGTGGCGAACCAGCCGAATTATTTGAATTCTTTGGTTTGACGGGTGATCATATTGCCAAAAAAGTTGCCGATTTTATTAATTCATCATCACAATATCACCGAGAATACTAGGAGAAAACACATGGGACTATCAATCGAACAAATTCGTGCCAACACTGACCGTGCCAGAAACTTGATGCATCGCAGTCGCGAGCAACACTTTTCAGTTGGCGCCTTTAACATGGACAACCAAGATGTTTTGATTGCGGTCTCGCGTGCGGCTCAAAAGTTAAATTCACCAGTATTGGTTGAAGTTACGCACGATGAAGTCACAGCGATTGGTATCCAAAATGTTCGCGATTTAGTTGACAACTGCAAACGTGAATATGGCATTGAAATGTATATCAATTTGGATCACGGTCGTTCGGTCGAAGTTTCCAAGGCCGCGATTGATGCGGGGTTTGAGTTTGTTCATATTGATGTCAGCCAAGCTAATCATGATGCGTCGGACGAAGAAATTATTAATCAAACCCGCGAAGTTGTTGAATATGCTAAATCTACTGGTGCGCTAGTCGAAGGTGAACCGCATTATTTTGGTGGTAGCAGTAATTTACATACCGAAGATATTGATTACGAAGAAATCAAAAAGACGTTTACAACTCCCGAAGGTGCCAAGAACTTTATCGATGCCACTGGTGTTGATATTTTTGCAGTTGCGATTGGCAATCTACATGGCAAATATCCAGTGCCAAAAATTTTGGACATTGAACTGTTAAAACGAATTCGTGAATATATCAGTCCTGATTCATTAATCAGTTTGCACGGTGGCAGTGACACGCCAGCGCATTACTTTGTCGAGGCCGCTCAAAATGGCGTCAGCAAGGTTAATATTAACAGTGATTTGCGATTTGCTTACCGAACCAATCTTGAAAAAGTTTTGGCTGAAAACCCTGACCAATACGCCGTCGTCAAATTAATGGAACCCGTACGTCAAGCCGTCCAATCAGTCGTCGAAGAAAAAATCGCCGCCCTTGGATCCACTGGCAAAGCTGAACTGTAAATTTACTAACAATAACAGAGGGGCGTGTTTAAATAAGCATTGACAATATGGTGTTAGTGTGCTAATATATATTTAAGAGCTACTTTATGGAGATAAGTCTATAAACGATGGTGGAACTTTTACAAGTCGGATTATTTATACTCATATTTTTAAAATGTGAGTAAAATAAGTAATTAATTATTAAAAAATACAAAAAAATTATGAATAATTTTTTTGCAACGTTAGGCGCAGTTATCATGGTTTCGTATGCAGCGGGTTATCTAATTTCAGTAGGTTTAGTAAATCTATTGCAATTCGGATGGAACTTAGCCTTCAGTACTAACCTACACTACAATGTGTGGGGATTGGGTATTGTGCTGTATGTGGTGTGTTTAATTTTTAACAGGCCGTCTAATTAATTGCTTCAGGGGTGTGTATATTGTTAGAGGCTTTTTGCCTTCGATATATACACTCCTGTGTTTTTAAATTACTTATATAAATAATTTGATTTGTTGGTTTCTAAAATACATAAACAACAATTTATGTATTGAATGAAATTAGTGCTAAATTAAGCTCGTTTTGTTTCAATCATATCCAACAATTCCTTTGCGTGAATGGTTGATATTTTGCTCGGCCGAGCAAAAAGTTAACCATTCTGGCGCTACGAATATAATAAAATGCGTTACTTTGTGTCTATTTGTAGCAACAGGTATGGTTAGGCGGTGCGTTTTTCAAGCTTTACGATACGATGTTCGTGGTTATCTATGGTATCGGCATGGCGACGAATGGCTTTATTTTGTAATTCCTGAACCTCACCAATGGCATTTAGAATCTCGTTTTGCACGATATCATTTTCGTCGAAACGAGCATTTATCCTTGTTTCTAGGCTAGTAATGTCTTCGCGAACACCGCTAATCTCTTCACGAACAGTTGTCGTAATGAATTGCTTTAAATCTTTTAGTGTTGCTTCGTTCATAACTATATTCTATTGTAGATTGAATTAATTCAACCGTCAATAATGTCAGTGCTTAAATTAAGCTCTTTTTAATTCAATTGCATTAAGCAACGATGCGTAAGATGCTTTGAATTTGTCGACGCCTTCGTTTTCAAGGGTGCGTGATACGTCGTCCATGTCAACGCCAACTGATTTGATGGCGGCCAAAGTTTTGTGGGCGTTTTCGATATCAACCATGGTGACTGATTTGACGTCAGCGGGTAAGTGGTCGATAATGCGTCCGATTGTGTCTTCGGGCAATGTATTAACAGATAATGGTGTCAGTAAATTACTGACGTACAGCAAGTCATCATAGGCAGGGTTTTTGGTTGAAGTCGAGGCCCATAATAATCGTTGAACTGATGGTCCGTGACTATCAATGACGGCTTCTTTGCCTAGACGGTCGAGGAATATGTCATAGGCGACAACGGCTTGAGCAATAGCGGCTTTGCCACGTAATGCCAAAGCTTCATCAGTGCCAATGGCTTCTAAACGTTTGTCGGTTTCACTGTCAACTCGGCTGATGAAGAATGATGCCACGCTGCGTGCCTTGTTATCTGAGCCTGTCATATGAGTGTCTTTGAAGGCTGTAATGACATCTTTATAGCGGTCTAGGCTGAATATTAATGTGACGTTGACATTGATACCACTGCCTAGTAATTCGCGAATTGCTGGCACGCCAGCCACGGTTGCTGGTACTTTAATTAGCAGGTTTGGCAAATCTAATTCGGCCCATAACTTTTTAGCTTGTACAATTGTAGCCTCGGTATCGTCGGCTAAATTTGGTGAAACTTCCAGTGATACATAGCCGTCTTCGCCGTTTGATTCGTGCCAAATTGGTTCAAGTAATTTGGCGGCCGAACGGATGTCTTCGATGGCTAGTTTAAAGAATATATCTTCGTTTGACAGGCCTTCACCGACATATTGTTTAATTTTTTCGTCATAGGCATCGCTGCCTTTGATGGCATTTTCAAGGATTGTTGGATTAGACGTTAATCCTCGAACGCCGTTATTAATGAATTGCTGTAATCGGCCTGATTCGACTAATTCCCTCGACAAATTGTCGATCCATGGGCTTTGCTGAAAACTTGTGTGTAGTTTGTGTAGATTTGTCATTTGTATTAATTATACCAAATGAGCTATTATAATGTATATGGTTAGAATTTGTTCACTCGGGGCGGCTTCTCAGGATGTATTTATGTCGGGCAAAAATATCAAGTCGCACTTGGATAAAGCCGAACATGATTATGTTGAATCGTTTAAATTGGGCGCCAAAATCGAAGCTGATCACATCAGTTTTGCAACTGGTGGCGGCGCAACAAATGCGGCAGTAACATTTGCCAGACAAGGTATCGAAAGCAGTTTTATTGGCAAATTAGGTCGTGATATTCCGGCCGAAGGTGTAATTGCCGAACTTGACCGTGATAACGTTGACAGTCGTCAAGTGATTTATGATGAAGTTCATGGCACTCAATATTCAACAATATTGCTGACCGAAAGTGGTGAACGAACAATATTAATTTATCGTGGCGTTGCTAATACTCACCGTCCGCAGGATTACGAATCGATTGATTTTTCGCAATATGATTGGCTGTATGTATCGTCATTTGGTGGTGCAGTTGACGCATTGGACTTGATATTTAATAAGGCAAAAACGCTAGGCGTGAAAATTGCTTTTAATCCGGGCAGCGCAGAACTTGAACAAATTGATAAGTTGAAACCGCTACTAGAAGATGTCGATATATTAATAGTTAACAAAGATGAGGCAGCTTTAATCGTTCATGGCGCCAGTCTTGAAGCGCTAACACGTCATCTGTTGCACGTTGTGCCACTAGCAATTGTTAGTGATGGTCCAAATGGTGTCATGGCTAGCGACGGCAAAACGGTTGTTCGAGCTGGTATGTACGAAGACGTCAAAGTCATTGACAGGACTGGTGCTGGTGATGCCTTTGGTTCAGGATTCTTAAGTCAATGGTCACAAGGCCGTTCATTAAAAGATTCGATTGTTTTTGCCAGTGCTAATTCGACATCTGTGGTTACAAAAATTGGAGCCAAAGCTGGAATTTTGCCAAAAGGTGTTAAATTACACGCTATGCCCTTAAACGAAAAACCATTTTAGGATAGAAAGAAAATATGGCGGGATATTTACAAAAACTACTGGGCGCCCAAGAACCAATCTTTAGTAATGGTCTAGTTAAATTGGAAAAAACAACTGGCAACAGTGGTGTTGATGCTCGGTTAATTGCTGATATCACCGAAAAAGCTCATGAAACTATGCGTCGTATGGGTTTAGATGTTCGCGATACGACTGGTCCCGAGCTATATTTTGCATTAATTTCATCTGTTCGCTGTGGTACAAGCGAACCACTATTATCCAGTACGGACTTTGTATTATTTGCGGCTGACGACGTAATTATTTCATTTAATTTGATTGATGTGATTGAAAATGCTCATCATGAATTGACATATGATAAGCAAATTTGCAGTCACGGACAGCGCAGTTTACGCGGAGAATTGGTAATGCGATATATGGATCACGCTAGGACAAATGTTGATACCACCCGGCAGATTGCGTCTTCAATTGGGCTGTTACCCGAGAGTGATACATGGTACAATAACTTAAACATAAGCGAAAATAAACAGGAATAATTACAAGTGAAATATCAGATTTGCGTATCAGGTGCTGCTTCCGGAGAGACTGTCACGGCTTCACATCAACTGGCTTACGACTTAGGTAAGGCTATTGCCTTGGCAGGTAAAACTTTAACGACTGGCGCGACGGTTGGTTTGCCATGGTATGCTGCTCAGGGTGCCTTTAGTGTCAAAGACCGCGAAGGTGTATCGGTTGGCTTTTCACCCGCTAGGTCATTTCGTGAACACGTAACAGTTTATAAATTGCCAACGGTTGAATTTGATTATATTAATTTTACAGGTATGGCCTATGTTGGCCGTAACATTCACTTGGTTCGCAGTAGTGATGCTGTGATTTCAGTTGGTGGACGTATGGGCAGTTTGCATGAATTTGCGACAGCGATTGAAAGCCGAAAAGTCATCGGCGTACTTTTAGGCAGCGGTGGTTTGGCTGATTTTATTCCAACCTTGCTTGAAAACGTTGAAGCGCCTGATGCTAAAAATATTATCTATGACACCGACCCAGTTCGTTTGGTTAATGAAGTTATTAAAGCTTTGGATGCTAAATATGCCGAATTTAAACATAATGGCACTGACGACAATATCAGCACTAGCCACCTTTACGCTGACTGGGGTTGATATAAATAACATATTTCATCTGTTGTTGCTATAATAGATAGGTGAGTGATTTTAAACTGCAAAGTGACTACCAGCCAACTGGTGACCAGCCGACGGCTATCAAGCAATTGATTGCTGGTTTAGGTGCGGGCGAAAAAGAGCAAGTCCTACTTGGTGTGACGGGAAGTGGTAAAACTTTTACGATGGCAAACATTATTGCTAATCGTAATGTGCCGACGCTGGTTTTGGCGCACAATAAAACTTTGGCCGCTCAACTTTATAGTGAATTTAAATCTTTTTTTCCAGATAACGAAGTCCATTATTTTGTTAGTTATTTTGATTATTATCAGCCCGAGGCCTACATGGCCAGTAGTGATACCTATATCGAAAAGGATAGCAAAATTAATGACGAGATTGACCGTTTGCGCCACGCTGCTACGATGGCGTTGTTGACTCGTCGCGACACAATTATTGTCGCCAGTGTCAGCTGTATTTATGGTATTGGATCGCCCGAAGATTACGCTAGTATGTCAATTACAATTAAACGTGGCGAAAAGCGTCAGCAAGATAAATTCGTCAGGTTGTTAACTGATATCCAGTATCATCGCAATGACATTGATTTTCACCGTGGTACCTTTCGCGTTCGTGGCGACATTGTTGATGTTTTTCCAGCCGGCAGCGATGCGGCGTACAGAATTGAATTTTTTGGCGATGAAGTCGAACGTTTGACGCGAATCGACCCACTGACTGGTGAAATTTTAGCCGAACCTGACGAAGTTATGATATTCCCAAGTAGTCACTATGTTACGCCCAAAGAAAAAACCCAACAAGCAATTGAAGCTATCAAAAAAGAGTTTGCCAGTCGTTTGGAATACTTTGAAAAGCACGATAAATTGCTAGAAGCTCAACGTTTGTCGCAGCGTACTAAATATGATTTGGAAATGTTGGAAGAAACTGGTTTTGTCAAAGGTATTGAAAATTACAGTCGTTATTTAACGAATCGCGAACCAGGTGAGCAACCAGCAACGTTGATGGACTATTTTGCCGATGACTTTTTGTTGTTGGTTGATGAAAGTCATATGACTTTGCCACAAGTCCGCGGTATGTACAATGGTGATCGCGCTCGCAAAGAAGTGCTGGTTGAATATGGTTTTCGTTTGCCTAGTGCGCTTGATAATCGACCGCTGACCTTTGAAGAATTTAATCGTCATATTAATCAAGCGATTTATGTATCTGCCACGCCAAGTGAATATGAATTGTCACACAGTCCGCGCCCTGCCGAGCAAATTATTCGCCCAACTGGATTAATCGAACCCGAAATTATTATTCGCCCAACCAAAAACCAAATTGATGATTTGATTGCCGAAATTCGTGACCGCGTTACCAAACATCAGCGTGTTTTGGTAACAACACTGACAAAACGCATGGCCGAAGATTTATCAGCGCATTTGATTGATATGGGCATTCAAACGGCCTACATTCACAGTGATGTTGATACCATGGAACGTGGTGACATTTTAAGTGATTTGCGTAAAGGCGTTTATGACGTTTTGGTTGGTATCAATTTGCTGCGTGAAGGCTTGGATTTGCCCGAGGTTAGTATGGTGGCGATTATGGACGCCGACAAAGAAGGCTTTTTACGCAGCAGTGGCGCCCTGATTCAAACCAGTGGACGTGCTGCCCGACATATTGATGGTAAAGTCTTTATGTATGCCGACCGAATGACTGATTCAATTAAACGGGCGATTGACGAGATGAATCGTCGTCGTGATATTCAGATTGCCTACAATAAACAGCACAATATTACACCTGAAAGTATCGCCCGTGAAGTTGGTATTGGTCTGCGCGCCTTGATTCCTAAAAAAGCTGACGAATCACACAAATTGAACCTTAAAAAGATTCCGAAGGACGAATATCCAGGTTTAATTCGCGAATTATCCGGCCAAATGGACCTAGCCAGCGCTAATCTTGAATTTGAAAAAGCTGCCGAACTCCGTGACATGATTGCCGATATCAAGAGTAAAATGTAGAGTGTAATGCTTGCAAAAATGCGCTCAGTATGCTATTATTAAGTTATTGCATTCGATGGATGCTAGGGCCTCTTTCAACGACGAGCGCACCCGTGACATTATACACATTACAGTGTAGGCGCTATCACCGAATTATTCTCTTGTTTTCAAAATTGCAAAAAATAAAATATTTCAATAATAACCTGGCATAATTTATGGCAGGTTCAAAGAAAGGCTATTAATAATGGCATATCAACAATCAGGTGGCGGTTTTCGCCCACGTACAAATAATGGTGGCGGATCACGCCCAGGCGGTCAACGTTCTGGTGGTCCACGCCCAAGTTTTGGTGGCGGTAACAGCGGTGGCGGACGCCCTAGCTTTAATCGTGGTCGCAGCGGTGGAAGCCGTGGACCGGTCAAAAAATATATCAACCCAAGTAAATTTATTAACCAAGCAGTTGCCAAGGCCGAAGAAGTGCCGTATATTGCTGAACACAAATTCGTCGATTTTCCATTTGGTGGTCAATTGCAAAATAACATTGCCAAAAAAGGCTATGACGAACCATCATCAATCCAAGATCAAGCAATCCCATTTATTTTGGAAGGCAAAGACGTTATTGGCATTGCCAACACTGGTACTGGTAAAACAGCTGCCTTCTTGTTGCCAATTATCGAACGCCAAGCCAGTGTTTCATTACGCCCAAGTGTTTTGATTATTGCTCCAACTCGCGAACTGGCTCAACAAATTGATGAACAATTCCGTGAATTTAGCTATGGCCTAGGATTATACTCAGCACTAGTCGTTGGTGGTATGCCGGCCGAGCGCCAAATTCGTGATTTGAAACGTCGTCCACACTTTATTATTGGTACTCCAGGTCGTTTGAAAGACTTAATGAACCGCCGTCACATTATCCTTGAAAACGTTAATACGTTGGTCTTGGATGAGGCTGACAGGATGCTAGACATGGGCTTTTTGCCAGACATTCGTTCAATTGTCAGCGAAATGCCAACTGAACGACAGACGTTACTTTTCAGTGCTACAATTACGCCTGAAATTACGACAATTATTAATAATTTTAGTAAGAATCCAGTAACTGTATCAGTTCGTACTCGCGAAACTAACGAACATATCGAACAAGATGTTATTGAAGCTCGCGACAAAGCTCACAAAGTTGAGTTGCTGACCGAAATGTTACAAGACCGCGCCAAATACGACAAAGTATTGGTCTTTGGTGAAACTAAATTCGGCGTTCAACGACTAAGTGATCATTTAGACAACAGCGGAATCTCGTCAATCGCGATTCACGGTAATAAAAACCAATCACAACGTGCCCGCGCTTTGAAGCAATTCAAAGATGGTCGCATTCGTGTCATGGTTGCAACTGACGTTGCGGCGCGTGGTTTGGACATCCCAAATGTGTCACACGTTATTAACTTTGATACTCCTCAAACTTATGATGACTACATTCACCGTATCGGCCGTACTGGTCGTGGTGGTGCATCAGGCCACGCTCATACGTTTATCGATTCAAGGCGATAATAATCGAATAATTAAATACCCCCGTAACTGGGGGTATTTTTGTTGGTTAGCTATTTGGATGACGCTAATGTATGATTGATGCATATATAATCAAGGATAATTCATGCCAGATTTACAGCCGATCAGTAGCGAACAAGATATTCTAGCAGAGGCAGCGAGAGTGGTTAGACCTGCTTTTCAGCCAGTTCCGCAACAGCCTGTTGCTAGTACCGCAAATATTGCTACTGACCAAGGTCAACTAGTCCAACCTCAATCAGTAGTAAATTCTGTATCAGCAAGGCCATATATGCCTTCGTCACAGTCACTTATAGACACCGTGATTGTTGATAATAATTCAAACACTTACACTTATCGTTTGCCTGTTATTAGTTATGTATTTGCTTGGATGTACCTGGTGGCTGCGGTTGTTACTGCAGGTTATCTTGCTAATTACTTATATTTAGTCGGACAGTATTCATCGGCCAGTGAATATTCCAGCGTAACATCTAAAATATTTTGGCCAGTCATTATGCCATGCCTGGCACTGATTGCTGCGTGTATTGCGGCATTTATATTGATTTTAACGAAAACGAGAAATTCACGTTATGTGGCTTTGGGTATTTCGGGACTAATGATTGCAGGTGAGCTGTATCTGGTAATTAAATCGTTCTCGAACATCGGTATTAGGGGTTGGTTTACGACTTATGTTGTTTATAATTTTGTTATCATTTTGCCTTTTCTACCTTATGCGATATTGCCAATTTTTGCGCTTTCGTATTTGGTTTCAAAAAAAGCTGTAATTGCATATAACAGAACTAACTAGACTATATTTTCATCCATCAATTAGGGTATAATATATTTCATGACACAAATAACTCGTGATGATGTGCTTCATTTGGCGCAGCTTTCCAGCCTTGAGCTAAATGACAGCGAAATAAATGAACTACAAACTGATATTAGTAATATTTTAGGTTACGTGCAGCAACTCAGTAAACTTGATACGACCGGTGTCGAGCCGACATATCAGGTAACGGGATTAAAAAACGTGTGGCGTGATGACAAGGTGATTGATTACGGTATTAGCCGTGAAGAATTATTGAAACGGGCGCCAGAATCGCGTGATAATCAAGTAAAAGTTCCGAAGGTATTATAAATTATGACTATTTCAGAGATTAAAGATCAAATTAAAGCTAGTTCAGCCCGCGTCGTGGTTGAAAAGGTAATTGCCAAAGCGCGCGAAAAAGCCGAATATCACGCACTATTAAATTTAACTGAAGAACGCGCTTTGCAACGGGCCGATGATGTTGATGCCGGCAAAATTACTGGTAAATTGGCTGGCGTGCCATTTGTCGTCAAAGATAATTTTTTGGCTTTTGGGGCTCCAACAACTGCTGCCAGCAAGATGTTAGAAAATTTTGATGCGCCATTACAGGCAACGGCAGTTGAAAAATTAGAGGCCGAGGGTGCGATTTGTATCGGTAAATCAAATTTGGATGCTTTTGCGCACGGCGGTAGCACTGAAAACTCAGCTTTTGGTCCAACTAAAAACGCCTATGACACTACCCGAGTCTCTGGCGGTAGTAGTGGTGGATCAGCTGTCGTAACGGCGCTAGACATTGTTCCGTTTGCACTTGGCAGTGATACTGGTGGCTCAATTCGCCAACCAGCTAGCTTTAATGGTGTTGTTGGCGTCAAGCCGACATACGGTATGATCAGCCGATATGGTGTGGTAGCGATGGCCAGCAGTACCGATGTAATTGGGTCGTTTACGACCAATGTGGCTGATGCTGAATTGGTGTCATCAATTATGGCTGGTCGTGATGACCGCGACATGACAACTTTGCCTGATTTTTTCCAGATTCAAAACGATGTTAAGCTGGGGCAAAAAATTGGTCTAATCAAAGATTTTATGACCGATGGCGTTGATGCTGACGTTCGTGCCCGTGTCAATGAATACGTCGAAGGCCTAAAAGCCAAAGGACATATTATCGAAGAGGTCAGTTTACCAATGGCTGAATATGCTTTGGCGATCTATTATATTATTGTGCCTGCCGAACTTAGCAGTAATTTAGCGCGTTATGATGGTATCCGTTATGGTCATCGGGCTGAAGGTATTAAAACTCTGGCCGAACTTTATGGCCGAACTCGCGATCAAGGTTTTGTGACCGAAAACAAACGTCGCATTATGATTGGTAGTTATGTACTTTCCAGCGGTTATTTTGATGCCTATTATTTGCAAGCCCAAAAAGTTCGTACTTTGTTGATTAACGAATTTAACGAATTGTTCAGTAAATACGATGTATTGATTGGGCCGGTTGCGCCAACTCCTGCCTTTAAACTGGGCGAAAACACAGCTGATCCAATAAAAATGTATTTGGGTGATATTATGACCGTACCAACATCACTAGCAGGCTTACCTGCAATCAGCGTACCAGCTGGTCGTAGTGAATCAGGACTACCAATCGGTGTTCAATTAATGGGTCCAAGCCAAAGTGACGCCAGGTTATTGGCATTAGCTCGCTCAATGGAGGTTAAATAACATGGATCAATCAATTATTTTCTTTTTGTCGGCCATAATTATTGTTGGTGCGCTGATGTGTGCGTTTATTTGTTTGCGCGGCAAAGGTAAGAAAAACTTAAATGTTGAATATTATCGTACAAAGTGTCTGGAAAACGAGCATAAATTAGTAAAGGACGAAGTTTCAAGCTATCACTTGTCGGTTTTGAATGCTGATAAGTTAGTCGATCAAGCCTTGCGAGATTTAGGTATCAAAGGTCAAACTATGGGCGAGCGTATGAAAAATTCGGTTACTTTATTTAGTGACCGTAATGGCATTTGGACGGCGCATAAATTGCGCAATACAATTGCTCATGAATCTGATGCGCGCGTTACTTACGAAGACGCCAAATACGCACTAAGCTGTTTTAGACAAGCATTGAAAGATCTGGGGGCGATTTAATATGATGACTGATGAAATTTTAGCAAAATATGAAATGACGGTTGGTGTTGAATGTCACGTTCAGTTGGCAACCGATACTAAATTATTCAGCGGCGCCGATAATGACGCGCGTGACAAATCACCTAACAGTGTTGTTAGTCCAATCGATTATGGTTTGCCTGGCATGTTGCCAGTATTAAATCGACGGGCGGTTGATTTGGCGATAAAAGCTGGTAAAGCTTTAAATAGCTCGATTGCGCACATTAGTCGATTTGATCGCAAACATTATTTTTACCCAGATTTACCAAAAGGTTACCAGACAACACAGTTGCACCAGCCAATTATTGGTAGTGGTGTTGTGCATGTTCCAATGGAAGATGGGCGAGTAGTTGATGTCCGTATTCATCATGCTCACCTGGAAGAAGACGCTGGTAAATTAACTCACTTTGGCGATTATAGCCTAGTTGATTTAAATCGCGCTGGTACACCATTGATTGAAATCGTATCTGAACCAGATATTCACTCGGCAATTGAAGCTAAATCATATGCGACTGAGCTTTACCGTTTAATGACCTATGCCGAAGTCACATTTGGTGATTTATATCATGGCAATATGCGTTTTGATGTTAACGTTTCGGCGGCGCTAAAAGGTGCAACGACACTGGGCACGCGAGCTGAAGTTAAAAATCTAAACTCATTTAGAAGTGTGGAACGAGCCGCTGAATACGAATTCCGCCGTCAAGTTGAAATTTTGGAAAAAGGTGAAAAAGTAGTCCAGGAAACTCGCGGTTGGGATGATAATAAACAAAAAACATCATCACAGCGTAGCAAAGAAAACGCTCAGGATTATCGATATATGCCTGATGCGGATATTCCGCCAATTGTCTTGTCCGATGATGAAATTAGTGCGATTCAAGCCGACATGCCACGCCTACCTGGTGAATGGCGTCAAATTTTAAGTCAACTAGGACTTGATTATTTGCCAATTGAAACACTACTAGACGCCGAGAATGAATTCCGTGGCAAAATTAATATACTACAAATGATTGAGGATGTAATTGCTGATCCCAAAAAAGCAAAGTTTATCGCCAATTGGAATGTTAATACATTAATTCCGATTTTACGATCAGATACTAACTTCAAGATTGGCCAGACTGATTATTTAGCACTTGAATCGGCAATTTATGAATTATCTGATGCTAATAAACTTAGCTCAACTAATGCTAAAATTTTATTCCGTGAACTAGCAGATTTGGACGAACTTCCAAACGTTGAAACTTACGCTACCGAAAAAGGTTATATCCAGGTTAGTGATGAAGGTGCGATTACGGCGATTGTTGATGAAGTTTTGGCTGATCCGATTTCAGCCAAAGCGGTTGAAGATTTAAAAAATGGCAACGACAAGGTCATCGGATTTTTGGTCGGTCAGATTATGAAAAAATCAGGTGGAAAGGCAAATCCTGCATTAGCTCAAAAATTAATTCGTGAAAGGATTAAATAATATGATGTACAATGGCAAGCCTGTAACTAAGGCGATTATTCCAGCTGCCGGTTTTGGAACAAGATTTTTACCACAAACCAAAGCTATGCCCAAAGAAATGATGCCAATTGTCGACAAGCCAATCATTCAATATGTTGTTGAAGAATTGGTTGCCGCTGGCATCAAAGACATCATCATTGTCGGTAGTTCAAATAAACGATCTATCGAAGATCATTTTGATGCTCCAAATGAGGATTTGTTAAATAATTTACGAGCAGGTGGTGAAAAGAAGAAGCCATATATCGATAAAATTGAATCAATTGCTAATTTAGCAAATTTTATCTATGTCCGTCAGAAAGGTCCATATGGTAACGCTACACCACTGATGAATGCAGCGCATTTGATTAATGAAGGCGAAATGTTTATCTATAAGTGGGCTGATGACTTTTTTGTGTCTGAACCAAATTCGACCCAACAATTAATTGAAACCTATCAAAAACATGGTGGTGGTGTATTTGCTTGTAAAGCTGTCGAGAAAGATCATGAATATAATAAATTTGGTATAGCCGGTGGTGATAGGGTTGATGATGCTTCATTAAAGATATCTAAAATAGTTGAAAAACCAGGCAAAGATAAGGCACCATCAAATTTGGCCAGCGTTAGCAACTATTTGTTACCTTATGATATTTTTAAATATATTGAGAAGGCTAGTAAAGAACCGATTGAAGGTGAGTTTGGTTTCCAGCCGATAGTTCAGCAAATGATTGATGATGGTTATTCTTTTTATGCGCGCGAAATCAAAGATGGCAAATTTTATGACACCGGTGATAAATTAGAGTATCTAAAAACAATTGTCGATTTTGGATTAAAAGATCCTGAACTTAGTGGTGAGTTTGCTAAACACCTACAAAGTAAAGTCAAGCCTGAAAAAACTAATAAAAAAAGTAAATAGATCGTTTATTCAAAACCACCTCGGGTCTTGCATAGTAGCTATTGGAATTTGGCTATTAGAATATGGCGAATCACAATTAAATTGCCAATAACTACTAGTTAGGTCTTTGCCACCTTCCAATAGCCATATTCCAATAGCTAGCTAAAGTTACCACTTCTAAGTTAAACTGCAGATTAATGCTACGCAAAGGGCATATTATAATTGCGTAATTATTCATATGATGATATCATATTAAACATAAGGCATTTGTAAGGATGCCAGAAAAGGGTATAAATGAATTCAGCATCAGAAGTATTAGTTATAATTTTATCCGTCTTTTTGGCGTTATTCTTAATTCTTGGAATAATTTTAACGATATATCTAATTAAATTAACTAGTCAAATTCGTAAAGTTACTAAATCTGCCGAACGAACAGTTGGTAGTTTAGAGTCGGTTGTTTCTGGGTTTTCAAAGGTCATGTCGCCAATTTTTGTTGCCGAGATGGTTTCGAAATTTATTAAAAAAGTAAAGAAGAATAAAAGGGAGAAATAAATATGTCAAAGGGTAAATTTGCATTAGGCGCATTAGTCGGAGCAGTTGCAGGAGTATTCGCTGGAATTTTGGCCGCTCCAAAAAGTGGCGATAAAACCAGGGCTGAGTTAAAAGCTAAGGTTAATGATATCAAGGGTGATGTTACTGACAAAGCCGACAAAGTAACTGCACGGGCTAGTGAAATTGCTACCGATGCAAAAGTTGCTGCTGAAAAAGCTGCCAAAGAAGTCAAAAAAGAAGCCAATGATTTGAAAAGCCGCACCGAACGCGCAATTGATGGTGCTAAAAAAGGCTTTAATAGCAAAAAGTAATAATCGAATTTGATTTAAATAGCACACGACCAATGCGTTGTGTGCTATTTTATATATAGGAGCATAAGCATAATATGATAAAACAGATTCCCAATAAAGTTGTAAATAAGATCAAAAAAGATAATGAGCGTGGCGCACGGCAATCAATTTTAGAAGATTTATTTTATGATTTCCATCGCAATCGGTATCAGGTTTATTGGATGAATTTTGTGCGTGGAATATATTTTGGTTTTGGGTCACTTGTTGGTGCGACTGTGTTGGTGGCGGTATTAGTTTGGATTTTGGGACGTTTCACGGGCTTTTTACCAGAGGCAATCGGTCATTATATTCAGCAAATTGTTGATGCGATGCAGAAGAAGTAGTGGTAAAAACTGCCATTTCTGCGGACCCATCCATTACTAATCTATTTAACAACGTCCTGTTTGTCTGACGCGTCTCTTTCTGACTTTTCTGAAAATAAGTTGTTTGAGTAGTGCATATTTTGGCTGTCGGTATATATAAAATAAATAATAAGACGTCCCTTTGGCTGACCGGAAGAATAAAGTTTAGGACTCCTTGCTATCCGAGTATGTTTGAGTGGTAACGAGTTACGCAGGATACAAAGTGGCCTAAACTTTATTATTACCGCGACAGCCGAACAGGACGTTGTTTATTTGTTTGATATAGACCGATAATCGCATTACTCGGAAACAAATTATTAGTTGTTTTTACTACATGAAAAAGTGTTGGGATTAGGTATAATAGAAGTATATGGGGGCTAAATTAAAACCGTCCGATTATGTTCATTTGCATAATCACACACATCATAGTTTGTTGGATGGTTTAACAAAGATACCCGATCTGGTTAATGCGGTCAAAGAAATGGGCATGGAGGCTGTGGCGATTACTGATCATGGTACGATGTCTGGCGCTTTGGAACTTTATAAGGCTGCGATTGAAGTTGGAGTAAAACCAATATTAGGACAGGAGTTTTATGTTGCTACTCGGTCGCGTCATGACCGTGACCCTGCCAAAGACAAAGCCAGATACCACTTGACGGTCCTAGCCATGAATAATAAGGGTTATCAAAACCTGATGCAATTGTCGACTATCGCTAACCTAGAAGGTATGTATTACAAACCTCGAATTGACCATGAGGTTATTGAAAAATATAACGAAGGTCTGATTATTTTGTCGGGATGTGCCAGTAGCGAACTCGGCGAAAACCTGAAAAATGACAATTACGAAGAAGCAAAAAAGATTGCCCTTTGGTACAAATCAATCTTTGGCGATCGCTATTATTTGGAAATGCAAGACCATGGCCATGTTGATCACCCGGGTCGTTGGGAAGTCCAATATAAAGTTAATGGATATTTGGAAAAATTATCCAAAGAATTAGATATTCCGTTAGTTGTCAGCAACGACGGGCACTATTTGATGCATGATGATCAAGACGCGCACGAGATATTACTTTGTGTTGGTACTGGGTCGTTTTTGAGCGACGAAAAGCGCATGAGTTTGAAAGATTTTGATTTACACGTTACCAGCCCGCTGGAAATTATTGCTCGTTGGGGTCAAACCCATCCTGAGGCGATTTCAAATACTAAACTTATTGCTGATCGTTGCGATGTCAAATTGGAATTAGGTGGAATATTAATCCCTGTCTTTCCGACACCAGATGGCGAAAGTGAAAAGGCGTATTTGGATGAATTAGTTTATCGAGGCCTGGCTTGGCGTTATGGTGGTGTGAAGCGTGATGAAGCACTAAAAATGTCAGTTGATGAAGCCAAAAAACATATTCCCGAAGAAGTTATGCAACGTACGGTTTATGAATTAAGTGTTGTTGGCAATATGGGCTTTAATGGTTACTTTTTGATTGTTCAAGACTTTATTAATTGGGGTAAAGACCGTGGTATTATTTTTGGTCCTGGTCGTGGTAGCGCGGCGGGTTCGATATTGGCATATGCGCTGCGTATTACCGAACTTGACCCACTGAAATACGATTTGCTGTTTGAGCGTTTTTTGAATCCAGATCGTATTAGTATGCCTGATGTTGATATCGATATCCAAGATACCAGGCGTGATGAAGTTATCGCTTATTGTACTGAAAAGTATGGTTCGGGACGCGTCGCCAATATTGTAACTTTCGGTAAAATGGCAGCTAGGGCGGCGGTACGTGATGTGGCGCGGGTTTTGCAAGTGCCATATGCCGAAGCTAATCGTTTGTCGCAGATGATTCCACCGCCAGCACAGGGTAAACATATTCCTTTGAAAGTTAGTGTCGTTAATGATGCTGATTTGAAGCATGAATACGAGGCCAGTCCGACCGCTAAAATGGTTTTTGACTATGCTATTAGGCTGGAAGGTACAATTCGTTCACACGGTGTTCATGCCTGTGGTGTGGTGATTGCGCCTGATGATGTCGTTAAATTTGTGCCTCTGGAAATGGCGCAAAAAGGTGTAATTGCGACGCAATATTCGATGGGACTGGTCG
Source organism: uncultured bacterium (assembly GCA_903899655.1). Classification (GTDB taxonomy): domain Bacteria; phylum Patescibacteriota; class Saccharimonadia; order Saccharimonadales; family Saccharimonadaceae; genus UBA1547. The sequence continues at coordinate 25,050 of CAIUKF010000004.1, forward strand.
AAGAATTAGGATTATTAAAGATGGACTTTTTGGGTTTGTCTAACCTTACGACAATCAATAATACTTTGCGTATTATCAAAAAAGTTCATAAGGTTAAAATTGATTTAGGCGATTTGCCACTAGACGACAAAGCAACTTATGAATTGTTGCAACGTGGCGATACGACTGGTGTTTTTCAGTTAGAGTCGGCTGGTATGAAGAGGTATTTGCGCGACCTAAAACCATCGGCATTTGGTGACATTATTGCTATGGTGGCATTATACCGACCGGGTCCAATGCAGTTTATCGACAGTTTTATTAAACGCAAACACGGGTCTGAGCAGATTTCGTATTTACATGATAAATTTGAGAATTCACTGGAAGAAACTTACGGAATTTTGGTTTATCAAGAGCAATTTATGCAGATTTCCAAAGATTTTGCTGGTTTTACTGGCGGTCAAGCCGATACTTTGCGTAAAGCCGTTGGTAAGAAAAAAATTGATTTGATGCGCAAGGTAAAGGCCGACTTCGTTGAAGGTGCGGTTAAACATAGCGGGGCTGACCCAAAATTGGCCGAAAAGTTTTGGGCTCAATTGGAAGAGTTTGCTAATTACTGTTTTAACAAGTCGCACGCCGCTTGCTATGGTCTAATTGCGTACCAAACTGCTTATTTGAAGGCTCATTATCCTGATGCTTTTATGGCGGCCTTAATGACCAGTGATCAAAATGACATTGATCGATTAGCAATTGAAATTAACGAATGTAAACATATGGGAATCAAAGTTTTACCACCAGATGTCAACGAAGGCTTCGTTGAATTTGCGGTTGTGCCAGACAAAAAAGAAATTAGGTTTGGTATGGCGGCCGTCAAAGGTGTTGGTACTGGCGCTGTCGAAGAGATTTTGCGGGCGCGCAAAGACGGCAAATTTAGCAGTGTTGAAGATTTTGCTAAACGTGTTTCAACCAGTAAATTCAATAAAAAAGCTTGGGATTCGTTGATTAAAACTGGCGGTTTTGACAGCCTTGGTGACCGTTCGGACTTGTTGTTTAATCTGGAAACTGTTCAGGCTTTTGCCAGTAAACTGCAAAAAGAGGCCTTAAGTGGCCAGACTGATTTGTTTGGTGGTTTACTGGGTGCAGCTCAAGTTCAATCAACCGTTACAATGCAGCCGTCACCAGTCAAACACACCGACCGTGAACGTTTGACATGGGAAAGGGAATTAATGGGGCTATATGTCAGTGCTCATCCGCTGGATAATTATGACGTCTATTTTGAAGAGCAAACAGTGCCATTGATGCAGGTAACGCCAGATTACGATGGCAAAAAGGCAACTATTGGCGGGTTAGTGTCGACTGTTCGGACTATTATTACCAAAAGTGGTACCAAAATGGCTTTTGTTGGATTGGAAGATAAAACTGGTGAAAGTGAAATTATTGTCTTTCCAAATTTATACGAGCAAATTGGTGCCAAATTAGTCCAAGATGCCGTAATTCGGGCGACTGGCAAAATTAGCGCTCGGGATCGTGATGGCAATTTAGGCACCGATGCCAAAATGATTGCTGATGAGATTCAATTTGTATCTGATAATGAGTTAAATACATACGAATCAAATGGTCGGAAAATGGATAGACCAAAAGTCAGCGCCAAGGTCAAGGCAATGCGCGTTGCAGCCAAAAATCCATCGACTATGGTGGCGGCTGCGGTTGCTACTGCAGCCAAGCCGATTATTCCACTCGACAAAGATATCGCCAAAAAATTATATGTCCATATTAAAAACCCTGACGACCAAGATTCATTGCGTCAGCTAAAGCAAATTTGCAGTAATCATCCTGGGTTATTCGATATCATTTTGGTTTTGGGTGCCGACAAAAAGTCAGCTGTTAAATTGCCATTCAAGGTTGAAGCCGATAATTCATTGGTTGATGAATTGGTTAAAATTTTAGGTGAAGACAGCGTCGTTATTAAATAGTTAGGCCGTAAAGGGCAATGCCAGTGGCGACGCTGACGTTGAATGATTCTTTTTTGCCGACCATTGGAATTTCGATTAAATCATCGCAAATATCACGCATGTCATCGGTGATACCTTTGACCTCTTCACCCAGTAATAATACGATTTTATCGCCCGCGACGTAATCAGTCAACATAATACTGCGCTTATCTTGTTCAAGGCCAATAACTCGGTAACCTTGTTGTTTAAGGCTGTTAATGTCAGGCGTTTCTTGGTGTTCGAATGGCACCATTGTTTCGGCGCCTAGGGCGGTTTTATGGATTTGTGAAGTTAATTTTTCTGAAATATGAGGCAAACGTGAATCGACGGCTAATTTGGGATACGGGCTGTAACCGCTGATAATAATTTTTGCTACGCCAAAGCCTTCGCAAGTGCGAAAAATCGACCCAATGTTGTGGGTTGACCGAATGTTATGGGCAATGACAATAATTTCACGCATGGGTTTTATTGTAACACCTTTTTTGTTGTTTCCTTATTCACCACCCCCTCCTCCCCAAACCCCTAAGTCGCCACTTAGATTACGCGTTTAAAAATAGTCAGTTAGTTTCTTTGTAGTCTGCGGAACGACCTTCCTGTATGGTACGCGTGGACGGTACCATAAAGTGAAGGAT
>CAIUKF010000005.1 GCA_903899655.1 uncultured bacterium
AGCAATTGCATTGCAATTGCTCTCGCTTTTGGTAGGTTAGGGTTGATAGAATAGGCCATAGCAGGTCTCCTTCTTTGTTTAGTTAGTACTTACAGTTTAGGATACCTGCTTTTATGTTGCAAAGGTTGTGAGTTACTACGACATCGCTCCAAAACCTGTCAAATGATGGTATAATATAGCCATAAAGACGGAGGTACTATATGGCAAAGGTGATTGAAACCAGTGTTGAATCGCAAATTGTTGGGTCGTCATACTCATTATGGAAGAATTTACTAATTGGCATTATTTTGGGCCTGTTGTATTACAGTTTGGTAATTATATTAGGAAATTATATTAAAACTGCTAGTGTGTCTGGTGGAATTGCAACGATTATCGTCGCAACTGTCGGGATTCTTGTAATGGCGCGGCTTTATATGCCACAGGCTTTATTGATTAATATTGCTGTTGGTGCCTCGTTGTGGGGGTTGAACGAATGGACCAGCGGTTTAGCGTGGTACGAAATACTCGGATTTGGTGTCTTATTATATGGTCTTGGCTATGTGCTGTTTTCATGGGTGGCTAGATTCACCAAAGTCATACCAGTCATTATTGCAATGGTGGTAATTGTCGTCGCTGCACGTATCGCTGTCGCTTAATAATGCTATACTGTTAATATGGATCAAATAATTCTTTTTGTAGTTTTAATTGTAGTAGTTGTTGGTTTTTGGGCTGTGCTTTATATGCTAAACCAACGCTTGAAAGAGATAAAAAGTACGAGTGCGGTCGAGCTGTTAAAAAGTGATGTGACTGAGCTGTCGCGAGGTATTAATATACTGCAACAAACAGTCGGTAATAAACTTGACCAAAATAACGCCACGATGCAAAATTCAATGCAAAAGCAGTTAAGTGAAAGTGCTAAATTAGTGGCAGATGTTACTCAGCGATTAGCAAAATTAGACGAAACTAATCGTCGCGTGGTTGATGTGGCCGATGAACTCAAGACTTTGCAAAATGTACTGCAAAATCCTAAACAGCGTGGTGTTTTTGGCGAATATTATTTGGAATCGGTTTTGGATAACATTTTACCTAGCAAAAATTATCAGATGCAGTATAAGTTTAAGGACGGTGAAATTGTTGATGCGGTTGTATTTTTAGATAAAGGACAAATTTTGCCGATTGACAGTAAATTTAGCCTTGAAAATTATAATCGGATGGTAGGAGAGGGCAATAAGGTTGATCGTGAAAAATTGTTAGCTAAAGTTCGAACTGATTTAAAAAACCGTATTGATGAAACCAGTAAATATATCCGCCCAAGTGAAAAAACAATGGATTTTGCATTTATGTTTATCCCCAGTGAGTCGCTGTATTACGATTTGTTAATTGGAGATGTTGGCACTGGGTCAAGTGCACGCGATTTGATTGAATATGCTTTTAGGGACAAAAAAGTGATTATTGTTAGCCCAACTAGCTTTATGGCCTACCTTCAGACTGTTTTACAGGGCCTACGTAGCTTGCAAATTGAAGAGCAGGCTAAAGACATTCAAATTCGAGTTGGACAGCTGGGGCAACATATTGGCAAGTTTGATGAATATATGAATAAGTTGGGTAAGTCATTGGGTCAAACTGTCGGCCATTTTAACAGTGCGCATAAAGAATTAGGCAAGGTTGACAAAGACGTTATCAAAATAGCTGGTACCAGTCCGGCGGTTGATGCGATGTTGCTGGATAAGCCACAGATAGAAGAATAGCTCTTTCTGATTTTTAACCGTGACCGTCCACCATTCCAACACTAATCCAACATCCTGTTTGTCTGACGCGGCAATAATAAAGTCTAAATTCCTTTGTATCCTGCGTAACTCACTTCGTTCAGACATACTCGGATAGCAAGGTAATTTAGACTTTATTATTCCGGTCAGCCAAAGGGATATTGTATTAGTATTGTTCATGTTGGACGGCTAGCGACTACTCAAAACATCGCCAGCCACCACTCCATTCCATCGTTCATCTGAGTGTCCCTTTGTTTGACCGTTAAAATTAAATCAACTAAACCATGCTATCCGAGTATGTTTGAGTGGTAACGAGTTACGCAGGATACATAGTTTAGTTGATTTAATTTTAAGCGCGTCAGACAAACAGGACATTCAGAGGAATGAGGGGATGGAAGGTTGGTGATGTAGAAAAACAATAATATCTATTTTTATAACAATTAATTAAAAAATAACCCTCGCATTTTTTTGCGAGGGTTATTTGAATAGTTGAAATTAACTATTTGCAGCAGGTACAATTTTCGCTACATTCACAGTCGCAGCTATTTTCGCTACTTTGGCTGTAAAGGTAATCCTGCAAAATGAAACCGATTATACCACCAATTACTGGAGCAACGGCGTAAATCGATATTTCCCAGCTAGCTAGTGGCCATGTAAATGCACCAGCGGCCGCAGCGATTGCAGGGTTTAGGAATACTAAACCAACAGAGTTCTGTGAAGTTACTAGTGATGACAATGAAGAAGCTAGGGTTAATGTAATGTAAAGAGCAATTGTTGCTGCTAGGCCAGCGGCGAATGATGCAACAATCTTGTTTTTACGTAGGCGAAGAGCAGTTGCAATACCCAGTGACATAATAGATGTGCCTAATAATTCAATATAGAATAATAGCCAACCTTTGTCGGTCCAACTTTGAATTGCAGTTGTGTCTGAACCTGTGAAAATAGCAGCTGAATGGAAAACAGCATTTGGTTCAGCTGATCCGATTACTGAAGCTTTAGCGAATAGTGTTAATACCCACCAAGCAGCAACAGCACCTAAGATTTGTGCCAAAACATACAAAAATGCGTTTAAGGCTGTGATTTTACGAGTTGCAAGTGCACCGATTGTTACAGCTGGGTTTAGGTGTGCGCCTGATACGCCACCGATCATTAAGACTGCACCAATTAATGCAAATCCATAAAATAGTGGGCTACCTTGCATTTCAAGGAAAGCGACGGTGATAATAAATGTGCCAAGAAACTCAGCAATTATTAGACCAATAAGTGGTAGGCTCGTGAAAGCGCCATGAACTGATTTAATGGTTGATATTGCGGTCGATTTAGCAGTCGCATTTACAGTTGACGTACTAGTGTTAGTCGCTTTATGACTAGATGACTTGGCTTTAACGTGTGCCATGTAATTTTTCCCTCCTTATGGTGAAATATGAAGATAGTATATCACAATATAAATGAAACAAACATGAGTGGTATAATAAAATTATGGCATTATTTATTCGACAAGATGAACAAAAAACAGAATTTCAAAATCAACTGGCGGCTGAATTGCAGGCCAGGGCTAAAGAACGTGCCAAGTTGGCTGATCGACCAGACGGTGTTGATGATTCTCAATATATTAATGGGACTAAAAAGACGACTAGTCTTGCCTGGGTCTGGGCGATAATTATCATTGTTACAGTTGGAATTGCAATTTGGTTAATGGCATTAAGTATAGAACATAGCTAAGGTTATAGAGTATAATAATAGATAACTATGCAAAATATTGAAACTGTTCGTAATGATTTATTGGCGCGGATTGCAAAAAGTGACACTCCGCGTGAACTTTTGAAAGTCCCAGAATTAAAACAATTGATGACTGCGATTACCTCATTACCAGTCGAGGAGCGCGGTGCTTATGGGAAAAGTGTTAATGAATTAAAGCAAGCTTTAGAAGTTGCAGTCGTAGCCCGTGAGGCCGAACTTGATAATGCAACTGTTGAATCAATTGATGTGACGGCGCCTTGGGATATTAATGGTAGTTCATTGCAGTTATTCCCAACTGAAAACGGAACGCAACATCCATTAACTACCGAACTTGAAAATGTCATCGATATTTTTACTCGAATGGGATTTGAAGCGATTGAATCAAGACAAATTGATGACGACGAGCATATGTTTGCATCACTTAATTTCCATGAAAATCACCCTGCTCGTGATGGCTATGATACTTTTAGGACTGAAGAGGGATTTATTCCACCAGCTCATACATCGACGATGCAAAATCGAATTTTAAAGGCTGGTAAGGCAAAATTAGAGGCAGGTGATCAAATTGCAGCCATTAGTTATGGTCGTGTTTTTCGTAATGAAGACTTAGACCCAACTCATGAGCATACTTTTTATCAATGTGAAGGCGTTTTTGTGAGCGAAACGGCAACATTAGGACAAATGCTTGGTACTTTGCGTAGCTTTTTTGAGACATATTATGGTCAAAAATTAAAAATTAAAACTCAGCCAGCGTACTTTCCGTTCGTCGAACCTGGACTAGAATTTGCAATTGAAAAACCAGCAGCATTGGGTGGTAAGCCTGGTGAATGGCTTGAGATGTTGGGTTGTGGCATGATCCACCCAAATGTATTAAAAGCTGCCGGCATTGACCCAGTTAAATATCGTGGCTTTGCATGGGGCGGAGGAATCGAAAGGTTAGTAATGTTAAAATATAGTATCGAAGATATGCGTCATTTTGAATCTGGCAAATTAGCATTCTTGAGGAAGTTTGTATGATCATTTCATTAAATTGGTTAAAAAAATTTACCAGCATCGATTTACGAATTGATGAGTTAGCAACGTTGATCGGTGCTCGTTTAGTTGAAATTGAAGAAGTCAATAACATTGGCGAAAAGTACAAAAACGTTACGATTGTTAAGGTTGTTTCAGCCGACAAATTAGAAGGTTCGGATCATCTAAATGTCACAAAAATCGATGACGGTCGAGTAACTCCAAACGTAGTTCGTGATGAATTTGGTTTAATTCAAGTTGTTTGTGGGGCACCTAATGTTAAGGCCGGGCAATTAGTTGCATGGTTGCCACCTGAATCTGTCGTGCCTCAAACTTTCGGTAAAGCTGAGCCATTTATCTTAGGTACGCGTGATCTTCGTGGAGTAACAAGCAGTGGTATGATTGCTAGCCCTCAGGAACTAGATTTATCGGACGATCACGATGGAATTTTAGAGATAGTTGGCGATATTGCACCAGGTACTTTATTTAAAGACGTTTATGAGCTAGATGATTATTTGTTAGATATTGAAAATAAATCATTAACTCACCGTCCTGATTGTTTTGGAATTGTTGGATTTGCGCGCGAAGTGGCGGCAATTCAGGGCAAAGCATTTGAAACACCCGACTGGTTGAAGCCTAAAGCAAATAATTATAATCAAGACCAACCTAAAACAGTTGGATTGAAAGTTAATATTGATGACGTTGAATTGTCAGCTCGTTACTCGGCAATCGTTATGTCGGTCGCTGACGGTGCGAAAAAATCGCCGATTCAAATCCAGACATATTTGTCGCGTGTTGGCGTTAGACCAATTAGTGCCGTTGTCGATGTGACAAATTATTTGATGATGTTAACTGGTCAGCCATTACATGCTTTTGATTACGACAAATTGATCGCGCTAAATGATGGTAAGGCTGAAATCCATGTCCGCGCTGGACGCGACAAGGAAAAATTAACTTTATTAGACGGACGAACGATTGAATTAACAGCTGATGATATTGTAATTGCTTCAGGCGAGACAGCAATTGGTTTGGCTGGTGCGATGGGCGGAGCAAATACTGCGATTGATGCCAATACAAAAAACATTATTATTGAAAGCGCGACTTTTAATCTTTATAAACTGCGCGCAACTCAAATGCGTCATGGTATTTTTAGTGAAGCAATTACTCGGTTTACTAAAGGCCAACCAGCCGAACTATCAGCATTAGTTTTAATCGAGGCTGTCAGGCTGACAGAAGAATGGGCCGGCGCAAAATCAGTTAGTAATGTTGCTGAATCATATCCAGGCAACAACCAAGAACCTATAATTGAGTTGTCGGTTAGTACTATTAATAATATTCTTGGTAGCGGCTTTAATAATCACGATGTTATTAGTACTTTGCAAAATGTCGGTTTCTTGGCTGAGCAAACCGGATCAGACTTGTTGCGCGTTACAGCGCCGTACTGGCGAGCTGATATTCATTTGCCCGAAGATATAATTGAGGAAATCGGTCGTCTAAACGGTTTTGATAATATTAATCCAACTTTGCCAGAACGTAATTTTACGGCAGTTCGACCAGATGATTTTGATACATTCCGTAATAAGTTACGTAAAATTTTAGTTCGATCTGGATCTAATGAAGTATTATCTTATAGTTTTGTCCATGGTGACGTTATTAATAAAGCCAGTCAAAAAGTTGATAATTCGTATAAAATTATCAATTCAATTAGTCCTGATTTGCAATATTATCGACAGTCATTGACACCTAGTCTACTAGGTTTAGTTTATCCAAATATTAAACAAGGATATGATAGTTTTGCGTTATTCGAAATCAATAAAACCCATCAAAAACAAGACGGCATGACCAACGAAAATGTGCCGATTGAATCTGATGCGACAGCTTTGGTTATTGCTAGCAAAAATAAACAGAGCGGCGCTGCATATTACCAAGCAAAGTTAACCTTTGATTATGTATGTAAGGCACTTGGTCTAAAGTTAAGTTACCGACCAATTGATAGTGAACTAGGCACCGCAGTGTCACTACCATTTGAATATCGTCGTAGTGCCGAGGTGGTTGATACAGCCACTGGTCGGATTGTGGGCATAATTGGCGAGTATAAAAAATCAGTCACTAAGGGCTTTAAATTGCCTGATTACACGGCTGGCTTTGAAATCAGCACTCGTGCTTTGTTTGAATCGACCAAGGCCACTGGCTATCGTCCATTGAGTCGTTATCCTGCGACCGAACGTGATATATGTTTTCAGGTTAATGAAAAGGTTACCTACAGCCAGGTTGCTGAGGCTGTCGAAACTGCACTTAATGGTGTTAAATTGGAATCATGTGTTTCACCAGTCGATATTTATCAAACTGACAATGCAACAACAAAAAATATTACAATTCGCATCAAATTAACAGCACACGATCATACTTTGACCGGCGATGAAGTAAACGAAGTCGTCAAATCAATCACGGCATCAGCAATATCTAACGCGCACGCGATTGTAATTTGATATAATAGTTAAATAGTAATTGAAAGAGGGGTTTATATGGCGACACCAGTATCGCAGAGGATTGGTATTTGGATTATTGCGGTTGTATTGACAATCGGGACATTAGGTTCGTTTTTGGCGATGGCACTTAGTGTGCAAAATAACGCAACTGATACGGCTAGTTTACAAAAAGCTTCGACAAGTTATCAAGCGGCAATCGCTGCTCAGACCAAAGAATTATCAGATAAATATTATACTGAGTTTAGCCAGTACGCGTCTGTGCCAGCAGCTTACAGCGCCGATACTATTACAGCGCTGACAAAAACAGACTTAAAAGTTGGTGATGGTGAAGAAATAACCTCAAGTACGGCTTATAAGGCGTATTATATCGGTTGGAACCCAAAAGGTGTGATATTTGATCAATCAATCTCGGCTGGAGCATTAAAAGCGCCAATCGCTGGCGGTAATTTGATTTCTGGTTGGAATGAGGGTGTTGTTGGTATGAAAGCTGGTGGCGTACGTGAATTAGACATTCCATCTGATAAAGCTTACGGTGCAACTGGTAGTGGGGCAGATATTCCTGCCAATACACCTATTAAATTTATTGTTATGGTAATACCTAAAGTTGCTGATGTGCCTATACCGGACGTATTGTTGAAGTATTATCAAGCAAATTCATAAATAGCAAAATAGCGTCTTGCTAAATGATGCTTACGCTATATATAATAGTATAAAAGAAAAAGGAGACAAATATGGACGAAAAAGTTCAAGATGTAATTATGATTGGCGCTGGACCAAGTGCGCTTACGGCCGCTATTTATACAGCGCGTGAGGATATCGATACAGTTTTGTACGAAAAAGCTATGGTTGGTGGTATTCCGGCAGTTGTTGATATGATTGACAACTACCCAGGCTTTCCTGATGGTATCGAAGGTATGGCCTTGGCAGAACAAATGGAAAAACAAGCCAAGCGTTTTGGTGCCAAGATAGAATTCGGCGATGTTTCGGCAGTTCGGTCTGAAAATGGGCTGATTGTATTAACAGTTGACGGTGCCGAAGTAAAAGCTAAGGCAGTATTAATTGCAACCGGCAATGCTAATAATAAATTAGGTGTACCTGGCGAAGAAGAATATTACGGTCGCGGTGTGCATTACTGTGCGACCTGTGATGGTGCTTTTTATCGCGGCAAACGATTGGTTGTAGTCGGCGGCGGCAACTCAGCGGTCCAAGAATCAATTTATTTAACACGTTTTGCAACCCATATCGATTTAGTAGTACGCAGTACCGTCAAAGCCAGTGAAGTTTTACAAAATGAACTTCAAAAATATGTTGATGATGGTAAAATTACTGTACATTTACAGTCGCCAACCGAAGAGATTGTGGCAGTTGATGGACACGTTACAGCAGTTCGTGTCACCAATGACGGCAAGTCGGTTGATATTGCAACTGATGGTGTTTTTGTGTTTGCAGGCTTGAAACCTAATACTGGCTTTTTGGCTGGCAGTGGCATTGAACTTGATGATCAAGGTTTTATCATGACGGACAAACATTTACAAACAAATATTACTGGAATTTTTGCCAGTGGTGATGTTCGAAGTGGTGCAACTATGCAAATCGCTAGTGCGGTTGGCGAAGGTGCCACGGTAGCAAACAGCATTGATGAATATTTGCATACCCTGAAAAAATAGTTTTTCTTTGCGTGATATAATATAACTAATTTTACGATTAAATAAGGAGATAAATATGGCAGACTTTAATCAAATTCTTACCCCGGGTGATGTTGAAGGTGGCGTTGTTAACGTCGTAGTTGAAATTCCAGCTGGTAGCAGCCACAAGATCGAATGGAATCGCGAAAAAGCGATTATGGAACTTGACCGCGTTGATCCAAAAATATTTGCCAAACCAACTAATTATGGGTTTATTCCACAAACATTGGATGAAGACGGTGATGAATTAGATGCTTTAATTATTACTGACGAACCATTGCCAACCGGTATTTATCTGAAGGCTCGTGTTTTGGGTGTCATGAAATTTGAAGACGATGGTGAAGTTGATGACAAGATCGTTGTTGTTCCGGCCGATGACCGTAATACAGGTAACGTATATTTGTCATTGTCTGATTTGCCAAAGCAAAAAATTGACCAAATTACTCATCACTTTACGCACTACAAAGACCTCAAAAAGGCTAATTCAACCATCGTTAAAGGCTGGGGTGATGAAGCTGAAGCCAAGGCGATTATTTATAAGTCAATTGAGCGTTGGAATAGCAAATAAATTATTGCTACAGGCAAGCAATTTGCTTATTCTTATAATTTTAATATAATATAGAACCATGGACCAACCATCAAAACTACATACAGCTGCCTTAGACCTAATCTCAAAGTATTTCGGTCAAAGTACTGCTGAAGTATATGATAAATTCTTTACTGGTGAACCAGACAGTGTCATCATAACTTCAATCAATGAAATTATGGTTGATTACATCG
>CAIUKF010000006.1 GCA_903899655.1 uncultured bacterium
ACTGGCGTAAGAGCGTTCCGCTCTCCCGCCAGAAAACCAATCTTAATAAATATCTAGACTACTACAACCATGAACGTGTACACTTAGGCTTACAGCTAAAGACACCAGCTAGCATGTTGCAAAGCTATTGAGTTCTGTACGGCATGCTAGGCTTTTTGCAAAGATATAGTCAAATCAGCATCATCAATTTTAACTGCAACAGTGTATTTTTTGTCGCCAGTTGCATGTAGTTCAGTTGCCAAAACTTCATCGACAATGACTTTTTTATGATCATTAATCGCCTGTTGTAATTCATCATCTTCAGCTGCCAGTACTAATTCAATTCGATCGTCGATATTCAAACCAGCATCTTTGCGGGCAGTTTGAATGTGGCGAATAACTTCACGGGCGATACCTTCACTCTTTAGCTCTGGCGTAATAGCCAAATCAAGCGCAAATTCGGCGCCTAATTTAACCGATTTAACATTTAGTTCTTCACTTAAAATATCGGCAAAATCAACAAATTGACCTAGTGATGATACTGTAACACTTGCTAGTGGCTGACGAACTTTTTGGTGTTCACGGGCACGAATACTAAGGCCTTGATTAACGTAATCACGAACTGTTTCCATTTCAGTCACAACCAATTCATTAATATGTCCGACTGTTGGCCAATTTAACAGGTGAACGCTTTCGCCACCAGTTAATTTTTGATACAATTCTTCAGCCAAAAATGGCGTGAATGGAGCTAATATCATCGATAGCTGGACTAATACATAATGCAAAGTTCGATACGCATTATTTTTGTCAGTGTCATCCCCTGCCTTCCAAAAACGGCGGCGGCTGCGGCGAACGTACCAGTTACTGGCGTCTTCGATAAATGGCAATACGGGCTTTAGGGCACTGGCAATATCATAATTATCCATATTAGTTTCAACTTCGGCCGTTAATTGGTGCAGCCGGCTGACAACCCAAATATCCAGTGGGTTTGTTAGCGAATCAACTGGATCGGACAAATCACCCTTAAACTCCCATTTATCAACCTCGGCGTACATCGTGAAAAAGTCGTACATGTTCCAAATCATTGATAATTTTCGCGCCACATCGCCAACTTCTTTGTCTTGTAGACTAAAATCTTCGCCACTTAAAAGTGGGCTGGATAATAATAAGAACCGCAAACTGTCGGCACTAAATTTATCCATCAATACATTTGGATCAGTAAAGTTGCCGTAACTTTTACTCATTTTTCGGCCATCATTACCACCGACATTACCAGTGACAATAACGTTTTTAAAGGCGTTATGACCAAATAATCCAACGTTTACGGCATGAACGTAATAAAACCATGCTCGAACCTGTCCAACATATTCAACAATAAAGTCACCAGGAAAATTAGCTTCGAATTTAGCAACATTTTCAAATGGATAATGGAATTGTGCAAATGGCATACTGCCACTTTCAAACCAGCAATCCATAACTTTGTCGATGCGTGAATATTCAACGCCATCAATCGTAAATTTGATGTCATCAACCCATGGACGGTGATAATCTTCTAACTCGACACCACTTAATTCTTTTAGCTCAGCATAGCCGCCAATGACTTTAACCAGTTCATTACCGTTTTTATCAATTCCCTTCCAAACTGGCATAGCGGTTGCCCAAAAGCGATCGCGGGACAAATTCCAATCTGGTGCAGTCTCGATAGTTTTTTCAAATCGGCCATGTTTAATATGGTCAGGAAACCAATTAATATGTTCGCTATTTTCTTCTAACATTTCAGTCCGTTGGCCATCAATATCCATAAACCAACTTGGATGCGCCCTGTACATCAAACGATTGCCAGTACGTGGATTATGTGGGTATTCGTGACGAATGTAATCAATTTTCCAAACGACGCCACGTTCGTGCAAAGTTTTGGCTATAGTTTTATTAATTTCCCAAACGTCACTACCCAACCATTCGGTTTCGGTATATTTGCCGTATTCATCCAAGACGTGGACAACGGGAATATTATTTTCTTTGGCAAGTGCAAAGTCTTCTTCGCCATAGGCTGGCGCAATATGAACAATACCAGTACCAGATTCGGTTGTCACATAATCGGCTGCCCAAATTTTGTGTGCATTATCGCCACGATCGCCAAATAGCGGTTCGTAAGTCAATCCGATTAATTTTGAGCCCTTGAACGTTCGAACAATTTTATAATCCAAAACAACATGTTTTTCATTTGTCAGCACGGTATCAACTAAATCCTTGGCAATAATAAATCGTTCGCCGTCCAATTCGACTTCGGCATAAGTCAATTTTGGATTAATCGCCAGCGCCGTATTACCAGGCAAAGTCCAAGGCGTCGTCGTCCAAGCCAATAAGTAAATTGGCTGGTTATTATGAGATTCGCCATCTTCCATATCCCATATTCCAATAGCCATTTTAAACTTCACATAAACGCTTGGGTCAGTCACAACAATATATGCCCCAGCATCCATCGTCACTTCGGCTTTCGACAGAGGCGTAGCCCATTTGGTGTCATACATCAAAACGCGTTCGCCTTCATAAATTTTGCCCTTTTCGTATAACTGTTTAAAGGCCCACCAAACAGATTCCATATAGGCTTTGTCCATGGTTTTGTAAGCACCTTTAAAGTCAACCCAACGACCAACTCGATCAATTGTGCTTTCCCAGGTATCACTGGTTTGGACCATACTTTCGCGAGCGGTTGTAATATAATCAGCCAAACTAATTTTCGTGCCAATATCATGTCGATCAATAATGCCAAGTTTTTTCTCGACAAAGTTTTCGGCTGGCAATCCGTGACAATCCCAACCCCAACGACGCTCGACACGCTTGCCCTTCATAGTTTGATACCTTGGGACGGCATCTTTAACAATACTACTTAGCAGCGTTCCATGGTGTGGCACGCCAGTAATAAATGGTGGACCGTCGTAAAAGACATACGAATTTTCGATTGGTCGTTGATTAACTGATTTTTCAAAAGTTTTGTTTTGCTTCCACTGCGCAACTAAATCTTTTTCGTATTCCAATGCTCGTCTGCGGGTGCCGGATTTAAATTTCATTTTGTTTCCTTTCTTTGAAAAACAAAAAGCCTCTATTTAGTCACTGGAACCCCGCATCTTTTATTCTTCGACCAAAGTAAACCGCTTTTTTAACTCAGCTAAGCCTTTGCCGTGATGTTTTAATTTCAACTCACGCCTCATAGCATCGCCTTTGGTCAAATAAGCTTCATAATAAATAATATCCCAAGGAGTATCACTCTTTGTTGCAATATTTTGACCAGCGTTATGGCTGTTAAATCGTTTCCGTAGATCCGACGTCGAACCGACATAAAATTTATGACTTTTACGACTACGTAGTAGATATACATAATACATGAAACGATTTTAACATAAGAATAAAAGGTGCGGGGCGGTACCATCCAGTTTCCAAAAAGAGGTTCTTTTTAGCGCTTAGTTTATTCGATCTGACGTGTCGATGCCGTTTGAACATTCGTGGTTGATGGTCACTAACCTAATACATAGGACGTTCAACATACATTATAGTTTTTTTTACCACTGTACGCAAGTAAAAATTATTTATGCAAAAAGACTGCTACCGAATTTAACAATAATGACAGCAACTCCGATGACAATTAAAAGTGCAGCAGCAAATTTGTCAAAATCACGATTTACGAAACTTTTTGCTTTAGCGGATATCTTCTTTGTTAGATACAGATTGTCTTCAATAATGTTATAGCGCGTAATAGCAGCAAACATGACTATTGTCGCCACATCTACCAACAAACACCATGGACAAAGTACCTGAATAACATTAACGCTAATTTCAAACAAATAATAAGCATAGATTAACGCAAATAATGCCGCGATTTGAACAAAAAACATGAATTGACGTGGAAATTTAACACCGTAAAGTCCGGCTATTGCCACAACAACGAACGCAGGTTCAACCATCATACCTAAAAAGCTATTTGGAAATCCAAATAATGACGAATAAGAGGTTTTAGCAACGGTTGCACAGTTAATAACCGCATTTATACTACAACTAAGTTGAACATTTGGGTTTTTTAATATTTCAAATGCGTCAATCGATAAGACAAAAGCCGCCAACACTCCCAAAAGTGATGTTATTAATATTGTCAAAAACATCCAGCGAATACTGCGCATTTTTTGATCGCGATGTGTAAAATAATTTATAAATTTACTGAACATAATAGCTCAATTCACTAATTGTCGGCAGCGGCAAACCCCGCCAAGAATTTTGCATCACACTATCATCACTAACTGCAATAATTGTTGGATAATCAACAATGTCATAAGTTTCACAAAATTGTGTGCCACCAGCTGTATCAGGATCCATAGTCTCGAGTTCATGCCCAGTTTGATGTTGAAAATCACGCAAATAGTCCAACACTGTCCTCGTATAATCTGTTTGGTCTTTGTAAACCACTACCACCCGCATGTGTTATGATTCCTTCTTTTGCGTGCGGCGTTGTTCAAGAATTTTAACGAAATCATCTAAGGTTTTAAATTTAAAATACACACTGGCATAGCGAACATAGGCAACATCATTACGTTTTGCCAGTTCATCTAGGACCTTATCGCCAATTTGCTTGGAAGTAATTTCGTTTTCGCCAATCAAATACAAGGCATCTTCGATTTCGGATATCATTTCTTCGACTTCGACTTCGGACGCAAAAAATTTACCAACTGAACGTTTAATAGCGCTTGATAGTTTGTCACGTTCGAATAATTCGCGAACGCCGCTTTTTTTAATAACCGCTAAGTTTGGCTTTTCAACCCTTTCATAAGTCGTAAAGCGTTTACCGTCAGGTGATTCACGACGGCGACGGATTGTAATACCATCACTAACTTCGCGCGATTCAATTACTCGGCTGTCACCAATGTTATACTTGGCCATTTTGACTAATTTTCCTTGTTGTCTGGATTTTTGTTCTTTTTACGACGGCGCAAAAAGGCTGGAATGTCTGACTTTTCTTCATCTTCTGGTGGTTGATTCCAAATATCATGTGTATTCTCTTCGGCAAATATAGCCGATGATTCACTATGGTCTAAATTCAAATCAATATCGCCAACTTTTTCACCAATCACTTGGTCAGTTACCTGTTGAGCGGTTTTTTCTTCAGTTTTTGGTTGATCTTGATGGAAATAAGCTGAATCAAAACCAGTTGCAATAACTGTGATGATTAATTCGTCTTCCAAATCAGCCTTCAAAGTTGCACCAAAGATGATATTTGCATCTGGTGAAACCGCGCTGGTGATAATTTCAGCCGCTTCTTGGATTTCGCTCATACTCATGTCGTAACCGCCAGTAACATTGAATAGCACACCCTTGGCACCATCAATTGAAACTTCAATCAGTGGCGATTCAATTGCTTGTTGAGCAGCTTGGGCGGCGCGATTTTCGCCACTGGCACGTCCAATACCCATTAATGCTGATCCGGCGTTGCTCATAATAGCCCTGACGTCAGCAAAGTCCAGGTTAATTAAACCGTGTTCGGTAATTAATTCTGAAATACCTTGAACGCCTTGGCGTAAAACGTCATCAGCGATCTTGAAAGTCTCAAGTAGAGGCGTACGGCGATCAATTGTTTGTAACAAACGGTCGTTTGGAATCGTAATTAGTGTATCAACTTGGCGACCTAATTGGTTAATTGCCCATTCAGCATTTTGACGGCGTTTTTCGCCTTCAAAACTAAACGGCTTGGTTGCAACACCAACAACTAGAATACCTAGTTCGCGAGCCACTTCGGCCACAACGTAACCAGCACCGCTGCCGGTACCGCCACCAGCACCAATTGTCACAAAGACCATATCAGCACCAGTTAACGCTTCACGAATTTGATCACGAGATTCATTAGCAGCGGCTTCACCAACGGTTGGGTTAGCACCGGCACCTAGACCACCAGTCGTGGTACTGCCCAGGTGAATTTTGACATCTGCTTTACTGTTGTGTAACGCTTGAGCGTCAGTATTCATAGCAATGAATTGAACACCGGTTAATCCAGCATCTTTCATTCGGTTAACAGCCGAGCCACCCGCTCCGCCGACGCCAACAACTTTTATACTGGCAAAGGTTTGTATATCGCTTGGTTTTACTTCAGGCATGTGACTATATCTCCAACATTCTTATTCAATATCTAGTATAACACTTGGGACAAAAAACGCTACGCCCTTGAACGACCAAACAATTTTGATAACGCACCAAAGCCTTTTGAAATAACACCTTTACCTCTAGAGTGTTCGTTGTGTTTAGTCGCTCCACCACCTTCGGCATCAATTAACATTAGACCAATAACAGTTGCAAATTGAGGTTTGTCGATACCATCAGCTACACCGCCAAAACCGCTGGCAATGCCGACACGTGCCGCCAAACCTAGTGATTCTTTGGCGTAATCAGCAATTCCCTTTAATTGAGCGGTTCCACCGGTTAAAACAGCGCCGCTTGGTAATTTTCCTGCCCGACCAGCACGTTTTAATTCGTGATTTACAGCTTCAAAAATTTCTTCTAATCGCGCTTCAACAATTTCGTCAATCTCTGAAGTATTAAAACTGTGAATTTCACCGCTATGTTTGATACTGATGCCAGATGATTCTTTGCGACTAACAGCCGAAGCGTGTTCGAGTTTCAACTTTTCGGCAATTTCAGGATCGGTTTTTAGCCCAATTGCCAAATCATTGGTAATATTAACACCACCAATCGGAATAACAGCCGTAAATTGCAAATCACCTTCCTCGTAAATAGCAACGTTAGTTGTGGCGCCACCAATATCGATCAAAACAACACCGTTTTCAATCTGTTGTTCGCTTAATACTGACCGAGCAGCCGCCACACCAGCAATAATAATTGAATGTGGTGTAACTTTGGCGGTTTCAGAGGCTTTTTGTAGGTTTGTTAGATGTGGCGCCAAGACTGACACAACATGAGCATCAATTTCTAACCTAGTACCAGTCATACCGATTGGATTTTTGATATTATCTTGACCATCCAATTTATAAGCGTGAGGAATAACTTCTAAAATTTCACGATTGGCTGGTATTTTGCCCAAAGTCGCAACTTCTTCGATTCGAGCGATGTCTTCGTCGGTAATTTCGTGGTTAGCACTGCCAACCGCAATCATACCATCGGCATGCGTGCTTAAAATGTGAGCCCCGTTGATACTAATCGTAGCGGCGTCAACCTGATAACCGCTCATTCGTTCAGCTTCGCCCAGCGCATCATCGATCGCTTGGGCTGGACCAGTTAAATTAACAACCGTGCCTTTGCGCATACCGCTGTTTGGTGCCGAGCCAACACCTACGATAGTTGGTACGCCGGTTGTGCCATCAATATGCCCGACTACACAACGAACAGTTGTCGTACCAATGTCTATTCCGACTGCGTACTTAGAGGAAGCTTCTTGCATATTAAAAGTATATCGCTTATGCGATGTTTTGACTAGTAAGTGTGTCTTTTTTATATTCGTAGACTTCATTAGTCTCGGCGTTCAACTGGTCGATATAATCATGAAACCCATCTTCGCTGAAGGTTTCAAGCCCCAATTCATCCAAAATATTTTGAATCTGCTGATGAACTTTGTCGTGGTTTGAATCAGCTGGCGCCACAATTTCGGCTTCAAAGTAAAAACTGTGCCCTGGTACTTCAACCAGTGCAATCTCAATTTCTTTATAATCATACGCAAGCGTATGGCGGATGCCTTTTATAGCTTTTGTAAATCCCATTTCACCAAAAATTTTTAGTAATTTTTCAGTGCTGTTTTTTTCGGTTAATACCGAGATTTCTTCGCGCCTATCTGAACCCTGCCAATTGCCAAGTTTTAAAATTACCTCGGGTTGACCATTAGTTTCACGGACCCTAAAATCCTTTGTTCGCCCGCGCAATCCTTCACCGGGAATAAACGTAGAATAATCATAAAACACTCGATTTTTTTCTGCTTTTAATTTAGCATTTTTATCTAAAAAATCCTTGATGTTTAAAAATTTTTCATCTGTTAAACGTCCTCTGAGTTCTATTTCAAAATCAGCAATCATATGTGTCCTTTGTTTTTAAAATTTATAGTTTTGTTAAAATTTCAGCACCGTTTTCGGTAATCAAAACTGTATGTTCAAAGTGAGCTGCCAAGCTGCCATCACGAGTACTAATTGTCCAATCGTCATCTTCGGTTTTAATAGCTTCACCACCCAATGTTGCCATTGGTTCGATTGCGATTGTATCGCCAGGTTTCAGTAAATCACCACTGCCTTTGCGTCCATAATTTGGCACTTCGGGCGCTTGTTGCATTTTTTGACCAATGCCATGACCAACTAGTTCTCTAATTATGCCCAATTTGCCCTCGTTCAAAACTTTTTCAACTGCCGCGCCAATATCACCTGTCCTGACTGGACCGTGAATGGCATCAATACCTGCATATAAGCTGCGCTCAGTGTAACTTAGCAAATGTTTCTTGATACCCTTTGGCTCTTCGCCGACAACCATCGTAAATGCACTATCTGTTTTCATAGCTTTGTAAGTAATGACTAAATCAAAACTAACGACATCACCTTTTTCAAATCGATAATCGGTCGGTATACTGTGAACGATTTGATCATTAGTCGATATACAAATAACATACGGAAATTTAACTTCAGGTGTCAAATAAGTCGCCGTTGCACCATGTAGTTTAATCTGTTGTTCTACCCAATTGTTAGCCTCAAGTTCACTCATGCCAACAACAACGTGTTTTTTTAAATCACTAAGAATTGTTGCCAATATTTTGCCACCTTGGCGCATGGCTTCGATTTCAGCAAGAGTTTTTGATGGCTGAATCATAACTTTTACGCCAGTTTACGAGCGGTAAGCTCTTCAATGACTTTATCGTGTACTTGACCAGGAGTGCCAGAACCATCAATGTGAGCAATATTAATACCTTTTTCAGTAAAATAACTTAGGATTGGATACATTTCTTGGCGATAAATACGTAAACGCTCGTCAATAACTTCCGGCGTATCATCAACTCGGCCACGTAATCTAAGACGATTCATTAATTCCGCTGTTGGAACTTCAAGTACAATAACCAAACCAATCGAGCGACCATGTTGAGCACGACTTTCAACTAACCAAGTCGCTTGTTCAAGCGTCCGTGGAAAACCATCAAGAATAACTTTCGATATATCAGTTGCACGACTTAAGGCCTGCCCCATAATCTGATTTATTTTTGCGGGCGAAACCAATTTACCTTCTTGTTGTGCAACTAAAACTTCAGCGTCGCGAGTATCGCGTAGCAATTGACCAGCCGACAACCAGCGCCAACCTTGGCGAGCCGCCAAAAATTGCCCCTGAACGCTTTTACCGGCACCAGCTGGGCCAAAAAATAAAATCATCATTAATACTCCCCTTCGTTTTTAGTTTAGTGCGATTTTAACTAGTTTTGCAATCAACGCACCATCAGCTGAATTGCCTAGTTCTTTTTTGACGGCACCAATAACTTGGCCAAAGCCGCTTGGGCTGTTGACGCCAAGTTCATTAATGACGCGGGTAATAACTGCATTGATATCAGATTCAGATAATTGAGCTGGCAGATATGTTGCCATAATTTTTGCTTCAGCTAGTTCGTTTTCGGTCAGTTCAGGACGGCCGGCAGCTTCATAGATTGTAGCACTTTCGTTGCGTTTTTTAACTTCACGAGCAATCAATTGTTCAATTGTTGCATCGTCCAAACCTTCATCGCGTTTACCGCTAGCAACTTCTTCGTTCAAAATAACAGCTTTAAGGCTACGCAAAACTTCACCAGCAAAACGATTGCCGCCCAATAAGGCGGCTTTTAAATCGTTATTGATTTGGTCTTTTAAAGCCACTTTAACGTAGTCCTAGACGTGTTTTTTCCAGCTTGTCAGCCTTACGTGCTTTGCGAACAATCGCACTTGCACGTCGTTCTGATTTTGAAATTGGCTTTTCAAAACGCATCAAAGTCTTTGCTTCGACGAGTTTGCCGCTTTGCAAAACCTTACGGTTAAAACGACGAATAATATTTTCGTTTGCTTCTCGTTCATCTTTTCGGGTTACTTGTACCATATAGGGGTTATTGTACCAGAGATAATCACTACTTGCAACTAGTCTTGCAACTTTAAATGCAATAATTGACCTTCGACGGTTCGTCGGCCTTGCCAAACGTTAACATTTGGATGATACCAAGCCGTCACAACCGTGCCTAGTTCAACCACAAAATACTCTGGCGCGTTAAAAGCCAGAAACTGCATTTTGATGCCATTTTTATCCTTCATTTCTAACTTTAAATGTTGAGAATCGCTACCCATTTTGCGAACATTAACCACTGTTAGATTGTTACTTTTTAAAATTGGTTGCGGATTACCATTTCCAAACGGCTCTAGACTCGAAATCATATCAACTAGTTCATCCGTAACTTCTGCTAAATCAGCTTCGGCATCAGCATTTGGCAACAATGATTCTTGCTGATTTACTAACTTCAAACTATCGTAAAATTTATTAACTTTTTTGCGAAAATCAGCAATATTTTTGGTTGGCAACGTTACACCAGCCGCCAATTTATGACCACCGCCCTTCGTAACAATACCAACGCTAGCCTTAATTGCGTCAGCTACACTGAAATCACCAAAACTTCTGGCCGAACCTTTGGTTTCATCACCAATTTCTTGCATCACAAAAACTGGTCTTTTGTATTTTTCTAATAATTTGCTAGCAACAATTCCAACGATGCCATGACTCCAATCGGCGCCACTGACAACCAGCACCGAATCATTTTTATAGTCCTCGGCCTGAATAATAGCTTGTTTGACTATTTTAGCCTGTTCAAAACGCCTAGCTAAATTCAAATCATTCAAATATTGAGCTTTTTCAAGCGCCTCCATTGAATCGGTGGTAATCAACATATCAAGTGCATGTTGAGCTGTTTCCAATCGTCCAGCGGCATTCATACGTGGCCCCAATCCAAAACCCAGTGACCTAGCGTTAACTGTCTTCGTATCAATCAAAGCCACCGCCATCAACGCCTTTAAACCCGGACGTTTGACTTGAGCCAAAACTTTCAACCCGAAATATACATTAATGCGATTTTCGTCAACTAAAGTTACAATGTCGCAAACCGTACCTAATGCGACTAAATCAAGCAACCACTTTTCTTGCCCAATTGGTAAACCATCCATCTTGGTTTGCATAGCTTGAACTAATTTAAAAGCCACGCCAACACCGGCTAAATCACTAAATGGATATTTGCTGTCAGTTCGTTTTGGGTTAATTACAGCCACGGCTGGCGGCTGCTGATCGGCCACATTATGGTGGTCAGTTACAATCACGTCAATGCCAAGCTCATTAGCCCGATCAATCTCAACATGGCTCAAACTACCACAGTCAACCGTAATAATTAGATTTGCGCCGCCTGATGCAATCTTTTCAACCGCATCAACCGTCATACCATAACCTTCGACAAAACGATTTGGAATAAAGACATCGACGTTTTTAAAGCCAAAACTTGCAAAAGCATCCAACAGTAATGTCGTTGCCGTCAAACCGTCAATGTCATAATCACCATATATTGTAATTTTTTCTTGTTTTTTTAGCGCCTTTGCTAAACGCTTGACTGCCTTATCCATATCTGGCAACAAAAAAGGATCATGATTTTTCGAGTAATCTGGTGATAAAAAAGCCGCCTTCGAACTTTCATCAAGTCCCCTGGCGGCTAAAATTTTATCAAAAAGTGACATCTAGAATTCAGAAGATGAACGTTTAGTGCGGCCAGCTTGCTGTTGAGATTTTATAACGATTCCCTGCAACTCTTTAAAAATTGGAAATTGTTTATTGGTCGAGTAGATTTTAGTGTTGCCTTGCTTTTCGCTATTCAAAAAGCCAACTTTTTCCAATCGTTTCAATTCGCGTTGGATATTACCTGGGTCTTCTTTGATAAGCTTAGCAAGTCCACGTACATGAGTCCGAAAATCAGGGTACTTGGCATAAACTACCACAATTTTTCGTCGCACCCGAGATGTAATAAAAACGTCTAACATAGTCTCCCTTGCACTTTCACTTACCTTAGTTCATATTTGCTGTTTAATATCGTAGCACAATATTACAACGCTTAGCAACGATGTTTTTTATTTCCAATTTAAAACAATCTGATTAATCTTGGCGATAGTATCTTCGTGTGATGGTATCGTATTTTGATTGTAGTAGTGATCGATACCCATGAAATTTTCTTTAACATCTAAAATATGCAGCTCATCAGCCAACATGTGCAACTTATCAACTGCCTGAACAGTCGAAACCGGCGTCGCTACCACTAAACGTTTAATCCGAATTGGTTTCAAAAACTCTACAGCCACATCAAGCGACGCCCCGGTATCCAAACCATCGGCCACTAATATCACGACGTGGTCACGTAGCATTTCGTTATTAATTAGACCGCCATCACCTAGTAGTCGGTTGATTCGCTGAAAGGCTTGCTGCCTTTCTTGGTCTAAATATCCGTGATATTCGGTTGTATATTCCTCTATTTCACCGACCGAAAACATGCCATTATATGTAAAGCCGCCGTTTTGCGAGACACCACCAAAACTCATACCCTCACCTGGCACCTCAATCTCTTCAATCAACAACAAAGTAACAATACAGTGTAGTGATTTTGCAATCTGCTCACCCACCAAAACCGCGCCATCACTAAGCGCTACGACAACACAGTTTTCGTAACGATACTTCTCGAATAGTTCGGCTGCCAAGATTTGTCCAGCTTGTTCGCGGTTTTCGAAATACATATGTTTATAGTTTAGCAGTATAATGAATCATATGCACTACTACGAGGTGGCGCCAAATCAGATTATTCGGACGGATAGTGATTTTTTTACCTATTCATCTGAGGTAATATTAACTATTGGACAAATAGTATTAATTGAGGTTGGCAAAAAACAAATAATTGGCGTCATTTTGCGTAAAACAACCAAGCCAAAATACAACACCAAACCAATTATTTCAGTAATCGAATCCAATTCGCTGCCACATCAATTGATTCAACTGTCACTATGGTTGTCAAAATATTACGTCACCCCACTTGCCACCGTGTTACAGACCATCCTGCCTCGAGGCCTTCAAAAAAAGCGTCGTCCACAAACAAATCAACCAGAAATAACAAAACGAATCCGAACAAATATTTTATTCAATACCGAACAAACTATAGTAATTAACACTTTGAATCAGCACGAATCAGGTACCTTTTTATTGCAAGGCATCACGGGTTCTGGCAAAACCGAAGTATATATCGATGCCGCCAAAAAATCGATCAACAGCGGTAAGTCAGTTATCATTTTAGTACCCGAAATTTCATTAACACCCCAATTAATTTCAGAATTTAATAATCACTTTGATGATTTATTAGTCACCCACTCCAAAATGTCAGAATCAACTCGACATCTGGTTTGGATGGAGGCTTTAAATAGTACTAGTCCACGCGTCGTCATTGGACCAAGGTCAGCACTTTTTTCACCACTAAAAAACATCGGATTAATTGTTATTGATGAAGCCCACGAACCAAGTTTTAAACAAGATCAATCACCAAAATATTCAGCCCTTCGAGTTGCTACGATGCTGGGACGTTTTCATAACGCCAAAGTGATTTTCGGTAGCGCCACGCCAAGTATTATTGATCGATATTTAGCCGAGCAATCCGAAAAACCTATTTTAAGATTAACTAAGCTGGCCCGAACTGGTAGTATCCCGCCTTCCATCGAACTAATTGACATGACCAAACGAACTAATTTTAACAGCCACCGTTTTTTGTCTAAACAATTGATTCAGCAAATTTCGGACACACTAAAACTAGGCAAGCAAACCTTGGTTTTTCACAATCGTCGCGGTAGTGCTAGCACAACTTTGTGTGAAAGTTGCGGTTGGACAGCTCAGTGCCCAAAATGTTTTTTGCCGCTGACACTACACGTTGATAAACACGCTTTGATGTGTCATATTTGCGGATACAAAACAGATGTACCAACATCATGCCCAAGTTGTGATGATGCAAATATTATTCACAAAGGTATTGGTACTAAATTAATCGAAGCCGAACTGCGTAAATTATTTCCTAGTGCCAATATCGCCCGTTTTGATGCCGATAATAACACCGAGGAAGCCGTAAATGCCCGTTATGGCGATCTGTATGGCGGAACTATCGATATCACCATCGGCACACAAATAATCGCCAAAGGACTGGACCTACCACATCTGCGGACTGTCTGTATCGTCCAAGCTGATGCTGGTCTAGCAATGCCTGATTTCAGCACTAACGAACGAACTTTTCAATTACTAGCTCAGGTTGTCGGCCGCGTTGGACGCAATGAACATCAAACACAGGTCATCGTTCAAACATATCAACCAACCCACCCCAGTATCACATATGGACTCAAGCAAGATTACGAATCGTTTTACAATCAGACCATAGACGAACGTCGACGTGGATTATTCCCACCATTTACGCATCTTTTGAAACTGACTTGTATCTATAAAAGTGAAGCCGCTGCCATAAAAAACACTCAGCTAATCGCCAAAGACTTGCGCAACAAAGTAAATCCAGCTGTCCAAATTCTGGGCCCAACACCAGCTTTTTACGAGCGCCAACATGACACTTATCGCTGGCAACTAGTATTAAAAAGCCCAAAACGTGAATACTTAATTGATGCGATTAAACATGTACCGACGACTCATTGGCAATTTGACCTAGATCCGACTAGTTTACTATAGCGACCACTGGTATAATGTGAAGGAATGAAAAAAGAAGATATTATCACTTTACCTGACCCACGCCTTCGCCAAAGATCAGCCAAGGTCCAATTTGTGACACCCGAAATCTTGAAACTTATTAGCGATATGACCGCCGTAGCCTTGGACTGGGAAGATTCGCGCCCACACGAAATCAGCGCCGCCCTGTCAGCAGTTCAAATCGGACACCTCGATAGAGTTGTTATTGTACGAAGTGACTTTGATGACAAAGATACCCGTGAATTTACAGCCCTAATTAACCCTGAAATCGTTAAATACGAAGGTGAAATCACTACTGATTACGAAGGCTGCCTAAGTGTGGCTGGAATTTACGGCAAAGTCCCCCGTTACAGCAAAGTTCGCGTCAAGGCACTTGATATCGACGGACATGAAGTCCGTTTCAAAGCCGACGGTTTTTTAGCGCATGTTATTCAACACGAAGTTGATCATATTAATGGCATCGTTTTTATCGACCACATTCGTGACGAAAGAAACGCATTTTACACCCTCGATCAGGAAGGCGAGTTGCAACCACTCGATTATGCAAAAAACATCGAAAAAAATAGTATTCTTTGGGACTGACGAATTCAGTTTAGTGGCCTTGAGCAGCCTGATTCAATCTGACTATAATATCGTAGCCGTCGTCACCAAACCCGACAGCAAAAGTGGCCGCGGCCAACAATTAACTATGCCCAGTGTCAAAAAAATGGCACTCGAACACGATATTCCAGTCTGGCAACCAACCAAAGTCACTGAAATTAATGATCATATTCGCACTTTAGGCGATAATACAGCAGCCGTTTTGGCTAGTTATGGCAAAATTATACCTCAATCAACAATTGACCTGTTTAAACCTGGAATTATCAACATTCATCCATCCCTTTTACCGTTATACCGCGGACCGACGCCGATTGAATCAGCTATCAAAAATGGCGACCAACAAACTGGCGTCACAATTATGCAATTAACCGCCGGTATGGACGCTGGGCCAATATATGGACAAACTATTTATCAGTTATCAGGTCACGAAACCCAGCCCGAACTTTACCAAACACTTGCTCAAGTTGGTGCGACGATATTGATTAACCTACTGCCAGGTATACTTGACGGCACTATTCAACCCCAAGCCCAAGATGAAAATAAAGTCGTCTATTGTAATTTACTAAATAAAAACGACGCCTGGTTAAAACCTGACGAAATATCAGCAAACACAGCCGAACGTTTAGTGCGTGGTCATCTAGTGTTTCCCAAGACAAAAATTGACATCAAAGGTCATACAGTAATAATCACCAAAGCACACGTTGCCAGCGAACATCAAACATCACTAGATATCCTATGTAATGACAATAATTACCTATCAATTGACGAGCTGATTGCGCCCAGTGGACGCAAAATGTCAGCCCGTGATTTTATCAACGGCTACGCCGTCTGATTTGTATCTGCGGCACCGCCTAATATTGCGCTACGACTGGCGATAACTTCTTTTTTAAGTTCATCCAGCACTTGTACGACAACATCTCGATAATCTGGCCGATTAATTTCAAGCCATTTAGTCGCAGCATATTCTGCTCGCAGATTTGGATCGTTAGGATCTAGTCCAGTTGCAGTTTGAAGTTGCAAAAACACACTATCGTTGTGATATTCAGCCGAATGCTTTTCTAGCCATTCGACAATTAAATCATCTTTACGATCAATAATTGATTCAAATTCTTCAAGTTGAGCATCACTCATACCGTCAGACAATTTAGTGCCAACGCGTAATTCTAACTCATCATAAATATGCTGCAAAAACGGCTTTTTTTGATCTTCTGGCATACTATCTAGCCCAATTTCTTCTAAAAATTTCTCGTCCAGTTGAAACATTATCTGTCCCCTTGTTTATATTTTGTTTTACCTATTTTTTATTTTAACACGCGTTTGACTAATTCGCGAGTAAACAGCTCAAGTTTATCACCCTCTTCGATGATTAGTTTTTTTGCTAATTTCAAGCTAATACCGCACATTTCACCTTCAAAGACCTCTTTAGCCTCTTGCTGTTGACGTTGAACGTGCGTAACTTTGACTTCGGCAATTTTTTCTTTGTTACGAATAACTCGTGCTAGTACGCCTGACGTCACTTTGCCGCCAGTAACTTCGCCACCAGCAATTACTTCGTCGTTCATCGTCCTAAAGATACCCTTGATGGTCATTTTGCCAATTTCAGTCTCAACAACTTCTGGCGCCAACAAGTCTTCCATCGACGTCTTAGCGTCTTCTAGCAGTTTGTAAATAACCTTAAATAATCTAACCTGAACTTTATCGCGTGATGCCAATTGCTTAACTGCCGTCGATATATCAACGTTAAAACCATAAATAATGGTTTTTTTGTCAGAGGCCAAACGAATGTCATTTTCGTTAATATTACCGACACCACTACCAATAATCCGTAGCGTAATCTCACCCATCGTATCAATCATTTTTAGACTGTCAATAACAGATGTCAGCGAACCTTGAACATCGGCTTTGACGATAACATTCAAATCTTGAGATTCAGTCTGTTGACTCATCATTTTCAACAAATCGGCACCAGTAATATTCGTGCTGGCTGCGTTCTTTTCTTGTTCAATCCGCGCAATTGAAACTTGCTGACGGGCTTCTTTTTCATTTTTAACAATCGCAAATGTATCACCAAATTGTGGTAGTTCTTTGAATCCAGTCACAGTTACTGGTGTTGAAGGACCGGCTTCTTTTAAAGTCTTGCCCATAAAATCAAGTAGTGTACGAACTTTGCCGTATGTTGTGCCTGCCACCAAAAAATGACCAGGTTTCAAAACGCCTTGTTCAACCAATAGTCCAACAACTGGACCGCGGCCAACTTCCATATGTGATTCAATTACCAAACCTTCGGCTGGCGTATCAATATCGGCTTTTAAATCTTCCAAATCGGCGACCAACAAGACCAAATCCAACATTTTATCAATGTTTTGACCGGTCTTGGCACTAACTTCAACCATCACGACGTCGCCACCCCATTCTTCGGGGTTCAAACCGTGTTCGGTTGCCAGTTGAGCTTTAACCCTGGCTGGATCAGCAGCTTCTTTGTCGACTTTATTTATCGCCACGACAATTTTGGCATTAGCCATCTTAGCAAAGCGAATTGCTTCAATCGTTTGTGGTTTAACGCCGTCATCGGCCGCTACAACAATAATAACAACGTCCGTCAGGGCCGCACCGTGTTGGCGCAAAGCCGCAAAAGCTTCGTGTCCAGGTGTGTCCAGTAATGTGATCGAACGACCATTACGAACCGTCTGATAAGCACTAATATGCTGAGTAATACCGCCAGCTTCACCTTGGGCAACTTTAGTTTTCAAAATTGCGTCCAACAAACTCGTTTTACCGTGATCAACGTGTCCCATGACAGCCACAATTGGCGGCCTAGTGACTGCTAAATCAGATAATTCATGCACTTTACGGGCACTCAAAGTCGATGCCGCCTTCTTTTGAAGTTCGACATCGACAATACCTAATTCCTCAATAATAATCGTCGCTGTCTCGAAATCAATCCGTTGATTAATTGTCGAAACAATTCCGTTTTTAAACAACTCACCAATTACACTAGTCACAGGTAGATTTAGCTTTTCAGCAAGTTCACCTACGGTAATCGAGTCAGAAATAACAATAACTTTCTCGGCCATTTTCGTAAGCTCCTTTCTAACCCTGTGGGCTAATTTTGTGGTTTATTTTTTGGTTTTGCCAGGAAGGCTAAGTGAAATTTTGCGGCTGTCTTTTTCAACGTCCAAAACAACAAAAGCTTTGCGTTCATTCAATGTAAAGACTTTTTCTGGATCAGCTTCATCACCACCACCAAGTTCACTAACGTGGACTAGGGCTTCAACAGCTGGACTGATTTGGACGAAAGCACCAAATGGTGTAATTCGAGTAATTGTGCCTTCAACTTTGTCGCCAGGTTTGAATTGGTCGACTTCAGTCATCCAAGGATCTTCGGTTAATTGTTTGATACTTAGGCTTAAACGATCTTTGTCGATAGCAATAATCTTGGCGTCAATTGTTTGACCAACTTTGACGTAATCTGATGGGTTGCTGACGCGTTCCCAGCTGATTTCGCTGATGTGGACCAAGCCTTCGATACCTTCAACGTTAACGAAGACACCAAAGTCAACGACTCCAGTTACAACTCCCTTAACACTTTGGCCAACAGCTAGTTTTTCAAATCGTGCAGCTAAACCATCTTTGATAGCTTCTTTTTCGCTAAAGATTAGTTTGTTTGCTTTGCGGTCACAGTCCAAAATACGGACAGTTAACTTTTTACCAATCAAAATGTTCAAACGAGACAAAATTTCGTCTTTATCGCTACCACCAACACGTGGGTAATGTTCGGCTGACAGTTGTGAAACAGGTAGGAATCCGCGAACTCCATCATATTCAACCAACAGACCACCACGATTGGCGTCATATGGTGAAACTTCAATAACTTTACCTGATTCCATAGTTGCCAATACTTCATCCCAACCGCGATCCTTGACCGCTTTGCGAAGTGATAGTAATGAATAACCATTATCAAGTTCGGTTTCAACGATACTTGCAGTTACTTCATCGCCAACATTCAAGCTGCGATAAAAGCCGACTTCACGACGTGGAACTAGTCCAACACCCTGAGCGCCAAGGTCAACCAAGACCTCGTGTTTACGAATTGATAAAATTGTACCGACGACTGATTCGCCTTGTGCTAATTGCTTGACACTGTCGCCTTGGGCAGCGAGCAATTCATCCATTGTTGTGGCTTTGTTTGCCATAAGTCTATTTAGACCTCTCTATTAAATTAATATTTCATAAGGTACATTAAAAATAATGACCTCAAGACTACCTTATATTGTACCTCAGATAAGAGAGTAAGTCAAAGATAACGAGCCAGCTGGCGACGTGATGACAAATAACCAACTGATGCAAACGTCAATAAATAGACACCAACCAAAGTCGAGACGGGAATTTCTGGCCCAGTAACCGGCAAAGCTTCAGGAATTGTCGATGCTGCCGTCGAACTATCAGTTGCTGCTGTCGCCTTGGATTGATTCGACGAAACAACCGTTTTTGACTTTTCCGCCTCCGCGGCTTGCTTATCGGCGGCCGCTATTGCCTGATCTTTGCGAATTTGATCGCCACGTTTATTAATAAAATAGATGGACCCAATAAACACCAAGGTCAAAATAACCCCTATGATTACGATTCCTACAACCGAACCACCCTGATCTGTTCGTCGTATTTTACTCATACACTACCTCTGTTTATGATATAGGCTTATTATGCATCTAATTTACATAAAAAGCAACTCAAAATATATATGCTAAAATTAAATATATGATAGTAGCAATTGATACAGGCGGAACAAAAACACTAGTAGCAAGTTTTAACAAAAGTGGCGTATTGGGCTCGCAAGTTAAATTCCCTACCCCCAAAGACACAACCGAATATATTAAAGTGTTACGTCAAACAATTACCGACAATTACGCTGGCAAAACAGTTGATGCCATTGTTGTGGCCATTCCAGGCGTAGTTAATAATGGCGTCGTTATTTGGTGCGGAAATCTGCCATGGAAAAATTTCGACATTAAGTCCGCCCTGTCTGGAGTTTTAGGCAAAGTCCCAGTCTATATTGAAAATGATGCTAAACTAGCTGGTTTGGGTGAAACCAGGTTCTTAAAACCAATCCCCGCTCAATCACTCTACGTTACCGTCAGTACTGGTATCGGTACTGGAATTACAACCAATGGACACATCAACCCAGCCCTGCGTAACAGCGAAGGTGGACATGCTCTGATTGAATATGACGGCGTAGTTCGCGAATGGGAAAGCTTTGCTTCAGGCCGAGCAATTTACGAGACATACGGCAAATATGCTCATGACATTACCAGCAAAAGGACTTGGCGCCAAATCACTGACCGCATTAGTCGAGGATTTTTGGCTATTATCCCAATTCTGCAACCAGATATCATTATTATTGGCGGTAGCATCGGCACCTATTTCGAAAAATACGGCCAACAACTTCAGGATATTTTGAAAGAAAAATTGCCATCTCACATCCCATGCCCTAAATTCGTACAGGCCAAATACCCCGAACTAGCCGTTATTTATGGATGTTATTACTATGCCCTCGACAGCTTTGCTGCTAAAACAGCTAAAAACTGATTACCCTCAGTTCTCTTTTAAAAAAGGCGACCATTTTTTGTGGTCACCATCCGAAAGCGCCATTTATTATTGCAACAAAAACCAGAATCAATCTATTTTATTGCTACATGAGTTATCACACGCCCTGTTAGGCCACACTGACTACAACAGCGACGTACAACTGATTACAATGGAGCGCGAAGCCTGGGACTATGCAATCAAACTAGCGCTAAATTACGACATAAAAATGCCGACAGATACCATTGAATCAATTATAGACAGCTACCGTGACTGGTTGCACGATCGTAGCACCTGCCCCAACTGCACTGCCACTGGTTTACAGATTAACAAGCATAATTATCAATGCCCTGCTTGCAATCACAGTTGGCGGGTCAACGAAGCCCGCACCTGCGCACTAAGGCGATATACTATCAAAAAATAACAAAAAACGCACGAATTAACGTGCGTTTTTTGTTGAAGTTAATAAGTATTAAGCTTCAGTTGTAACAACAGCTTTTTTACGGCGGCTAATTCGGCCACCTTTGGCACCTGCAATACGTGCAAGTGCTGGGTTGGCAGCAAAACCACCAGTTGTTCCGTTTTTACCACCTTTTGCGCCAATTTTAGCGTAAAAGAATGGGTCTTTTGCTAAGTTTTTAGCAGCTGCTTTTTGTCCACCGGCTTTTGTTCCAGCCATAATATCGTTTCTCCTCTATATTTAAAAGATTTCCACGTCAATATTGACCCGGAAACCCCCTTTTATATCCCACACATGATATGTGTATACTTGCTATATTAGCATAGCTTATGCTTTTTGTCAATATGTACATAAGCACTTTTTTATTTTATATATACTGTTGCATATATACCGCTGATGCTATATTATTAGTAAGCATCTGTTTGAATCCCAAATTTAGATTCAAAACAAAAAAACGACCACATCTGCGAGATTGGTCGTTTTTTATATCTTTCGATTAATTTAATTGCAATAAGCGAATAATCGTAATAATGCCAATTAAAGCCCAAAAAACATTCAGCAACGCCAGTTGAATTACCTTACGAGCTGTAGCATCAATCATCAGCCCCACACTTCCAGTTAAATTTAATAATTGAAAAATAATCCCGTTAGCCATAATAATATTAAAACTTACCAAAGCGTATGCCAATATTAAAGCGACCATGCCATACCAGCCACAAATCTCAGTAAATTTTGAAGGTTTTATTTTAAACATATTCATTATTATACTCTTACGACCGCGCCATCGCCCAAAGCGCTGACTTATTTGTACTAAACTGCGAATTGCTATTACTTGATAGTTCAACTATAACACTTGGAAGGTCACATACCTCTTGCAACCAGCTGTCATATG
>CAIUKF010000007.1 GCA_903899655.1 uncultured bacterium
AGCAATTGCATTGCAATTGCTCTCGCTTTTGGTAGGTTAGGGTTGATAGAATAGGCCATAGCAGGTCTCCTTCTTTGTTTAGTTAGTACTTACAGTTTAGGATACCTGCTTTTATGTTGCAAAGGTTGTGAGTTACTACGATAACATTTACACCTTAGCCTATTGATGATATAGTAATCAATATAGACGTTTAATGGTTTACGCGTATTGTTATTATAATTATGGAGCTTTGTAACGCTAGTGCCTAATTTTTCTGAAAAATTTGATAAATTTATTTCCAATATTGGTGGTGGAATCACAAAAGTTGTGTCTGTAACTGAAGGCGCAAGTGAAATTTTGGGTGGCGAAAAAAATATTGCTGAGCCAATTCCTGACAGTCAAGAACACAAGATACGAAATAGATTTATATTTGTCATTTTGGCAGCTATTGCCTTAAATAAATTTAGTCGACCGATTGTTGAAGATGTTTATAGCGTCGTTTCACCTTTTATTAACCAAAGAACCGAAGAGCTTTTGATTAACGATAAGGTAGTTGTCAGCACAGATAACGGCTCGGACTACTTATTGTTTGCTAATGGCAATGTGTATGATGTGCCAAATATTATTCCAAAGTTGCAGTTTGATAAGGTTGAACGTTACGGATCGATTGTAACCTCGAAAACCTATAAGTGTGATATAAGTGGCATTCGAAGTGGATTTTGGGCTCTATACCCGGGAGCTGAGAAGTGCGAACTAGTCGAACCAAAGTAACAATAATTATAACCAAATAAAATAGAGTCCAAATGGACTCTATTTTATTTTGCTGGGATGGAGGGATTTGGTTACGTTCCGCGACCCTGCCTCAGTCGGTGACGTTCGTCCGCACTAAAGTAACATCACGTTATATGATTTTTGTCAAAGGCGGATATATTTTATTGTAATATTAAATGACAAGATTTAGTAAACTGTGTCTTCCGCTCGCAAAGTAATTGTAATATAGTTTGATTACTTGGCCAAATCACGATTCCGCCTAATGTATCAGTTAGCAGCACGAAATTGTTAACTGAAACTTATACAGTGTTTCGTCGTCGAGTTATCATATCATAAATAAAGACGATGAGAGCAATCACAATAAGAATGTGAATTAGTCCTCCACCTATACTTAGTGAAAATCCCAGTAGCCATAGAACTAATAGTATTGCAGCAATTGTTAATAACATAACTTTTTCTCCTTATTATTTACCTTTTATTGTAGTATTCATTTTGTTGACAGCATGTTTTAGAGTGCTTTCGACTTTGCCTTTAGTTTCTTCAAACTTTCCTTTTGTCTCGAGCTCTTTATCGTTAGTGACTTTACCAACTACCTGTTTAATTTTGCCGCTTATTTTATCAGATGTACCGCTCATAGATATTTCCCCCGATTATTGCTTTATCTGTACTTATATTATGTGCTTTTTTGGTTAATATATATGTGCGATATATCACATTTATCTAGGATAATAATTATTAAGAAAAAA
Organism: uncultured bacterium; assembly: GCA_903899655.1. Taxonomy (GTDB): domain Bacteria; phylum Patescibacteriota; class Saccharimonadia; order Saccharimonadales; family Saccharimonadaceae; genus UBA1547. Next base: position 1,497 of record CAIUKF010000007.1, read on the forward strand.
GAAACAAAAATAAGCACATTATATAAAGTGCTTATGATTGGCTGGGATGGAGGGATTTGGTCACGTTCCGCGACCCCGCAAGTCAGTCAAATGAATATAATTCATTTGTGACATTGCCTTGCGCAGTGCAGACTTGCACTGCTCACCCCCTTATGCTCCGCATTCGTGGTTTCAAATCCCCATCAATCACAAATCAAATAAATAATGCTAGACTATAAAGTCTAACATTATTTATTTGGCTGGGACAAGGGTTCGACCATCTAACTTTTGATATAGACGATACTGATGAAGATGAAATTAAAACAGATGTTATAGAGATTCGAAAACTAATTGATGAATATGACAATACTGAAGTAAGAATACTTAAACTTAATTAATAATATATTAAAATAATTATGCAGGGCGGCCAATTATCAAAAGACTTTTTCTATGATAGCTCTGTTGAAAAACAAGCCGAAATAGTAATAGTTAAATTTAGTGCATTTTATGCCCTAATTAAGTTTAGATTCGAAAGGGTAACAAAACCGTTAATCAAATACCAATAAGTATAGATAAGATAAATTAGGATATTTTAATCAGGGTGGGTTTGGGCTACCCGCGAAATGCTTTAACAATCATTCTTGACTTTATCCCTAAAAAGTTTAATAATTGCTGTGATGAGGGTGCGTATTGTATCTTGAAACTGTACGAAAAATATCTAGAAATACTTATTCCGTCGCTTATAAGAGGATATATAAATTAAGGAGAAGATATGAATGAACAATGTACTTCAGGTGTAGGAGATGCATACGAGCCTAACTTCGACATAGCGGAGCGCAAGGTTCGTGTCGCAATTTCACCGATCTGTAATCTTAAATGTGAATATTGTGATCATGGTGCAAAGCGATCAAAAGAGCAACTTGGCGCAATGGAAGACTTTAGAAGCACAGAAATAAGCGATGGTTCAATGGATATTGAAGGATATACGAGGGCTATGCGATCGCTATATAACGCTGGCTACTCTGGCATAGCTTTTACTGGGGGCGAACCGTTACTTAATCGAAATTGGCCAGAAATTGTTAAGAATGCTAAGGATATTGGATATAAACAGGTTCAATTAACTACTAACGCCATGCTGCTTGAATATTATGTAGAAAAAAACGGACCATTGCCAAAAGAGCTAGACTTGCTGACTATTAGCCTTGATACGTTTGATAAGGGTGAGTTTGCAAGGATCACAAAAGGTAATATTGATAGAGTAATCGCTGGGATTAATGCAGTTCGCGATGCTAATCCAGATTTACATATCAAGGCAAATAAGGTAGTTATGCGAAATAACTTGCCTGATCTTGAGGAGTACATAAAGTTATGTGAGCAAGGCGGTGCCATAAAACGGCTAACGCTACTTAATTTGATATGCAAGGACCCTTTTTCGGAAGATGAAAAAACTTTATTTAACGAACAGTTTGTCTCACCTCAAGAAATAATGGAGATTTTAAATAACTACAATTTTCATATCGATAAAAAGTATGAGTATATTACTACTACTAGTGCAGGTTTATTGATAAATCTAATGGATACTGATAAGACGTTAAGATCTGAGGAGTGTGAGAATTGCCCTATGTATTGCCAGGAAGGTCTTTTTACGGCCAGATTAGCTACTGACGGAACTATTCGTACATGTTCTGATTTTAATAACAGACTTTCATATATTCAAAGTCCTAAACTGAGGGGTGAAGAGCTAGACGCTGAAGTCTTCAGGCTACTCGAACCGCAAAGACGTACTACAGTGCAATCTACTTTAGGTAAGTTCTGTACAAAATACGGACTAAATCCTAGAAGACTTAATTAGGTAATTTGTTAGAATCTTGTCGTAATCAGAAGTGTAAGACAGCCCCTTAATCGCCATAATCTTTCTAAAAGAAATATCTAACTGGCCAGATCTTAGCTTTTTCGAGATAAGTGTATAGTCTTTTGGATCGGTCACTATTAATACATCTCTGAAATTAATGCAAGCGGCACGTATCATTGTTGGCCCTCCTAAATCAACGTTGTGTATATTAAAATCATCTTGAGTTTTTACGGTATCGACGATATTTGTTATATTGCAAACAACTATATCTATACAAGGTATATTCTCTCGTCTCACTTCTTTCAAGTGTATTTTGTTATCTCTATCAAAAACAATTCCACCTGCAAATTTAAAGCTTAGGGTTTGTAGACAATCTTCCAATGCCTTTGGATTGCCAGTCATATCGGGTGCAAGTATAAAATCTATTCCAACACTTTCAAGCTTGGCGCCAGTCCCAGCTGTAGCGATAATCAAATAGCCTGTTTCGATTAAAGCCTTAGCTATAATATTTATGTCTGTCTTGTCGTAGACGCTTATTAGTGCATACTTTATTTTCTGTTTGGTCATATGGTAAGTATATTATAATAATTAAATTTTGTAGATCTTCTACTCAAGGTTTCTTATACGCATAACCCCACAGACGAGCTTAGCATATTTATCGTGATTGATATATTGATTTAATTTATACATGTCTAGTTCTTTGCTTAATGATATATTCTGTGAAGCTTTGTATTTGCGAATTTCTTCAATGGCAAGGATAACGTCTTGAAAGTCGGCTATATCTAAATCTGTCGAATTTACAACCTGCTCAGGCCACATACTTTTGTGTATACTGTTTTCTTTTGAAAATATATTTTGGTATATATCTTCAGTAATAAAAGGCATAATTGGTGCGTATAGTTTGAGGATTGTTTCAAAAACTATCTTTATAGTGGCAACTGCTGCACTTGCTGAGGCAACATCATCACTAAATAATCGATATTTAACAAACTCTATGTAATTATCAGTAAATTTTGACCAGAATAAAGCATCAACGGCATCACGTGCTTGGCTAAATTTATATTTATCAAAGGCAGACGTTGCTTTTTTGATTGTATCATTTAATTCGTTTAGTATCCAAATGTCAGCGTACTCATATTTCGCTTCACCAGTTTTGTCGATATGCATTTGTAAGAATTTGGCAACGTTGTATAGTTTAACTGCTGTTCTGTGCCCAACTTCAACTTCATTAATACTGAATCGTAGGTTCTGACCAAGTCGTGCGCCAGTCGCCCAATAACGAACGGCGTCGGCGCCGTATTTATCAACTAGTTCTTCAGATGGGATATAGTTACCCAGTCTCTTAGACAGCTTACGACCGTCTTCTGCTAGCCCATGACCCGAAATCATAACATCATGAAACGGTAAATGTCTATTGTGATAATAACCTCGAACAATCGAATAGAAATCCCAGGTTCGGATAATCTCAAAGGCATTCGGACGCAGAGTTGCTGGATATACCTTGCGACGCATTTCATCGTTTTTGACTAATTCTGCTATGATTCTTGGCGAGACCGATGACGTTGCCCAAGTGTCAAGTACATCCGCTTCTGGCAACAAATCTTCGGGCTTATAGCCACGTGGCGTATAAGTCGTCGGGTCAACTGGCAATTCATCGTCTGATGGCACAACGACTTCACCTGTTTTTGCATCATACCAAATCGGAATCGGCACGCCGTAAAAACGTTGGCGCGAAATACACCAATCCCAATGCAAGCCATTAACCCAATTTTCGTAATCAATTTTTCTGTCTGATGGACGCCATTTTACTTGGTTACCCATATCTAGCCATGCCTGTTTTTCGTCAGTTATTTTGATAAACCATTGGGTGCTAGAAATATATTCGATCGGTGTATCACAGCGTTCATGAACATTAACAACTTGATCAATAGACTCGACTTTATTAAGTACTCCTACTGTCGCCAAATCTTCAACTATTTTTTGACGAGTTTCAGCTATCGTTAAACCAGCATAAACACCAGCCTCATCATTCATCCGCCCATCAGGACCAAGAATATATTTTTTGTCCTGTGCTGCGATTGGATGCCTGGATTCCCAATCAATAAATTGCGTATCGCCACTACTGCAATAGTAAACCACACCCGTACCAAAGTTAGGGTCAATCTTTTCGTCGGTAGTAATAATAATTTTCGACTCTGTCAGTGGCATTGTAACCGTCTGACCAACAGCTTTCTGGTATCGCTTATCATCGGGGCTTACCGATATTCCAACGCATGACGGATACATCTCGGGGCGAGTTGTTGCAAAAGTCAAAGCCTGACCTTCATCGGTTTTGATATTAATATAAACAAACTTGGTCTGACGTTCCATGTCTTCCAAATCAGCCTGCGCCAAGGTAGTTTGACATGACGTGCACCACATAACCGGTTTTTCAGCACGATAGGCATGCCCGTTTTTGAACAGTTCAATAAAAGCTTTTTGCGACACTTTTTGTGAATGTTTATCGATAGTGCTATAGGTGTAATTCCAGTCAACTGATATTCCCAAATCACGCCAAAGCTTGCGATAAGTTTCAGCACCTTTTTGAGTCTCTTCCAGACAAAGTTTTACGAAATCACCGCGTGTTGTCTTGGACTTATCAATACTATATTTCTTTTCAACAAAACGTTCGGTCGGCAAACCATTGTCATCAAATCCCATCGGATAATATACATTGAATCCGCGCATCCGTTTGTAACGAACAATAAATTCAGCCTGGGCATATGACATAATATGCCCAGCATGCAGGTGGTCAGCCGAAACGTATGGCGGTGGAGTATCGACGACGTAAAGTGGCGCCTGGCTAGTCTCATCAAAAGCAAAGACCTGCTTTTCGTCCCAGTAGTTTTTCCACTTTGTTTCTATTTCGTGTGCGTCGTACTTCATTTTTACTCCTTATTAATAAAAGTCCCTCGGCCGCAACACAAAAATGTGTCTTGGCCGAGGGACGATAATCTATCGTGGTACCACCCTGGCTTTCACTCAAATGTTACCATATGAATGCTCGGGAACTTAATAAGTTCAGGCTATATATTTACGATCGCCTATTCGTCAGATTCTAATTCTTATATCCAAATCGGTTATAAGTTTCTTTCTGCCGCTCTCCGGTGACTTCCTTGGCGGACCAAGGCCGAGTCAATGCGTTTAACTACATACTACATCATAAAAATATAATTAGCAATACAACCTAGTAATTTTTAAAACGTCACAATAGTTATTGATTTGTATTTGATTTGAGTCTAACTATTTAGTTTATAAAATAGCCTGTCAAAAGACCAACTATTTTCGTGGCTGGTGATTGGGGGGGGTTAGTTACAGACAATTTGCACAGCAAAATAAAATAGACTGATGCCCACATGCTTGCACTGCCTTAATAACGACATAGTAATTTATAACCATAATTATGCAAGATCTATGTAAGAATTATCTCCTTAAACGCGATATAATAAGTTGATGAAATATCTACTGTCCACCGCTTATATCTACCCCGTATGCCCAATAAGCTTTAACCATGCTAGAATTTACGTTATCGCAGACGTATACGCACGTTTCGAGCGCCTTCATGGAAATGAGGTATATTTTCCTATTGCGACTCACTACAGCGGCAACACAGCTCATAAAGTCGCCAAAAGTATCACGGATCTACTAAACCAGGGCAAACTTATCGAAGGTAGTAACGATCTAATCGTGAGACTGTTCTGCGCTACATACAAACTCCCACTTGCCACCCTTGCGACGTTCACTGACCCGATCAGGATATTAAATTATTATAATGACGAAACTCTCAAAGAACTTCGTGCGCTAAATATTGATGCAGCCTATAACGACCACTATACAACAAGTGACGCGGACTTCGAGCCATTTGTTCAAGCGGCTATCAATAAATACGAAGAGCATAGAGTATTGAAAATTAATAAAAACGAAGAGCTTTCACTAGATTACGAGAATCCACAATGGCGTAAATCTGCCACTGAATTAATTAATCGCACCACTTTCATAGAACCTAGCCAAAGAAATGTGCCCATCGCATCATTAAAGAACATACGCAGCGACTGGAACCTACTCAGAGACACCGGATATGGTGCAAGATATAATGGTAGAATCGTTGATCCAATGTTCGATAGCGAGTTATTTTCGATCTTCGATGTCTATATTAAATACCGAGATATATACACTAAAGACCATCAATATTCTTATGTGTTCTTCGAAAATCTACTTGATACTCTTTTGTCAGATAATGTGCCACGAAACGAATTAGAGAAAGCGATTATTGACTGGCTTCCTTGTAGACATTTTATCGTTGAAGAACATTTACGAAACTGGGTCGCCAAGAAAATGCACGCCGAAAGCATTCTTTTGAACCAAAAATACCAAACGAAAAAATATACAATACTAGGCATGGGCCTTCTAGGCGGAAAACGAATGTCTGCATCGAGAGGTTCAGCAGTCCTTGCTAAAGACTTGCTCGAAAAGCATGGCGGTTTAACTGCACGACTCCTGATGCTACTACAGGGTGGACAGCTTTCAATGAACTTTAATTATGACCCAAGGATGGAATGGTCAATTATAAAAATGATACGAAGATTTAGAAAGCACAACACGCGATTAAGGACGTATGCGCAAAAGACAACCGAAATAGCGCCAGACCCAATCTCTTCGATAGAAAGAAAAATTATTGACGCGATTCGGTCTGGTAAACTTCAGAAAGCTCTACTTATTTTAGTTGATCAATGTCCCCGCACGCTAAACAATATTGGTGCAAATGAGGCGTATTGGTTGACAGATATTTATAATAGGTATATAGGTATGGTATTCGCACCAGAATTAATAATCGAGGAGTAATAATAGAAACGAATCAATTTAAGTGTATTCTTTCGTAAGTATGGTGAGTTCCCTGATGAGCTAGACCTTCCGACGGTAAGCCTAGACACTTCCGATGATAAAGAATTCGTAGATATTACTAAAGGGCCATAACAAAAGTTTTAAGCGGTATTTAATCGGTTAAACAAACAAATTATAAAAACTAAATGTCTGCAAATATTCACGCGGTACATCAGGGTTTTTAGAAATGGAGTCTATATCAATATATGGAATATTATGCTCGTTTAAGTACTGGCCGTTCCAGTAGTTGAAATGATCGTATATTCGCGATCTTTTATTGCATTTGTAAGCGGAAGAAGCACTTACTTGTAAAAAACGCTAATTAGTGCATACTTAGTCATACGAGTAATCATACCATAGTTTTATATGAGTAAAAGGAGACAATACTAAGATGCATAATGGTCGCGAAGGTGGCATTATTTTACTATCAGGGCTTTCTGGCGTTGGCAAAAGCACACTTATTCATGACGCGCTCGACGATAATCCGCGCCAACTTCATTACTTAAAAGACTTCACAACACGAGAACGTAGGCCTACGGATAATGATACCGAATATGTCTTTGTTAGTGATAACGAATTTGACCGTCAAAAAACACTTGCCGCAGATTGGCAAGAAGGAAGTATCTATGAAAATCGTTATGGACACGATACTGCAAAATATAAACGTCTCATGCAGCTCGGTAATTATTTAATTGGTTGTTGCTACCCTTCTTTAGAAGATTCAGAATCACTTAACGTATACTACAATCTTAATAAGATAACTGTAATACATGTTGACCTTCCAGATGAAATCAGGGCAGAGCGGCTTATCTCACAGCGAGGTGAAGAAGGAAAACGAAGACTTGAGAAAGATGCATCTTGGATCATGTCTGAGGGCTACAAGAAGCGTATTGATATACGGTTTAATGCAAATGGGCCAAAGCTTAAAAACAGGCATGAATTTAATGCCATAATACAACAAATAATTTCAGCTACTTCTGATAAATCTTGAGGTACACGCCGATCTTGTCGACAAGTACACTTAAGTCTGAATACTGATGGTCGCTACCTTTTACGGGTATTGTAATCATAAAAGCATTACATAGAATAAGCTTAGATATTTGTTCGTAACTGCCCATCGGATCATTCTCCGCCTGGATGCAAAGTGTTTCTATATGATTTTTATTTATAAGCGAATCAATATCTATGTTGTGCTCTTTTGCATACTCCACTGGGACGCCAATGAAAACATTCTTTAATAACCTATCCACATTCTGCTCTGCGAGCATAGTAATAATGGACCCAGCGGACTTTGCAATAATCTTTGTCATGTCGTGATTTGTTATGAAAAGCCGATGAAGTTTCTTTGCTTCTTTTTCTATATCTATTTCGCCACCATTCTTCCAGTGATCATATTCGAATAAAGTAGCTTCAACACCAGATGCAATAAGATTATTTAGTAGAGCATTAGCCCACGCACGACTATTTAAACTCGCACCACTAAGAATAAGTGTATTTATCATAATTTTTTGCTCCGAGCTAGCTGCTTAAGTGCTTCTTTAACTAGACTCTCAGCATCAATGCCCATATGACGCTCAAGTTCATCTATCTTGCCTGTCGTACCGTATTCGAATCCAACACCCGAGACTTGGGAGGGCTTTGGTATTTTATCGGAGGACATGATTGCACGGGCAACGCTGGACTGTAAGATACGAGGATTACCATTATAAACAGTGAGTACTGGGACACCTTCATGTAGTTTGCCTACGAGGCTTTTTTCAAGTGTGTTTTGATTAATGACATTAATAACACTTGTCGAGATACCGTAATCAAGTTCAAGTATTTGTGCTGCTTCTATACTATTTTTTACTAGTGCACCGCTAGCGACAAAGGTGAAATCTGGGGTTTTATTAGGCGCATGGGTAACGTATGCATCGATATTATGATCATCGCTTGACTCTCGCTGAAGTGGTTTCATTGCACGTGCATGCAATCGAGCAAAGTATATACCTCTGTTCTCTGATAATGAATGTGATAATACATTATATAAGTCTTTAGCATCAGCAGGTTCGTACATAGTAAGGCCTGGAATTTGCAAAAGGCCGCCAGGCTGTCCAACGGATTGATGAGTACCACCGTTACGTTCTTGGAATAATCCTGCATTTGCACCAATTATCAACATACTGCTGTTACCCTGCGCTGCGGCATTCATTTGGTCCATTGCTCGATATACAAAAGAGTCCCAATAGTGAACAAAAATTCGAGCATCTGGATTAGTGACTGATATACCATGCGCCATAGCAATGGTATGCTGCTCGCGAATGCCAGTGTTATAAAAGTGTGCATATTTATTCATTTTTAACTCATCCTGTTCAGTCATTTTCACGAAATCAGGACTGAGCATATAAAACGGTGCTGTATTTGTAATTGCAAGAATTCGCTTGCCGAGATCTATAAAGAATAATTTGCGTGCTTCATCAAGATTTAGCTCCTCATTGCCTTTATAAGTAAGTTGATAAGCCTCGGTTGAATAGCATGGCGCTACTTGAAGTGGAGCGTTTGGTCCTTTAATTAAAGTAAGGGCTTTAAGTGGGACGCTTTTCTCTGCGCCATTTGCTTCAAGCTTTGCGTTTAGTCCATTAATTGAAATGTCCAAAGCAGTCTTATCGGTCACGCTAACTGTATGGTAGCCACTGTAGTGGTCTTCTGCGCCCGCAATGCCGTAGCCCTTAATGGTGTTTGCAATAATACAAATCGGTCTAGTACTTGCTTTAGCTATTTTGTACGCATCAAGGATTGATGGGATATCGTGCCCATCTTCAATAGTAAGCACATCCCACCCATAACCCTCCCAAATCTTAGCAAGGTTGGCTGATCCGTCAGCCTGAGCGGTCGGTCGTGAAAGTTGCTTACCGTTTTTGTCAATCACACATATAAGATTATCGAGTGGTAGTGTCGTTGCGTGTCGAGCAGCTTCGCTCACGTTACCTTCTTGCTCTTCCCCATCGCCAAGATACACGATAACACTATTGTCTCTCCCTGATTCTTTTATTTCTACTGCCGCGCCAACACCGTAAGAAAGTAGCATTCCCAAAGAGCCACTTGGTGTAATATCCACCCCTGGCGCAAGATGCATGTCCTCATGGCCCTGTAGTCTTGATCTATATTGCCTATATGTTGATAGTTCTGATCTGTCTATGTATCCCATCAAAGAAAATATTGGATAACGAGCAGGTCCTTCGTGGCCTCGAATAAGAACCCTGTCGCGCGCTTCGCTTTTGGAATTGTTACTGTCGAAAGTGAATTCACCACCAAAATATAGCGAAACAAGCAGTTCTACTGATGAAGATGAGCCTCCAATATGTCCAGTCCCTGCATGACGGATTAGTTCAAAGGCATCTCGTCGAACATAATCAGAGATCTCTAATAAGTCATTAATGCGTGATGAATCGCTCTCTGGACTAACAATAATGTCGCGTTCTATTTTATTCATAAACACGGGACCTCAGCTCAAATCAATAATAAGTATATAATATCACAAAATATCATCTTGTCACTATCTAAGAAAAATTCGCTGACAATAAATACTAACGGATTTTTCTTGGCAGGTATAGTAGCCCGACTCAACGAAGCTTGATATTTATCTTAAGATTTCATTTTTGTTTAGCTTGTAGATATCTACATTAGGAGATATATCGTTATTCAACGTACTAATTATTTTTTTACTTTTTTGCAAATAGGATATATGCGAAAACTATCACGGATGCAGTCCTCACCCCCGATAGCTCCCCGTCATCGAGGATTTAAGTCCCCTAATCTCAATAATAGAAAAAGTCGTAGACCATAAAGACCTACGGCTTTTTCTATGGCTGGGATGGAGGGATTTGAACCCCCGAATGCTGGTACCAGAAACCAGTGCCTTACCACTTGGCGACATCCCATTACAGGTAATCATTATAATCTATAAAATCAATTTATTCTATATTTCTGGTAGCCTAGACCAGAAACCATCCAACAAATATTTATCTGGTGATAAATTTTGTTGGCCTGCCTCAGCGCCGTCGCGCTTCCGGCCTTGCGGATTGCAGACTTGCAATCCTCACCTTACCACTTGGCGACCCACCATAATTTTCATTCTGAAAATTTGTCGGGCCCGCCTCAGTCGGTGGCGTTCGTCATCCGGCTTCCGGCCTTGCAGATTGCCATTCTGGGCAATCTTCACCCATTACGATTATCATTATAGCTTATAAAATGTGCTATTGTCGTGTTTCTGGTAGCTAAATCTTTAGCTTCCCTATTTTATAACACCTTAGTCATGCTGTATAGTTAATATATCAATCAAGTAGTAAAATAAACACAGATGAATTCAAAAGATACGACACAAATAAACACTCCATTGCATGATATGTACAAAGTTAGCGTCGATGAGGCGTTGAAGGCATATGACTCGACTAAAACTGGTCTTACTAATGATGAAGCTGCCAGTAGATTGGCGCAGCATGGTCCAAATAGTCTTAGCAATCTACATAAAAATCCAATAATCTTTAAGTTTTTTGCGCAATTTAAAGATTTGATGATTGTGCTGCTGATAGTTTGTGCGGGTATCGCCTATTATTTAGGTGATTTTAGCACTTTTAATATATTATTGGCGATTATTTTAATTAATGCGTTAATAGGTTTTACTCAAGAGTACAAAGCCGATAAAGTCATGGATTCGTTAAAGTCATTGATGGTTCCAGAATCTAAAGTGTATCGTGATGGGCAGATGTCGACAATCGAAGCCAGTCAATTAGTGCCTGGTGATATTATTTATGTCGAAGAGGGCGATTCCGTCCCTGCTGATGGTCGTATTTTGCAAGAAAACGAGGTTTCGACTAATGACTTTTCGTTGACTGGTGAATCTAACCCATGCCGCAAATTTACTCACGTTATTAACGAAGATGTTGGTGTTGGCGATCGACGGAATTTGATTTTTATGGGTACGACTGTTGCAACTGGCAATGCAATCTGTCTAGTTGTTGCGACTGGAATGAATACCGAATTGGGACGGATCGCGTCGTTAAGTCAATCGACAAAATTCAGCGCATCGACTTTACAAAAAGAGATGAATAATTTGGCTGTGCGCATTACTATTGCAACATTGATATTGGTCGTACTGCTAGTCTTGGTATCACTTGGTGTAAATCTAAGCATTAAAGAAGCATTTTTGTTTGCCATTAGTATTGCCAGTGCTATGATTCCGCAAGGCTTGCCGGCCGAGGTTAACGTTTCGTTGTCGCAAGCTGCTGGTATGTTGGCGCGTGAACGAGTGTTGGTTAAAAAGTTAAGCGCTGTCGAGACGTTAGGCGCGACATCGGTTATTTTAACTGACAAAACCGGCACATTAACCAAAAATGAAATGACTGTCGAACGTATCGTGTTAATCGATAATAATTATCATATATCGGGCAGTGGTTATCAGCCAACTGGTGAAATTTATGACAAAGATGGTCGTACTTTGGTTGGTGCCGAATTAGCCAGATTACAAGAATTTATTACGATTGGTTATTATGCCAGTGATGCAAAAATTTCAAAGCCCGATGCTAATCATTTAACATGGTATTGTATTGGCGACCCAACTGAGGGCGCACTAATAACGTTGGCTGAAAAATCAGGTTTGGATGTCAATAAACTTGAGGCCGACTCGCCTGAATTAAAAGAATTTCCATTTGACTCAGTTCGTAAGTGCATGAGCTCGGTTCGCAATTATAACGACAAATTAACAGTATTTGCCAAAGGTGCGCCTGAATCAATTGTGTCTAGATGCACTAAAATACAACTTTCCAGTGGCGAAATCCGCGTTATAACTGATGCCGATAGGCAGATGATAAATTCACAAAATGATATTCTGGCTGGTAAAGCTATGCGTAATTTGGCGTATGGTTATAAGACCATTGATCAGTCGGTTGATTATACTCAACATAACCCAGATATTGTTGAAAATGATTTGATTTACGCTGGTATGGTATCGATGATTGACCCTGTACGTGAGGATGTTGCCGACGCAATGCAGGCCGCTCGAAAGGCAAACATTCGGGTTTCGATAGTAACTGGTGATTATGCACCAACAGCTCGAGCCATTGCTGTGCGGGCTAAACTGGCCGATAACCCTGATGATATTGAGATTGTAGAAGGTAAAGATTTACCGTCAATGCCAGACCAAAAGATACTTGATTTAGTGATGCGTGGCAGTATTATTTTCTCGCGTGTTTCGCCCGAAGATAAATTACGCATCGTTAGTTTAGTTAAATCACACAATCACGTCGTGGCTGTTACGGGTGATGGTATCAATGACGCTCCTGCCCTAAAAAACGCCGATATAGGTGTTGCTATGGGAAAAACCGGTACGGATGTAGCTAAACAATCAGCCGAGATAATATTACTGGACGACAGCTTCCATACCTTAATTGGTGCAATTTGGCGCGGTCGAACGGTTTATCAAAATATTAAAAAAGCTACTATGTCATGTTTAACTTCAAATTATGGCGAATTAATGACTGTTTTGATTGGTTTGGTGGCGTTAAGCATTGCCGGTATTCCGCCTGCAATCACGCCGGTTTTGGTGTTGTCGATTGATTTAATTGCCGAGATGTTTCCGATTGCGGCACTGGGTTGGGATCGTCCCGACAAAGAATTGATGGATGACCAACCGCGTAACTTGCGTGACCACATATTTAATATTCCCGCTTTTTGGGATTTGTTGTTTACTGGTACATTAATGGGCGGACTAGCCTATGGTAACTTTTTGTTGTTTGCATCCAGAAATAGTATTGCTGCTAGCGATTTGCAAAATACTGATATGTATTTCAGTGCGGTAACGTTGACTTATGTCACGATTGTATTTTGTCAGTTAGTTAACATTTTAGTTCGTAGGTCGCGTGATTTTACAATTTCGCGCTATATGTTTACAAACAAACAATTATGGATGGCTATGGCACTATCCGTTAGTTGTGTATTGGCGATTGTATACTTACCAATACTACATACTATATTTGGATCGGGCGTATTGTTAATGTCTGATTGGATGTATGTATTTATTGCCGCTGGAATTTTCTTTGTCGTTAAAGAATCGATGAAAATATTTAGTCTTGTTAAAAATCGCCATGTACAAGCAAAGTAACGTAAAGTTAGTCGGAATATTAAACGTTACACCAGACAGTTTTAGTGACGGTGGGCAATATTTTGATTTGTCAGCCGCAATCTCGCAGGCTGATAAATTGTTTGTAGATGGTGCCAGTTTGGTTGATGTTGGCGCTGAATCAACTCGACCAAATGCCATTAAATTAACAGCTGACGAAGAATGGCAACGGTTGCAACTAGTTTTGGAGGTTTTGATTCCTAAATACCCTGGCAAAATATCGCTGGATACTTATCATCCCGAAACGGTTCGACGGGCATTAGCGATTGGTCTAGTGATTGTTAATGATGTGACGGGTATGAATAATCCTGACATGGTTGATGTTGCGTTGGAGTTAAAGCCGACAGTTATTATTAGTCACCTGCCAAATATGGATATTCAATCGGCGCATCAAACTATACCAATTAATGATGTTAATCAGGTTAAAAATGATTTGTTGAATAAAGCTCAGGAATTAATTAATCATGGTCTGCCAAAAAGTCAGATAATATTAGATCCAGGCATTGGTTTTGGAAAGATTCCCGAAGTTAATGTGCAACTGTTGAAATTTGCTGAAATGGTGCCGGATTATGATGTTATGATTGGCTATTCACGCAAGCGTTTTTTGGGTGAAAATAGGATGGAATTGGCGCCGAATTTAGACGCTGGTCGTATTGCCATTAATTCAGGTGCAAAATACCTACGCGTCCATGACGTTGCCGGACACACGCAAATAATTAAATGATTGTTTTTGCCAAATTCCAATAGCCAATCCTTGCTATAATAAGGTTATGTCTAACCCAAACCAAGAACTAATTATTTATGTTGATAAAAATGGTGTGCCAACTGGCGAAACAGCACCGAAACTAGATGCACATACGTCAGGTACTCGCCTACACTTGGCTTTTTCGTGCTATATATTTAATGATTTAGGTCAAATATTAGTCACGCGTCGAGCGTTAGGAAAAAAAGTCTGGCCAGGTGTTTGGACGAATAGTGTTTGTGGCCATCCTGCCCCAGACGAACCGATGTTTGATGCGATTGCTCGTCGGGCTGAATATGAACTTGGTATGAAAATTAAGGATATTGTCGTAATGTTGCCGAAATATAGTTACATTACTCCCCCATTTAATGGCATCGTCGAAAACGAATTTTGTCCAGTTCACTTGGCACGTATGACGACTGTGCCGTCGCCAAACCCTGATGAAGTTGATGATTACAAATGGATGGATTGGACTGATTTTGTGGCTGCACTGCAATCTGATACGACTGATGTTTGGTCATTTTGGTGCAAAGACCAAGTACGTCAGTTTGACGATAAAATCCTAGCGCCGTATATTAGTAAGTAATATGACTGAATTGACAAAGATCCAGGATGAAATTACTGCAAATGCCAATCCTGAAAAGGCTGCAATTTTGCAACGGTTTTTTAAAACTGGCGCTGGTCAGTATGGTGATGGCGATAAGTTTTTGGGTTTAGTGGTGCCAATTTGTCGTCAAATTTCAAAAAAGTATTACAAAGATTTGGCGCTAAATTCTATCGAACAATTGCTACATAGTCCATGGCATGAAGAGCGTCAAATTGCTCTATTTATGTTGGTTTTGCAATTTGATAATGCTGATGACGATAAACAAAAACAGATATTTAATTTGTTTTTAAACAACACTAAATATATTAACAACTGGGATTTAGTGGATTGTAATACACCCCGAGTTGTCGGTAGGTATATTTATGAACACCAGCAATTATTGTCGATACTGGATAAGTTGGCTGATTCAAAATTACTATGGGAAAGACGTATCGCGATTTTAAGTACCATGTATTTTACAGTCATTGGTGGCGATCCTACACCTACACTGCGAATTGTCGATAAATTATTAACTGACGACCAAGATCTAATTCAAAAAGCCAATGGCTGGATGTTACGCGAAGTCGGTAAACGAATTGACGAAACAATTTTGATTGATTTTTTGAGACAAAATTATGATCACATGCCACGTACAACATTGCGTTATGCAATTGAAAAGTTTAAACCAGCCGTTCGGGCTAAATACTTGGCAGGCAATTTTAATTAGCGATACTTTTTTGTCAATATAAGAAAAAGATTAGTAAGGCTGTTAAATTATTATTCTTTGATTTTTCCATAATTTTTCTTTTTTAATTGTTGCTTATTATTATATACCCGTGCATAATTAATATGTTAACAATTTCTAAAAAGGTGGGTATAGATGCATTCTATTATTGGTTTTGTGTATATGGTAGCAGGTGTGGCGGTGGCAAACAGCCAAGGCTATTTTGCTAATTTAACGACACTCCCTAATATCTTGGCGGCTGTTTTAGCGGTTGTATTGTGGCCATTGTTAATAATGGGCATTAATCTACACAATTTGTCAGTTTAATCTTTTTATATCGAAGTGTTTTTCAGGGCAGTTTGTAAAGCCGTTTTAGCTGCATTCATGTTGGCTTGAAATGTTACGTCGATGGCTTTAAAACTGGCATCGCGAACAGCTGTTAACTGTGGTAACTCAGTTTTTACTTTGTCATCACTTAAACGGTTACTTTGGAATGTCGTACGTGCTGTAGCTAGGCTATCTTGATATGCTTTGTGTACCGCAACACCACTGGTTGGGTCACTAATGCAGGCATCTGTGGCGGTTGCGATCGCAGTATCAACAGAGCTTTGAAAGTTATTTAGCTGAGTTAGAACGGTATTTTGACGAGTTGTTAATAAGCCGTCGACAGCGCTTCTGAAAGTAGTGCGAGCAGTGTCAATATCGTTTCGGCGAGTTGCTAGGGCGGCGTTAATAGCGTCAGCATAATCTGTAATTGCTTGTTTTTGAGTGTCGTTAGTGGCTTTTTCGGTCAGTTTTGCTAAACTATCGGTTAATTTAGTATCAGCAGCGGCACGGTTAGCTGACACTTGTTGGTCAACTTTTTGCCAATCAGTTGTTTTTGTCGTACTTTGTTGTGTCCAGGCGGCAGTTAATTTATTAGATAATTCAGACAGGTTGGCTTTGACTTTAGCTGATTCAGTCGCTAGATTAGTACAAAATGGGCTGGTTTTGGAGTTAGCCGTACTAGATTCTTGTTTGGTGGTAGTTACTTCAATAGCGTAGATGTTTTTTGGTGACAATATAATAACTGCAAACAATAATATAATGCCAGTAGCTATGGTGAAGTTTGATCGACTAAAGATTTGACGCATCGTAAGCACCTCCAATATTTGTAATCGCACTATTTGCGCTGGTGGCGTTATTTAGAACACTGTCGTCAATCGATGTATCTATGTTTTTTTCGGACTCAAGAGCTTGTTGCAGTATTTGATTGATATTGTCTGTGGTTCCAGATGGAGCAGTTATTTGAGTCAAGACAGTTGGGGTATCTGGAATTGTATTAACAGTTGCAGTTATTTTGTTTTGTTGAGTGAAATAAAGTATCGTTAAACCTGCGATTACGACTACAATTAACAAGCCAAGAAAGACTTCGATTATTGCAAAGCCGGCGCTGCCCTTTTTTTGAAGTTTTATCTTCATGTTTACCCTTTTTGCCGTAGCGTTATTTTTGTTGTTTTATAAGCGTAATTATAATGGATTATTGATAATAAGTATATAGTTTTTTCGAAAATAATATAGCCCATACAATTTAAAGTATGAGCTATATGTTTAACAAGTTATTTTTGTAAATATTTAATAATTTACGATGCGTACATCTGTTGCGGCGATCGTTTTGTCGGTTACTGTACCAGATACGATGACACTATCGCCAACGGCAACTTTTTTGGTAGTTGTGTTGTATTCTGTAGTATCGGTTGTATTAACAGTGTATTGGCTGCCATTGCCACCAATTACGAAACTGTTGGAGCCGACAGATATTACAACTCCGTTGGTTATGTCAGTATTGACGGTGCTAATTGGGGCTCGTCTTTGACCTTGCATGCGACCCATCCGAGGACTTTGTTGGTCTTGAATGTAAGAATTAATCATCGTTGGTTGGTTGGCAAAACGTTCTCTGCCTAAATTCATAACATGTCCAGCTAGACCTGCAACAGCAATAAGTAAAACAATAATAGTTGTCGATAGTAATATTACTAAAGTTTTCTTAGGGTTTTTATGATGATGTCTCTGATCGGTTTGATCTGGTATTTCATCGTTTTTTGATTCAGCTACTTCAATATTTTGGTCTGATTCATCATTGATGTGTTTTTCATTTTTGGGCATATATTATCTCCTTATATTACTAATAATAAGGTTTGATAATTAAAAATTGCTTAATATATTGTTTAATTAAGAAATTGACGCAGCGATTTTTTTAGATTCGCGTAAGATTTTGTTTAATGGTGCATTGACATCGGTTACAAAGCCGACAATGATTTTTGATTGTAAGCTGGCAGGTAGTGAATCGGCGACCTTGCGGAACATTTCGGCATGTCCGCCAATGATTACAAAATTAATATTGTTAGTTTTGGTGAACTTCGTGATAGCTTTGGCAACAGAATCTATGTGCCTTTTTAATAGCACTTCGTTGTGGCGAAAATTAGTATCAGTTTGGTTTTTGAAATTCTCTCGTCCAGTTGATTTAACTCGTGGCGGCACATAACTACCGATAGCTTCGGATTGGTCAGTAATTTCACCTTGTTCGACTGTAAACATTCTGGCTTTTTCGCGATCAACTAAAATTACTAGATATTTAGAGTGTTTTTGCAAAGATTCAACTAATTTGGTTGTGTCCGGTGAATTATCAATCGTGATTTTAGCTGGCATGCCGAATTCTAGGCTGGCAACTTCCCATAGATGTTTGCCAGCACTGAAAAAGACTAAACTTCTAAATGATGGAACGTGTGCTTCCAAGTATTTCTCGATGCGTTGAATATCAGATTTAAAGATTGTTCGGTCGACGGTATTCAGCTTTTTGTGGATTAATGAGTGAAATTGAGTCAATAACATTTCACTTGACGGTGCCTGCAAGGTGTCAGTGCCCAAATAAACGGTTAATATTTGAAAATCAGATTTTTCTAATTTACTTAGTTTTTCGATGACGTTTGATTGAATCATAGGCCCTCCTGGTTACATATCTATTATAGTCCTGTTGAGGTTTAGTAGATAGTATATGGTAAATAGTAGAATTTCGATAATGATCCCTACTATCTGCTATCTTTGTCCAGGTTATCGTCAAATATGGTGATTAGGCCTTCGCATCCAAGTACGCGTCTGGATTAGTGGTTTGATTTTAATAACTAGAATAACCTGCGGTGCCGTAATTAATCTGATTATATATTCGTTCGTAAATTTTGTTAGCTTCTTCGTTGGTAATCGTTCGTTCGAGATGGCGAAGTGTGATACGAACCAAGATGTTCTTTTGGTCCGGTTTGATGCCCAATCTCTGTTTGATTTTCTCAGGTAAATTATCGTACTTTTCTTCATTTAGTATCTCTACGTTCTCCAATGCTTCGACGTCACCTTCAAGGGCCTGCCTAATATCGGCGCTTACGTCTTCTTCGACGTAATTATTTGGTATACTATAGGACATATCACGTTTAATGGCGGGCTGATTGGAAACTTCGTGATAGGTCTCGGTGTTCGTCATCTGTTTAGCAATTTCAGGGTTCTTTGATCGAAGGTAGCGGATATCTGGAATGTCCTTTATTGTCATAACTAGACGGTCTAGTCCCATACCTAGTGCCCAGCCAGAATATATTTTTGGATCAAGTCCTGAGTTCGACAATATTTCATCTTTAATTAGGCCACATTCCAATATTTCAATATCTCGGTCGTCTTTTACGGCATTTACCTCTATTCCTTGGTTAGTATATGGGTGTGGCGAATCGATAATTCGTAATTTCCAATCTGGTGCAGCGGTTTTTGCAACGCCATTTACTACTGTTAGTAAATCATCTTTGGTGATGACTTTGCGTTTTGAAGTTTTGACAACTCGCCACATCTCAAGTTGATGAACTTCGCTAACATGTTTCTTATCTGATACATCACGCCTATAAGATAACCCTGGTAGCAATATTACGACGTCTTGCCAGTCATTTCGTTTTGATAATTCACGTAATATTCCAGGCAAATGTGCGCTGGTGTGGGTTCTTAGTATATGGGACTCGTCAACATAGTGAGTGTATGTTGAAGATCGGCCGATGTTGTCGGCTGGAAATAACAGATTGTCGTAATTATCGGCGATACTTACGATTGGGTTTTTGCGATATACTCTAACGTCACTTTGTGGGTGCGTTGAACGCATATATTTCTCGATGTTTTCATAAACTATTTTGATAGCGTGCGGAGATTTTGATTGAGTTAGGTCCGAGACACTCAAATATCTATCGAGCTCTAATTTACTGATTGGTTTGACGTACATTTTCATAGGTTTTACCTCTTTATCTAGGTTTTGTAGTGTTTGGTTGGCTAGTAATGGTATAAAATATAAGTTGCTGCTAGGCAGCAAAAATACCAAAGAAAAAAGAGTTAGCCGCAATATTGACTCGATGTATGAGAATTGGATGGTTAGAGTTAATGTTGGCGGCTTTCATAAGATGTATCATAGCATAAATACTATGATTTTACAATTTTTTTACTAACTCTTCGCAAATTCCGTTTAATACCACGGCTGATTTAGACCAAGCAAAATTGTTGGCTTGTCTGTGTCCCTTGGTGATAAGGTCTGATAATATCGCTGGGTCGTTTAATTTTAATACTTGATCGGCGAATTGTTTAGGGTTGTTGGCTTCAAAAAATAGTGCGCCATCAGCCGCAACTTCGTGAAAAATCTCCATATCGTTGCATACAACTGGCGTTCCTAGGGCTTGAGCTTCGACTATCGGCAATCCAAAACCTTCTTCGGTTGATCCTGTTGCTAGACATAATGCGCCTTGTAATAATTTAATGTAATCTTGGTCGCTGGTACCGTTATGAAAAACAACTTTTGTATCTGGTTTGATTAACTTTTCAAGCTCGGCTTTGCGGTCATCGGCAATACGGCTTAACAGGTGTAATTCACAGTCATGTGGTAAAAATTCTAGCCCTTTAATCAGGACTTCGACGTTTTTGTAGGGCATAAACGAACCCATATAGATGATATTTTTAGTTTTCACGACGCCTTCATTTGAAGCCGGCAAATCTAAACTTGAGGCATTATAAATGACGCCAATTTGGCGCTTGGTCAGTTTCATTTCTTGAATAAACTTTCTGGAAGTTTTGCTGACCGTCGTGACATAATCGGCGCGATTTAATATCAACCTTTGTGGCCATTTGGCAGCGTAAAACAGTCGCCAGACGATACGAATATATAGTGGTAACCCAGTAGGCGGTTTTGGTCGGTGGTAATAAATAATATCTTGTAGGGTCAAGATTAGTTTGTATTTTCGGCCGAATGAACCCATAACCTGTAATGGGCTAAATACAACATCGGCGCCTAGTTTATTTACCTTGCGAGCAACAAAAAACTCTTTAATTGACATTGGGTTGTTGATAAGGACGTAAGGCAGCCCTTCGGGCAAAAATTTCAACTGTTTTTCGTCGTTAATTAACATCGTAATTGGGATATTACTGTCTTTGAATCCACTGACAACACCTACTGTATAGCGGCTGATGCCATCATGATAATCTGTTCGTGTCCACCGAGCATCGATAAATATATTCATATTTTTATTGTATCATGTCACCTTTTATATATTTTGCTATAATGGTAAGTATGATTCGACGTTCTTTTTGGGCATTTTGCCATTGGTCATACGGTGTTATTGCAAAACCACTGCTTTTTTTAGTTTCGCCTGATACTACCCACGGAATGATGATTCATATGACTTCGGTGTCAGGTCGTGTGCCACTGCTACGCGGTTTTGTTAAGTTCATTTTTATTAGGCGTCGTGATGAACGGATAGTTCAAAATTATCATGGGATTGAATTTAAATCGCCAGTTGGCTTGTCGGCTGGTTTTGATAAAAACGGCGAAATTATGCCGATGATTTCGCGCTTGGGCTTTGGATTTGGGACGGTTGGATCGGTTACGGCCAAACAATGCGATGGCAACCCTAGACCATGGTTTTATCGTTTGCCTGAATCAAAGTCGTTGGTGATTAATGCTGGACTTGCTAATGATGGATCGACTGCAATCTTGAAGCGGATTCACAGTTATTCTCAGTCGGAAATTAATAACTTCCCCATTGCTTTATCAGTCGCTAAAACCAATAGCTGTGAAGTCGTTAGTATTAAAGAAGGCATTGAGGATTATGTCACAACCGTCAGACGGGCTAAAAAAGAACCTCGTATAAAAATGATAGAACTTAATATTTCATGCCCTAATACTTATGGTGGTGAACCATTTACGACACCTGAAAAATTAGAGAAATTATTAAAGGCTGTCGACGCCGTTGGCGCCAAACAGCCAGTATTTATAAAAATGCCAATTGATCACGAATGGCCAGCTTTTAAAAAATTACTGGACGTGGCGATTAAACATAAAATTGCCGGTGTGACGGTGTCAAATCTATACAAAGACCGCGCTTCGGCTGAATTAAAAGACAATCTGCCAGATAGCGTAAAAGGTAATTTAAGTGGTCAGCCAACTTGGCAACGTAGCAATGATTTAATTAAAAAAACTTACCTTGAATACGGCAAAAAACTAACTATTATCGGCGTTGGCGGTATTTTTACAGCACAGCAGGCCTATACAAAAATTCGTCTAGGTGCCAACTTGGTTGAAATTATTACCGGTGTCATATTTAACGGTCCACAACTGGCGGCCGAGATTAGTTATGATTTGTCAAAGTTATTGGAACGTGACGGATTTGTAAATATCAGCCAAGCAATTGGCATTGACGCAAAACGCTAAATATTGGGTGTATAATATAGCTGTAATGTAATTGGAGATTATAGTTTATGAAGCATAGCTATTGGATGATTACACTGGTCTTATTAATTATGTCGATAATTGCAGTTGATGCGGTTGTATCGTTAAATTCCCCCAGGGCGTCTGCGCCATCGATTACTAAAACCAAAACAACTACTGCCCCATTGACGGTTTATTACATCGCAATCGATGACAATGGCAAATCAGGTAGTGTAGTTGGCTGTGGTGATAGTGCCGTTGCTGTCAAAACCGCTGATATCACGACCGATAATGTCGTCAAAGCTACGTTTGATAATTTATTATCTAATCACAGTCAATATTATGGCGAGTCTGGTTTGTATAACGCCCTTTATAATTCAAACTTATCATTCGTCAGTAGTTCGGTTGCTGGCAACACAGTGACAGTTAAATTGTCTGGTAACCTTAGTCTAGCTGGTGAATGTGACAATCCACGAGTCCAAGCCGAACTGGAAATGGCCGCTATTTCAGCTGCTAAAGTTGGCAAAGCTAGTGTCTATATTAACGATAAACCACTTAGTGAAGTATTGTCTTTGAAATAATATATTTACCTATTGACGCCCAATGCACCCCACGATGTATACTAAATACAGTCATGTGAGTACTGGTCAAAACCTTTCCACCCACAGGCTTTATAGCCAACATAAACGTTGTCACACTGTGCTTATACGTAGTCACTGATTAACGATATACAACTAAAAGTAACTCTCAGTAAACAGATTAATAGACTGAACGGTTTTATTGTTCCTATCTGAATTACTATCACCCTTCGGGGTAAACAACCCGTTCGCTGGTCAAATCAATTTTACCGGTATTTTTTGTATATAAACTTTATGGAGGATAAAAAAATGAAAAAAGTTCAAATCAACGAACAAGTTACTGTTACCGCTATGGGCTTCCGTAAAAATCTTGCTGCTTATCCTCGCCGAATCGAATTCCGTGGTTCAACCTATGACTTTATCGATGCTGGCCTACGTTGTCTGATTAGTCACGGCGAGCGTATTGCCGAGGTCCTGACACTGTCAGACGGCACATCAGATTATCACTTGCGCAGCGACAACAGCGGCCACAACTGGACACTGCTGAGCATCGCATCCTAATGCCCGCTGGCAATTAAAAACATCCGTCTAATTGGCGGATGTTTTTTTATTTGGGTGGTTTACGATATACGAATCAATTGATATTGATTATATTTTTTGCCGTTACCCCACATGATAATGTCTTGGACGGTGCGACCGATTAGGTTGCGGCCCAAGGGGCTGGCGGTCGAAATTCGGCCGTCGCTGGGGTTAGCTTCGATACTGTCGACAATTGTATACCTGAACAAATGTCCATGCTTATCGATTAGGTCGACGACTGAACCAATTGCGACTTGTAGCCGATTTTGTTTGGCTGGCATCAGTTTGGCGCTGGCTAAAGTCATTTTTTTGTCGGCTAGTTCAGATTCTATGCCTTCGAGAATTGATAGCTTTTCATTACGGTCTAATCGTTCTTCATGACCAGTTGTCTTGTCTAGTTCGCGTAGCACTTGGATAGCTTTTTTGCGGTCATGTTCGAGTTGGCTAATCGATTTTCGTAATTCTTTTAAACCTTTTTTGCTGAGTAAAATTATCTTGTCGGTGATGGTGGTGTTCATAATGAATCCTCCTCCTTTTTATTTGTTGGTACGAATCTATTATTGCGCATTGGGCTGAAATAATGCTTAAGGCAGTCGAAAGTGGAATTTAGCTATTGGAATATGGAAGATAGCAGGAAGTGGAATATAGCTATTGGAATATGGAATATGGCGAATCACAATAACGCCAATAGCCAATAGCCAATAGCCAATAGCCAAATTTAACTATATAATATACACAGATGAAAGACTTTTTCGTAATAGTCCGCCGTAACTTTTTGTCACCTATTGTTGTTGCGATTTTAATTTTAGCAGTCATTTTATTGTTTTTGCAGCAATATCGTGACGCTTGGTTTATATCGTTTGTTATCGTGTTTAATACCCTACTGGCCATTGTTCAAGAAGTGCGGGCACAGCGGGCTTTAAAAAAGTTAGAATTGATGAGTGCACCACTGGCGCATCGAATCTTGGTTGATGGCAGGATTGAAGATGTTATGTTTGATCAATTGCAGGTTGGTGACATGATTCAGTTGCGTTTAGGTGACGAAGTCCCGGCTGATGGAAAAATTACTGTCAGCGCTGGCCTAGAAGCTGATGAAAGTATCTTGACCGGTGAATCTGCCCCAGTTGAAAAACCTATTAAGTCAACGATTTACGCGGCCAGCGCAGTTGTGGCTGGTAACGCCACGATGTGTGTAACGGCAGTTGGCATTGATACCAAAATCGGCGCCATGTCGACGACTTTAAAACGTTACACACCACAACTAACGCCAATTCAGCAAGCAATCGCAAGGGCGATTACATGGTTGACATACGGCGCTTTGATATTGGCAATTTTGATATTTGTCGTCTATTATTTTTCAGGTCAAAATGCCGTTCAAATATTCAAAACAATTACCTCGGCGGCCGTGACGGTAGTGCCAGAGGGACTGTTGTTAGGAAGTTCCCTGTTGCTGGCCTTTGGTTCGTTAAAGTTGGCTCGAGCACAGGTATTACCGCAAAAATTGGCTGCGATTGAGGCTATGGCGCTGCTGGACGTACTTTGCGTTGATAAAACTGGCACATTAACCAGCGATGAAATTGCTTTTGAGAAATTCGAGTTATTTGATAAATCAGTCAAAAATATTAGTGAATTAATTGGCATTGCAGCGCTCGAAACCAGTAGTCTGAGTGCCACCAACAATGCCATCATCAGTGGCTTTCCGGCGCCACAGCAGTATCAAGTACTGCAAACCCTGGCCTTCTCGTCTGCGCGCAAGATGAGCGGTGTTAAAGCGATATTTGGTCGTAAAACCTACAGTATTATGATCGGTGCGCCAGAATTTGTCGGTAAATTGGCGCCACTGAACGATGAACAGCAGTCACAAATTGAGTCGTTAGTATCGGTTGGAAAACGAGTTTTATTGGTGGCGTTATTTGATGATACTAGTAAATCGCTAAAAGATTTACTAGATAATTCAGGTAAAGCAGTCGGAATAATTGTATTATCAAATGAGTTGCGTGAAGGTGTCAGAAAAACAGTCGCATACTTGCAAAAAAACGGCGTTAGTTTACGTGTCATTAGTGGTGATAACCCTGATACGGTCCAATATATTGCCGGTCGGGCTGGAATCAAAAATTATCAAAATGTCATTACTGGCGCCAAGTTGAAACACGTTGCTGATGAAGATTGGGATGAAATGGTAGCTAATACGACGATTTTTGCCCGAGTTTTGCCTGAGCAAAAAGAACGTTTGGTTGAAACTTTTAAACGTCTAGGTAAATATACTGGTATGGTTGGTGACGGTGTTAATGATGCTTTGGCGCTGAAAAAGTCAGATTTGGGTGTAGCAATGTATGCTGGTGCGGCTGCAACCAGGCGCGTGGCTGATATTGTCCTGTTAAACAACTCTTTCAATTCATTACCAATGGGTATGAAGTTGGGCAACCGTATTATGCAAGCTATCGAGATGATTGCCTGTCTTTTCTTTCATAAAATTATTTTTGGCGTTGTATTGTTGTTGTCGACATTAGCACTGGGAATAGTATACCCATTTTTGCCACGACACATTACATTTATGAATATGTTCTTGGTCACCTTGCCAACCGTGATTTGGACGATTTTCACGCCATCACCACGTCATCGTTTGTCGCCAAAATATTTTTGGAATGATACTTTACATGCCGTCGCGCCGATAGCAGTGCTGTCTGGCATTGCGGTAACTACGTCATATATAATGCTGCGCGCTATTCACCCGAATGATATTACAGGGGTATCGACGACAACGGTGATTGTGGCGACATTCTTTGGTATATATTTAGTCTTTTTGGTGCCGTTGATGTTTGATGTTAAGAACACCAGAAAAGCTCGATTGTCACGATTGTTTTATATTTTAACAGTAGCGATTATTGTATTTCCAAGTTTCAGGATTAGCTTTATTCGTGACTTCTTTGACTTTACGATGCCAGCATGGGAGAGTGCTTGGCCACTGCTAGTGATGATTACTTGTATTGCGGCTTTGCAATGGCAAATTGCGGTTAACGCTGGTAAGCGACTGAAAGCCCGCGAGCAAGTCATCAAGGAGTAACTATTGAATGACAAAAAGTGTATTTGAAATTATTCCTGGTGTTGGTCCATCACTAGCTAGGGACTTAATTATACTTGGCTATACAGATATAGACGATTTGAAAACTCAAAATCCCGAACGAATGTACGAACGACTAATGTTGATGCAAAATTCGCATATCGATCGTTGCGTGCTGTATGTTTTTCGTTGCGCCGTGTATTATGCTAGTGGCGGACGCGATGACGATAAGTTAAAGTGGTGGAACTGGAAGGATAAATAGCTACTATTATGGGTCGCTATTTAATTCTCTAACGCCCGTGGATATTTGACAAACCAGTCAAAGTGTTCTAGTATAATATTAATGTTCAAGGCAGGGCTTTGGTCAAGTTTTCAGTTGTTAAAACTACTGAAATTTTAACAAATTGAGTTATTTATGTGTAATTTAATTGATTTAAATAATTAGAATATTATAATTAATCATCCGAGGCATTTGAGGTCGTATCTTATGGGTACAGACATCGTGTATTAGGATTACAAATTATGAATAGTGTAATCGTAAGCGTAATCTATTTCGTTCTACTTGTTATAATCGCACCTTGTATTATACTCATACAGATTGCGCGATATATAGTAGACACTACAACCACAGATGAAACTTTTAGAAAAAAAGCATTCAATCAAGAACAAACGGCGTCAATGTCATTATATATTAGTCGCGGCATGTTTATGACGCGAAGACCGTTTAATTTAGAAAATTTTAACAAAGCTTTCAAAAAATGGCTAAAAAGGAAACGGATGGTGCCAAAAACAATACGGATTTGTATTTTGGTATCTGAGGTATCATTACTAACGATAATCTCGCCACTGTCTATTATTGTTCTTGGTATAGCTATTCTAACTGGCAACCTAAGGTTCGCTGTGGAAAAAGTTAACGAAGAACCAATAATACTCTTCTGATACTAATAAAATAGTATCAGAAAATAAAGCTACGCACACGTATATTCATTTGTGCGTAGCTTTGATACTAGAGGTTGATATTTATAAGTATGCCCACTTTTTTATAAAAATGAATTGCTTACACATTTTTAATAACTCAATTGGTTACAAATTAAATAGCGGCTCAATGCGAGCCGCTTTTTTTGATATTGGTAAACTAGGCGATTATTTTGCCGTCTTTGAGTTTAAATGTTCGATCGGTTTTGCCGGCGATGTCCATGTCGTGGGTTACGGCTAAAATGGTCGTTTTTTCACTGCGGGATAGGTGGTGTAACAGATCAAATATCTTTTTACCGGTTTCGCTGTCCAAGTTGCCAGTTGGCTCGTCAGCCAGCACAATGGCTGGGTGATTAGCTAGGGCCCGAGCAATCGAGACTCGTTGTTGTTGGCCACCACTTAAACGAGGTGGCTTACGCAACTGTTCGTCGGGTTCAAGGCCAACATCGGTCAACAACTGTTCGGCCCTTGCCTTGCGCTTTTTGGCGGGCATACCGCCAAATTCTAGGGCTAACATGACGTTTTCAAGCGCGGTTAGGTTTGGAATCAGATTGTAATGTTGAAATACAAAACCAATCTTTTTGGCACGGTAAGCCGTTTGTTTGCCGGCCGAAAGTTTGGCGATATCGACTCCGTCAACTTCGATACTACCGCTGGTTGGAATGTCCAAGGCGCCTAACATGCTTAACAGTGTACTTTTGCCACTGCCTGATTTACCGATAATGCTGGCAAACTCGCCTGTTTGCACGGTCAGATTGACTTTATTAAGGGCGGTTACGTCACCACTGGCGCTGGAAAATGATTTGGAAAGATTTTTGACTACTAACATATATTCTCCTATTCTGTCCTTAAGACTTCAGCTGGACTGATCTTAGAAATAAACCAAGCTGGTACGGCCGCACCGATGACAGCAATTAACAGCGTAATTCCAATAGCCGAGGCAAAGATAGTTGGTGTTAAAGTGCTGGTGACTGAGGTTAAGTTTTTACTGATTTGATTAAATCCGCCACGCATCATTTCACCTGGTCCACCAGCTGGTCGGCCAGAGGTTGAAGTGGTTGACGATGTACTACTGCTGACCAGTGATGTTGTCATTGGACCACTGACGGCGACGCCAAGGGCTAGGCCGATGATTGATCCGATAACGGTCAAAGTTAAAGCTTCGGTGACGAATTGACCGACAACTTTTCGGTTAGTGCCGCCGATGGCTTTGATGACGCCAATTTCGCGGCGACGTTCGCGGACGACCATAATCATGGCCAACAGCACGATGACGGCTCCGGCGATAGTGGCGCCGATAACACCACCTAGGGCTAGGCTGGCGATACTTTCTAGGGATGATACGCTGGCAGCGGCTTGTTCGGCTTGGCTGACGATGTCAGCTTTATCGCTAAGGGCTGTTTTTAAGGCTGCAACGGTTGAACTGACATTATCACTGCTGTCAACTTTGGCAACAATGCTGTTGACTGAACCGGACTGATCAGTCAAAGTTTGAACGGTGGCTAAGGGCATGATGATACCGCTGTCTTGGAATTTATTACCGGTGCTAAATATTCCTTTGACGGTAATAGTTTTGGTATAAGCAGTAAAGGTGCTGCCAACAACTAGGCTGTTTTTGGTGGCCAAATCACTACCAACTAAGGCAACTAATTCACTACTGGTTCCATCAATCGTTTCGCCGCTGGTCAGTGTTAAGTCGCTGCCATTAGTCGAGACTGAATTAGGGTTAGTTGTGCCTGTGACTGTTGTACGAGGTGTAGGTGCGCGTCGAGTTATGGTTGTGTCTGAAGGACTGCTGTTTGCACTACTTGGGGTGCTTGAACCTTCGAATCGCATTTGGCGAGCGCCGAAATTACCTAATTCAAGTGATGCAGTCAAGCTGGTATCGGTCGAACTAAGTTGGTCATTTAAGCTGGCTGACGTACCGGTAATGTGTGCCGTACTGGTAATTGTTGCCAGTTGAGTACTGGTTAAGGCATCGCCACCGCCAGCGAAGCCATTAACGCCAGCTGGCGTAATAGTAATACTGGTGCCAGCAGTTGATTTGACTTCGTCAATTTTGGAATTAACGCTACCACGGGCGACTAGCATGCTGAGTATTAGGCCAATACTGATGGCTAACATCAATACAATGGCACCTGATCTAAGCGGACTACGAAGGGCGTTTTTGATACCCCGCGAAATTACATTCATGTTTTCTCCTTATGTTTAGTTGATGATTAATCTAACTTTACTAACTAGTTCTTAGTTTTTGCTTGAGATTTGGTGTTTAATACCAAAATGAATGTGAATATAGTTTCGTGGTCAGGTGTACTGGTGGCGATTAGCTCGCCTTTGTGCAATTCGACAATTTGTTTAGCTAGCGCCAAACCTAGACCGTAACCCTTTTGAGGCCCGCTGGTGCGTGATGAATCAGCGCGATAAAAACGATCAAAAATATGAGGTAATTTGTCACCTGATATGCCAGGTCCGGTGTTGATAATTTCAAACGTTGCGGTGGTGTCATCTTTTAATAAATTAATGACTATTAACGAATCTTTTGGGCTGTATTGCAATGCATTGTCAACTAATATTTTAATCAATTCGGCGACAGCAGTTTCGTTACCGCGGATAATTGGTTTTTGAGTAGAATTTATTGTAATGCGGCTGTCTGGTAATTTAAAGCCGTCAATAACTGATTTTGATGCTTTATATAAATTAACTGGCCCAAGTTTAAGGTTGTTGTTGTCAAATTGCGACATATTCAGTAGCATTTGAGCTAGTTTTGATAGTTTATCGACTTCTTCAAGGTTACTGATTAGCACCTCACGTAAATCGGCAGTTGAAGCTTTTTTGTCCATTAAGGCTACTTCCAGTTCGGTCTTCATGACAGCTAGTGGTGTGCGTAATTCATGGCTGGCGTCGCTGGTAAAACGGGATTGAGCTTCGTGAGCTTTTTCGATTGGTTGCAGATTACGACGAGCTAATAAATAACTGACATAGCCGCCGATAATTAATATAAAAAGATTTACAAATACTAGTTCAGTCGATATTCTTTCTGTTGCTTCGTTGACTTCACTGTTGCGTAGTAAAGCTGCTTGTATTGGTGGTGGTGCGAAGTCAAAATTGTGCGATTGTTGTAAACTCGTCTGAAATCTTTCCAGACGAGTTTGAACTTCGCTGGCTGTAATTTGATAAATGACGATACTAAAAACAATACTTAGTGTCATTAGTACCAGCAAATACCAGCCAGTCAGGCGTAGCGTCGCCGATTTAAACATAGCTGGTCATTGCCCTATTTAGCTTCAATTCTGTATCCAAAACCTCGGGCGGTATGTAGTAATTTGGTCTTGAAAGGATCATCGATTTTTTGGCGAAGATATTTCATATATACTTCAACAGTATTTGGCAGAACGTCAGCGTTGTAGTCCCAAACGTGGCTGATTATGACTGATTTGGTGTGTGGCCGACCTTGGTTGCGCATTAAATATTCTAGTAAAGCAAACTCTTTGTTGGTCAAATCAATAACTTTACCAGCGCGTGTTACAACGCAAGTTACTGTATTTAATGACAAATCACCAACTGTCAAAATTGTTTGTTGAACTTCAACCGGTCGGCGCAACAGTGCGCGAACGCGAGCAAGCATTTCCTCTAAGGCAAATGGTTTTACAAGGTAATCATCAGCACCTGAATCTAGTCCAGTAGTGCGGTCTTTGATAGTACCCTTAGCGCTTAAAAGTAATACGGGTGTGTGAATTTTCTCTTTGCGCATTGCCTTTACAATGTCGACGCCGTTATATTCGCCTGGAATCATCCAGTCGATAATTGCTAAATCATATGGTTCGGTTGTCGCCATGGCATATCCATCGTCCCCATCGTAGGATACGTCTACAGCGTAGTTATCTGTTTGTAATGCCTTTTTTAAGGCGGTTGCTATCTTGTGTTCGTCTTCGATTATAAGTATTCGCATGTCCTTATTATACACCATGTGTGGCTGAGAGAATGCTTAAACATATGCGAATTCAAAGATTTTTTTATTTAGTGTATAATACAGATATATATGAAAACACGAATAGAGATAGACACAAAGACGTTCGTAAGATTTTGGTTAGTAGTTATCGGATTTGCATTGGTGGCGCTGGCAATTTACAGTGCGCGCACAGCATTAATTATTATTGGGTCAGCTTTGTTTTTGGCGATTGCTCTTAGTAAACCTGTTAATCTGTTAACAAAAATTTTACCTGGTAAAAGTCGTGTTTTAAGTACTGCTTTGGCGTATGTCGTGGTTATTGGCCTGCTAGGCGTGATTGTCTTTTTGGTGATTCCGCCAATTATCAGTCAGATGACAAAGTTTGCCGAAACTGTTCCGGATTTGGTAAATTCCGCTACCCGACAATATGCTGGGGCTAGTGACTTTATTAGCAAGTATAATTTGCAGCCTCAGGTTGATAAGTTAGTTACCTCATTCAAAGATGGAATGACTGGTGTTGGATCTAGTTTAGTCTCTGGTGTCGGGTCATTGCTAGCAACAATAACGGCGTCTATTTTAGTGCTAGTATTAGCATTTTTGATGCTGGTTGAAGGCCCAACGTGGCTGAGTAAATTATGGGCAGCGTATGATGACCGCGAACAAATGGCTGCTCACCGCAAATTACTTGGACGAATGTATAATGTTGTAACTGGCTATGTCGTTGGACAATTATCAGTCTCGGCAATTGCTGGTACAGTGGCTGGTATTGCAGTCTTTACGTTAAGTATGATATTCAGTAGTATTCCAGTGGATTTGGCGATTCCGTCAGCCATGATTGTTTTTGTATCGTCTTTAGTGCCACTTTTTGGAGCCATGATTGGTGCAACACTTGTCAGCTTGATTTTGGCATTAAATAGCGTCAGTGTTGCCGTTATCTTTTTGGTCTTTTTCATCCTTTACCAACAGGTTGAAGCAAATTACATCTCGCCTACTATCCAGTCAAAACGGATTGATTTGTCAGCCTTAATTATTTTGATAGCTGTAACTGTTGGCGTTTATCTGTTTGGCATAGCTGGTGGTATTATTTCAATTCCAATTGCCGGCTGTATCAAGGTTATTGCCGAAGATTATGTCACGCGAATTCACAAAAACCATGTAGAAGCCTAAAGACTGGTTCAAGGTTAAATACATAACGCTAGTAAAAATACTGGCGTTATATTATTGTTGGTATTCCCAAATAGTTTCTGAGTTTGTATCGCGAATGGCGATATTTGATTTTAGCAATTTATCTCGCATCTCGTCGGACTTTTTCCAGTCTTTTTTGTCACGAGCATTGTTACGTTCAATAATCTCTTTTTTTATTTTATCAGATATATCTGGCGTGCTGTCAATCAATTGTAGTCCAAGTGTTGAATCAATGGTTTCTAGTAGTTGAATAAATGACTGTCGGTCTATTCTTGATAAACTTGATCTGGCGATGCGAGCGAATGCTTCATCAATCACCTTTAAAGCTTGCGGTGTGCCTAAGTCGTCATTAAGGGCTTCAATGATGGCTTGTGATGTAGCCAAAAGTGATATTGTTTTATCGTCTTTGGCTTTTTCAGTTTCGCTTTGTAAGGTATCGTGTATTTGGTGCCTTAAGGCAGCAATATTGCGCCAATTGTGCAGTCTATTTTTAGCAGATTGTAGATTGTCAAATGTAAAATTGCCTTCTTTGCGATAATTACTTTGCAAAACAAACAAACGAAAATCTAGTGGCGAAAAACCTTTTTCTTGCAGGTCTTTTAATGTATAGCCATTGCCAAGTGATTTGCTAATTTTTGTATTATTAACTTTCAGGTGGTTATTGTGTAGCCAATAATTACTAAAGATAACACCGTTTGCAGCTTCGGATTGAGCAATTTCATTAGTATGATGTACTGGAATGTGATCGATGCCGCCAGTGTGAATATCAAGCGTGTCACCCAAAATTGACATGGCAATTGCCGAACATTCGATATGCCAGCCAGGAAAGCCTTTTTTGTCTTCAAAATCCCATTCCATGTCGCGCTTTTCGCCAGCTGGAGTAAATTTCCATAATGCAAAGTCGCTGGCATTGCGTTTTTGTTGGTTAAATTCTACACGGGCTCCAGCTTTTTGAGCGTCCAGGTCCAAGTGGGCAAAATCAGCGTAAGTTGGAAATTTTGAGGTGTCAAAATAGATACCGTCGTCAATTTGATAGGTGTAACCTTTGTCGATTAGTTTTTGGACTAATTTAATTTGATCTGGTATATAATCGGTAGCTTTGGCGATGAATTGTGGTTTGATTAATCCAAGTTGCTTCATACCCTTCAAAAAGTCTTCGGTATAAAATTCGGCCACTTCCCAAGCAGTTTTGCCTTCGCGGCGGGCGCCTTTTTCAAGTTTATCTTCACCATCATCGGCGTCACTGACTAAATGTCCAACGTCTGTAATATTCATAACCCTATTAACGTCATAATTATTAGCCATTAAAACTCGAACTAAGGTGTCCCAATAAATATAGGCTACCCAGTTGCCGATGTGAGGGTAATCATAAACGGTCGGGCCACAGGTGTAGATTGATACTTTTCCAGGTACAATAGATTCAAATTTCTCAACTTCGCCGGTTAGTGTATTATGAAATTGTAGTGTCATGTGGTATACCCTTTAGCACCTTGTCGGTAGCTGTTAATAGTTCTGGAATAATTGTATCAATAGATTCATAGACGCGAAAGCCAGCGGCATATTCGTGACCACCACCACCAAAGAATCCGGCTACATCGGCCGATATTGGCAAGTTACTGCGTAGTTTGCCGGTTAATTTGCCGTCAGGATAAGTTTTGATAGCGACGCCTAATTCAACGCCTTCAACTAAGCGCATTTCATCCAACACTAATACGCTGGGATTGTATTGGTCACTGTATTCTTGGATTTCTTCAAATGGAATGCGGATTAATGCTAATTTGCCGTCTAAGTAATATTCAATGCGTTGCAATAAAATGCCTTTATATTTCAAGATGTCGGCTGATTTTTTCATGAATTCACGACGACGTTGCTCGATTTCGTAGTTGCTGGCGCCTAGTTCAACTAATTTTCCAGATGTGAAATAGGTTCGTGGACTAACCTTTTGGACGGTTAATCCTAGGCTATCACTCATAATTGCCACCATCATATTTTCAGCAGCTTGTTTGTTGATGGTCCAGCCAGCGTCGGTTACAAGGCTGTAAATAACTTCGCTAGATGCAATGGCTTCTTCGACCAAGGCGGTATGTTTAAAACTAAGATTTGATGCTGTTAAGTGGTGGTCGATAACTAAAACTTCGTGCGTATCCAGATAATGACGAACGCCAGGTGTATCAAGCACACGGGTCAGCAAAACGTCGGCCATAGTGTCAACAATAATTGCCAAATCGGCTGAGGTGTCAAAATCGCCAACGACTCTATCCCAACCAGATATATAACGCATGTATTTTGGGATTTCGACTGGACAGTATAAAATAACTTCTTTGCCAAGGTCGCTTAAAATTTCTTCTAGTGCTAGTGCACTGCCTAACGAATCACCGTCAGGGTTTTCAGCTTGAATGACAATTATTTTATTGGCTGCGTTAATTAGTTCTTTGGCTTTGTCGTACATTTAAAATGCCCTTCTGCCCTCTAGAGCGTGTGTTAATGTAATTTGACCAGCGTACTCCAAATCAACGCCAACAGGGATACCGCGTGC
>CAIUKF010000008.1 GCA_903899655.1 uncultured bacterium
ATGTTTATGTTATAATTATTACATAATATATAAACTAATTCGTTAGTATTAGGTTATGATAAATAGCAAAGGGTAAATATTATGTCAGAACAACCGTCGAACAAATTAGTAATTTTTCAAGACAAAAAGATTCGTCGCGTTTGGCATAATGATGAATGGTATTTTTCGATTATTGATGTAATTGAATCTTTGACGGACTCATCAAATCCAACTGATTATCTTAAAAAACTTCGAAAACGAGATTCAATACTAGGTAGCTACCTAGGGACAAATTGTCCCCATGTAAACATTACAACAATTACTGGCAAAAAAAGAAAAACCATTGTAGGCAATGCCGAACATCTGTTTCGTATTATTCAGTCAGTGCCAAGTCCCAAGGCGGAGCCGTTCAAGATGTGGTTGGCACGTGTTGGCTATGAACGTGTTCAAGAGATTGAAAACCCTGAATTAGCTCAGGACAGAATGAAACAGATTTATGAGCAAAAAGGTTATTCCAAAGATTGGATAGATAAGCGGTTACGTGGCATAGCTATTCGACAAAACTTGACTGACGAGTGGAATAATCGTGGTGTAACAGATCAAAATGATTATGCGATTTTAACCGCCGAAATATCCAAAGCAACCTTTGGAATGACGCCAAGTGAATATCGTAAATTCAAAAGTATACCAGTCAAATCAAAATCAAATTTGCGTGATAATATGACTGATTTAGAGTTAATCTTTACGATGTTAGGCGAAAAAGTAACGACCGAGATATCTGTTAACGAAAAACCTCAAGGCATGCCAGCCAATAAGCGTGTTGCAGGTCGTGGCGGTTCGGTTGCAGGCAAAGCCCGCATCGAAACTGAAAAAGAATTAGGCCGAAGTGTGATATCTGATCAAAATTATTTGCAATCGAAACAAAACAAGAAACTTAATTAGCGAATCGGTTGCGCCAAACTGTATTCTGTGCTATTATTATTACAACTGATCGCATCTCGTATATAAATTATGGTAGATAATAAACAGATACTTCTTGAACAAATTAAGGCAGATATTGTCAACAATAATATCTGTCCAAATTTGGCCAAGCAGGCCACGAATCTTGTGATGGGCGACGGTAATATTAACGCGGACATCGTGTTAATTGGCGAAGCACCAGGCAAGAAAGAGGACGAAACAGGATTGCCATTTATTGGCGCAGCCGGTAAGTTTTTGAACGAAATGCTAGCCAGTGCGGGCATGGTACGAAGCGACGTTTATATCACAAATATTGTGAAATACCGTCCACCCGAAAACCGTGACCCCAAACCCGAGGAAAAAGAAGCCTTTTGGCCATATTTGGTGCGTCAGCTGGATGTCATTCAACCACAAATCGTTGTGACATTAGGCCGACACAGCATGGAATATTTCCTACCTGGGTTCAAGATTAGTGAAATTCATGGACAACCAAAACGCAAGACGTTTGGTGATACCAAAATAGTGGTTGTGCCACTGTATCATCCAGCAGCAGCCCTATATAACGGCAGTATGCGGGCCACACTAATCGAAGATTTTAATAAGTTACCAAAAATAATAGATATTCTAAAAAACGAAAAGGAGAATACAAACTATGGGTCAACAAAGACTCGCTAATGTGCAAGGGGACGACCAATCAAAACGTCCAAACCAACCACAAAGGCAAAAATCAAACAACACGGTGTTAAATAACACCACCACTCGCAAGGGTGAAGCTTACCGCGCGCAACGTCGCACCAGCGAGAATGTTAATATTCGCGCTAGTCAGCACGTTATTAACGTGCCGGTAAACAAATCAATTTACAACGGTTATCAGGGCCGACAATTTAGCCCAGCTGACCAAAGGAATCAGCCAAAATCGAACGGTCCCAAGATTAAGATCATCCCAATCGGTGGTTTAGGCGAAATGGGTATCGGCAAAAACATGATGGCGATTGAATATGATAATGACATTATCGTAATTGACGCCGGATTCTTGTTTCCAGGGGCTGATTATCCCGGTATTAACTACATTACGCCTGATATCACATACCTTGAGGAAAATAAGCACAAAATTCGGGCTCATATCTTTACGCACGGACACCTTGACCACATTGGCGCCTTTCGTCATATGGCTCACAAAATTCCAGCGCCAGTTTACAGCACCAAGTTTACAATTGGTATGTTGCAAAAGACGATGGAAGAGGCGACTAGCGGTTACGAACCTGAATATATCGAAATGAATCCCGATACACACGAACGTGTTCAAATCGGTGATAATTTTAATATCGAACTTGTCCGCATGGACCACTCGATTCCTGATTCAGCCGGCATTATTATCCGTACACCACTTGGCGTCTTGATTCACACTGGTGACTGGCGTTACGAAAGCGCACCAATCGACGGCAAAAAAGTCGACATGGAACGTTTGACTGAAGTTGCTGCCAAAGAAGGCATTTTAATGCTGATGAACGAATCAACCAACTGTGAATCAGATGGTACACACGAACACAGTGAATTTGATATCCAGGAAAGCATTGGTCAGGTTATGACTAAATATCCAGCCAGCCGATTAATCTTAAGCTGTTTTTCTAGCCAGATTCACCGTATGCAATTAATTTTGGACGAAGCCAAACAGCACGATCGCAAAGTTGCTTTTGCTGGTTACAGCATGATTCAAAATCTTGAAGTTGCCTTGCGCACAGGTGTTATTAAAGTTCCCAAAGACGTTG
Organism: uncultured bacterium; assembly: GCA_903899655.1. Taxonomy (GTDB): domain Bacteria; phylum Patescibacteriota; class Saccharimonadia; order Saccharimonadales; family Saccharimonadaceae; genus UBA1547. The sequence goes on from CAIUKF010000008.1 coordinate 2,709, forward strand.
TCGTCAAAATGGAAGACATTGTTAAAATGGCTGACAGCAAAGTTACTATCGTTTGTACTGGTTCACAGGGCGAGTTTAACGCTGTCCTTAACCGTATGGCCAGCGGTAGTCACAAGTTTATCAAAATCAAAAACTCTGACGTTATCGTTTTCAGCTCAAACCCAATTCCAGGTAATGAAAAATATGTCACTAGGACAGTTGATGGTTTGATGCGCGAGGGTAGTGATGTGATTCAAAACGGCCGAACTCACTTGACCGGAATTGGTCCATTACACCTTTCAGGCCACGCTTATCATGACGATCACGTTATGATGATTAATGCCTTGAATCCTAAATTTTACATGCCAATTCACGGCGAATACCACATGCTAGTTCACAATGCTGAAATTGCTGAGCAAAAAGCTGGCGTCAAACGCGAAAATATATTTGTTTGTGATAGTGGTGACGTTATCGAAATTAGTCACGAAGGCGCCAAAAAAGCTGGTCGTGTACCAGTTGGCGGCATTATGTACGATGACAGCGGTGCGATTGTGTCCGAAGTTGTTTTGAAGGACCGTATTCACATGGCGTCCGAAGGTATGTTTGTAGTCGTTCTAACTATCCAACGTGGTAGCGGACGTCTGATGACCAGCCCTGACATTATCAGCCGTGGATTTATTTATCTACGCGATAGTGAAGAGTTGATGGGTATGATTAGGCAATATCTAAAGCAGAAAGTTGCTCGCGCTTTTGCTGGCAAACACGTTGATTTGGATGTTATCAAAAAAGAATTGCGTGATGAGATTACGCACATTTTGTATGACCAAACTCGCCGCACGCCAATCGTTATACCTGTGATTAACGAAATCGGTGGTGGTGGCAACAGTGGCCAACAGAATCAAAATCGTCAAAATCAACCAGGCGAACAACCTAGACAAACTCCTGGACATTTTGTTCGACCAATGCCTAAAAAGTTTCCCGCACCACAAGTGCCAGACACCGAAGCAACCGAACCACGAAACCGCGTAGACAACCGCGCTTACTAACCATAAGCGCCCTTGCAAAATGATGTAATTTTTGATATAATATCTCTATAAATTAACGCCCAAAGCGCTTATAATAGAAGATATTATGTCAAAAAAGAAAAAGTCATCACGCAAAAAAAAGTCAGACCACTCAGCGCCAAAGCACAGCTTGCCAGCCGGTTTTTGGGCTCAAGTTGGCGCATTATTTTTGATTGCGATATCAATACTACTAGTGACGGCGTGGTTTAATGCTGGTGGACCAGTGTTGGAATGGATGCACAAGGCAGCTTTGGATAGTATCGGTTATGCCGTTTTTGTTGTGCCGGCTTTGTTCGTCTATGTAGCAGTTGAAGTTTTCAGGGCCGAGGATAATCGTTTGCCGTTTGTCATGAAGTTTGCGACGGCATCGGCTATATTGTGGTTTGCGGCCTTATTTGGTTTGTTTAAAAATGATCAAGGCTTAACTACTGGTGGCTTTGTTGGCGATTTGATTAACAAAGGCATGTTGATGCTAGTTAATTCAACTGTGGCTGTATTTTTGTATATATTATTGATATTTATAACCTTGTTGTTCATTATCCGCGTCTCACCATTTACGATTATTAAAAAAATCTGGGATATGAGCCGTCGTGATACAACCGAATACGAGGCTAACGTTAAAGTTATGCGTAATGCAGCCGCGATTGATGAGCCAAAATCATCAGGTATCGGCAGTTTCAAATTGAATGTTGGTGCCGCAGCAACAGATGTCGATTCGCCAGAATCAGGCAAAAAACAATCAGGACTGTCAAATTTGCGCGGTGGCTTTGTTCGCGATAAAGTCGCCGAAGAACAAGCGGCCTTAGTGACAGTTAGTGACCCAGATTGGCAGATGCCAAGTTTGGATTTGCTAGAAAAAAAGCAATCGCCAGCCGATCCAGGTGACGTGCAACAGAATGCTGCAATTATTAAAAATACTTTGGATGAGTTTGATATTGATGTCAAAATGGAAGGTGCTAATATTGGACCCCGTGTGACCCAATACACCCTTAGTCCACCTAGTGGTGTTAAATTAACCCGTATCACGGCACTGGAAACTAATATCGCCCTTAATCTGGCGGCTCAAAGTTTGCGTATCGAAGCGCCAATCCCTGGTCAAAAGGTAGTTGGTATCGAAGTGCCAAACCGCAAAGCAGCCGACGTCCGAATTCACTCGGTCCTAACTAGCCGTCAATGGAAGTCGTGTACCGAACCATTAGCGTTTGCTATCGGTAAAGATATTTCTGGCGAAGCGGTGATTGGCGAACTTAACAAGATGCCACACTTACTGATTGCTGGTCAAACCGGCGCTGGTAAGTCAGTCATGATTAACACGATTTTGGCCAGTCTGTTGTACCACAACAGTCCCAGCGAAATGAAGTTGATTTTAGTCGACCCTAAACAGGTTGAAATGGCGTTGTACGAAGATATTCCACATTTGTTGACGCCAGTCATATCTGAACCTGACAAGACCATTAGCGCTCTTAAATGGGCTGTTAACGAGATGCAACGACGCTATACCTTGTTTGCTGAACATAAGGTCAAAGACATCAAATCGTACAACCAAAAAATTCGTTCGGGCGGCACTAAAATTACCGTGTCTGACGACTTTGGCATTCCTCAAGAACACGAAACAGGTGCGATGCCATACATTGTGATTGTGATTGATGAGTTGGCTGACATGATGATGGTCGCGGCTCGTGATGCCGAGCTTCTCATTGTTCGTTTGGCTCAAAAAGCTCGTGCCGTTGGTATTCACTTGGTACTGGCAACGCAGCGTCCATCGGTTAACGTTATTACTGGTCTGATCAAGGCCAACGTGCCAGCCCGAATTGCATTTACGGTGGCTTCACAAATGGAAAGTCGAATTATTTTGGACCAAGCTGGTGCCGAGAAGTTGCTGGGTCAAGGTGATATGTTATTGCTGACACCAAGTATGAGCAAGCCAAAACGTATTCAGGGTGCATGGGTAACAGATGAAGAATTGAACAAAATTGTGGCTCATTTGCACATGCAATCACCACCACAATATAACGACGAAGTTGTCAGCCAGCCAGTTCATTTGAACGGTAAGGGCGGCGTTGTGATGGACTTTGACGACAATAATAACGAAGATGATATGTACAAAGACGCTGTTCGATTAGTGATTGAAACCAACAAGGCTAGTACCAGCTTTTTGCAGATGCGCCTTCGTGTCGGTTATGCTCGGGCGGCTCGAATTATTCAGACGATGGAAGAGCAGGGTATTATTGGGCCAGCCGATGGCGCCCGACCACGTGAAGTACTGATTGACAGCTTGGACAGCCTTGGCGGCAATGGCGATCAATCTGACGAAATTTAGTAGTTGTATATAAACCCCCTCGGGTCCTGCCGTCCGGTCCGCCCCTGATTTATAAAAAACTGATTACAGTTTTTGTAGTAAATCGGGGCCACCCCGCCGAACGTCACCCGCGGAATGGGTTTATTTTTTTATCATACCAGGTCTAGATTTATCTTAAATATTATGTTACAATCAACCTGTTATTAACTCGGCTTGCACGTGCTGCAAGCATCCAAAAGGATTCCAGAGGAGGAAATCTAAAATGAAAGAATATGAACTAATTGTTCTTGTTCATCCCGACCTAGAGGTCGACATCGAAGCGCCACTTAAAAAAGTACGCACACTTGTCACATCAAATGGCGGAACTATTATCAAAGAAGATAGTTGGGGTAAAAAGAAACTAGCTTACCGATTGAAAAATCAGGATTTTGCTGTGTATGTCTATTTTGACCTATCGCTACCTGCTGACGCATTGCTGAAAATCAGTAACACGCTAAACATTTCAGACGACGTATTGCGTTATTTGCTTGTAACCGCTGATATCAAAGGCCGCAAAGCTCTTGAAGAAGCCAAAGCAAGTGAATCAACTGATAAACCTGACATTAAGGAGTAAAAACTCATGGCAAAAAGCATCAACCAAGTCATTCTGATGGGACGATTGACTCGTGACCCAGAACAACGTACAACTACAACTGGCAAATTAATCGTTAGCTTTAGTCTTGCTGTTGATCGTGGCGGTCAAGATGACGGTGCGGACTTTTTCGATGTTACAGCTTGGGAAAAACTAGGTGAACTAGTTGCCAAATATTTATCTAAGGGCCGTCGCGTACTTGTCCAAGGACGATTGCGCCAAGACAGCTGGGATGATAAAGAAACTGGCAAAAAGCGAAGCAAAATTGAGGTTACTGCAACTGACGTTACTTTCTTGGATGGTCCAAGTGATGGCGCCGGTGCTAGCCAATCAGGTGCTGCATACAGCGCACCTAAAAAAAGTGAAGATGTCGTTATCGAAGATATCGACGACAAACCAATTGATTTAAGTGAAATACCTTTCTAGGAGAAAATTATGGATAAAAATTCTACAACTAAACGATTCAAAAAAGACACACCAGTATTCTTTGATTACAAAGATGTTAAAACTTTGCAACGATTTATTGATATTTATGGTCAAATCAAATCAATCAGCAAAACTGGACTAAGTGCTAAACAACAACGTCAACTAGCCGTCGCTATCAAACGCGCTCGCCACTTGGCACTATTACCATTTACAATTCAAGGATAATATCGTGGCTTATTCACCAACCGAACTAAAAAAAGGTGTTGTCATCGAAGTCGATGGCAAGCCATTCAAAGTGCTTGATTACAACCAAAAAGTTGTTGGTCGTGGCGGTAGTATTGTCAACGTCAAGATTAAAAACTTGATTGACGGTCGCGTTATTGCCAAGACTTTCAAAGGTCAAGAAAAAATAGAATCGGCTGAAGTAACTAACCAAACCGTTCAATATTTATATAATGATGGTACTGATTATTATTTTATGGATCCTGAAAATTTTGAGCAATTTCAATTGCCAGCCGATATCGTTGGTGATACTTCAGACTACCTAAAAGAAGGCGAAAGCCTTGTTTTACAGGCTTTTAACGGTAATATTATTAACGTTGAGTTGCCTAAAAACGTCTATCTGGAAGTTAAATACAGCGAAGACGTCGTCAAAGGCGACACCAGTAGTAGCGTGTTAAAAGATGCGACACTGGAAACTGGTTTAGTTGTTAAAGTTCCGGCTTTTATTAAAGTTGGTGATATTATTTCAGTCGATACTGCGACTGGTGAATATCGCGAACGCAAAAAGGCGTAAAACAGTTTATGACCAAAGGACGGCTTGATATATCGCTGGTTCAGCGCAAATTGACGTCAAGTCGTTCGCAAGCCGAAAGTTGGATTAAATTAGGCAAAGTTACAGTTGATGGTCGGGTTGTTTTAAAACCCGGCCATTTTGTGTCTGAAAATTCGGTCGTAAAGTTATTAGCCGAGTCTCAATATGTCAGTCGGGCTGGACTGAAATTGGCGTCAGTGGCTGATATTTTTAAATTGGATTTTCGTGGCAAAATTGTGTTGGATGTTGGCAGTAGTACTGGCGGATTCACTGATTATGCGCTGCGTCATGGCGCTGTTAAAGTCTATGCGGTTGACGTTGGTACTGACCAATTGCATCCAAGTTTGCGTGGCGATAAACGAATTGTACTTAGTGAAAAAACCGATATCCGAAATGTTTACACAGTTAAACCTGACGAACTTCCATCTGTTAATTACAAAATAATTCGTGATATCCCTGATATTATCGTTATGGACGTGTCGTTTATTAGTTTACGCGAAATTTTGCCACATTTAGTTAACGAGCTGTCGAGTCCGCAGACTCAATTAGTGGCAATGGTGAAACCGCAGTTTGAAGCCGGTAAAGACCAAACCAATAAAGGTATTATCAAAAACGACGCTGTCCGTCGCCAGATTTTGAAGGATTTTGAAGATTGGTCACGCCAATATTTTGTGATTCAAAACAAACGCGACAGCGACGTCGCCGGCGCCAAAGGCAATCAAGAGCGATTTTATTTGCTGCAGCCAATTCGTAAATAGCATCATTTAGCTTTTCTGCCGTCCATCACCACTATATTCATACAAATGGCCACTTTACGTGTGACCCTTTCGGGTCAGCACGTGGCGCTTGGCCTCCGCTACCACTTCGCATCCATCTGTATGAACATAGTGGAGCTGGACTTAATTGCGCTTAGATTGAAAACTTGAATATTTCTCAATGTAAAGTAAAACCCAAAACTGTTATCCAGGTTTCGACCTTGAATGATGAATAGTTATTTATTAAAGTATTTCAATTTTTTAGATGCGGCGCTGTAGACCATTATTCTGGATAAGTTGGTGACCGCACGAATGGCAGTAACTAATATTCCAACAAGGCATATCATTTGTACCCATGATAAATAACTTGGAATATCACAGGTATCTCCGCACGGATAGTTACTGTAAATCATACTGACAATTACGATAAAAACGTTAGACAATACTACATTTATAACTAATAAAATTATATTTCTTTTGATTTGTTGCTTGTAGATGGCGATTTGATTATCGTTTTGGTTTGGAAGTGTTACTGTTGTCATGTTTTGATTATACATTATCGATTGACGTTGAATCTAAATTCGACGATGTCGTCGGGGCGCATGACGTATTCACGGCCTTCGGTGCGCATTTTGCCGGCACTGCGAGCGGCTGACTCACTGCCAGCGGCGATTAGGTCGTGGTAATCGACGACTTGGGCGGCGATGAAGCCTTTTTCAAAGTCGGTGTGAATAACGCCGGCGGCCTGTGGGGCAGTATCGCCCTTGTGAATTGTCCAAGCGTGTATTTCTTTGGGGCCAGCAGTTAGGTAACTTTGTAGTCCTAAAATGTCATAAGCAGCGTGAATTAATTGCATCAAACCTGTTTCTTTAACACCGTAGCTGTCCAGTAATTCGACTGAATCGGCTAGTGATAAACCTTTTAATTCTTCCTCGAGTTTTGCGCATACAAAAATTGTTCGGGCAGGGGCGACTAGGGCGGACAGGTCGGCTTTTTTGGCGTCGCTAACCAGGGTGTCTTCGTCGACGTTAAAGGCATAAATTACAGGTTTGGCGGTCAATAAATTGATATCGGCGATTAATTCTAGGTCTAAATCGTCGACAGCAGACAGGGGAATACCAGATTTTAATTTGTCCATCAAGGTTTCTAAATATTCAGCAACTGATTTTAATTTAGGGTTGGCTTTGGATTCTTTGGCCAGTTTTGGTAAGCGATTTTCGATAGTTTGGATATCGGCCAAGATTAGTTCGGTGTTGATAATGTCGATGTCATCGCGGGGATTAACACGTTCAGATACGTGAATGACGTTGTCGTCATGAAAAGCGCGGACGATGTGGACGATAGCTTCGCATTGACGAATATTAGCCAAAAATTTATTGCCCAAACCTTCGCCCTTGCTGGCACCAGCGACTAGACCAGCGATATCAACAAAAGTGACGGTGGCGGGCATTAATTTGGTTGATCCGTATAACTTAGCCAGTTCGGCCAGACGTTCGTCAGGCACGGCCACAATACCAGTATTTGGTTCGATAGTAGCGAATGGGTAATTAGCTGCCAAAATATTATTATTTGTCAGGGCATTAAACAGGGTAGACTTGCCAACATTTGGTAGACCAACGATTCCGATTGATAAACTCATTACATTATTATAACAGAGGTGATTAAAAAACTATACACAATGATGTCCTCGTTGTTTTTTAAACAAATGTGCTATTATTATGAGTGAATAAGCGTAAGGAATATTGTTCGTGAGTAAGAATAAAGAACATCAAAAAGAGGCTAAAAAATTACGGAAACGTCTTTCAAAAAGGAAGAAGTTAATTATTGGTGCTGTCGTTGTCGTATTGATTGTAGCTGTTGGGTTTACGGCATGGTATTTTTATCAAAAAAATAAATCAATATCAATTCCTACGCCAACAATAATGAGTATGGACACATTAAACCAAACGATGAGCGACGCACAGGCTTTGGCGGATAATGGGGACTTTAGCGGTGCCAAGGCAGCGTATGATATAGCTTTGACTCAGACTAATGATTCTTTTCAAAAAAGTATGTTGTTGTCGAGTGAAGCAACGATCTATTTTAACGATAGTAATTACAATCAAGCTTTAGTAATCGCTCTGCAGGCTGAAGCGGCAAACGAAAATCGAACAATCACTGATTTTATTGCACAAATATATGCCGCCAAAGGTGATAAACAAAAAGCAATCGAGTATTATCAAAAAACAATCAAGTTGGTAAATGATTCAAATGAACCTTTTGATGGAACACAGCATTATCAAGACATGATAGACGAACTTAATAATGGAACTACGAATTAAGATGAACTTTACTAATCTTAAAATTTCAAAAGTAGTAATTCTCGGACTGATTGTTATCGTTTTAGGATCAGTTGGGTTTTATGTTTCGGTGCAGGCGAAGACTTTTGGTTTGAAAGACGGCGTTGGATATTTTAAGGGCCACACTATGTGTATATCTAAAAACGGGTCGCCTGATAAAAGTGGCAATCAGACGTGCGTAAAAGGCGATAGTTCAAGTAGTGATTTTTATGTACTGCCAATAGAAAGTAGTAAAATGGCAATTCCAACCTCTATTAAATCTGCAGATGCGCTATATAGCTTATTGTATGATTCAAATAAGTCAAATAAGGCGCAAAAGAATACAGGCTCGGCTTTTATTGTGAATACAATGCTCGGTCGTAATGCATCGGGAAAGGGTAAGGATGTTAGCGATGGCGACTGGGCAGACATAAAGGCACGTCTAGATAGTCTTGACGCTAAAAAACAGATTAAGTGGTCTGGTAATGAGAACGTTTGTACGAATAGTTATTATACGGATGCTTATTATAAAAACGGTAGCAAAAAGACCAATGAGGACGACGCTTTTTATACTGGCAAAAGCTCATGTAGAAATGAATCCATGATTCGGTTTTATAATGACTCTGGCAAATTAGTATACGTACTGGATCGTTATTGTGCGAATCCAATGGGTGATAGTATAGGTGAGTTACCTAAAGCTCCTGAATGGGATTTATCAACTAGCAGCAGCTCCAGTGTTGCTTCAACTTCACCTGGTTATACTATCACTTGGACACATACAGTCAAGAATAATGGACCTGATGCAACTGATAGAACCATAAAATATCATTATCAAAATCGTGACGGCCTTGGTAATGGTTCGGGATCGAATAATACAGTTTCGTCAGGGTTGGATAATGGAAAATCTAAGAGTTTTACATCGACTTATGATATAACTCAAAATGACGTCGGTAATAATTTATGTCGTTCGACGGTTGCCAGTCCAAAAGCTTGGGATAATAACGGTTCGACTGAATCGTCAACGTCCTGTGTTTATATCCCTTATAATTATGTATTTACGCCAAATATTAGTGCTGACGTTGGAGCCGTTGAAACTGGTACCCCATTCAACGTAACACCGTCAATTACACCAAATAATGATCCAAAACGCACAAAAAGCCAAGATACTCAGTGGCGCATAACTCAAATAGTTGTCGCCCCAGGAAAAACAGTACCAAACCCAGCTGGCGGCATATCTGGCGGTGAGCCATGCGGAACGTTCTTTAAAGCTTTGCCTGACGCATCATGTTCGTATATTAACAGTGGTACGAGTGTATTTAATGAAAACGGTGGTTGGCAAAGTGGCGCAATGGTCGCCGCCAACAACGTCATTACAGGTGACTTTACAGCCGGTACTCATGTTTGCTATGCATTCTCAATTCAACCACGAGCTAGCAGCGATGGCCAATGGGCACACTCGGTACCGGTTTGTTTAGTTATTGGTAAAAAACCAAAAGTCCAGATTACGGGTGGTGATCTTTGGGTAAAAGGATTAATTAAAACCAGTACATCAGATAAAAATCTGGCTGGCGTTAATCGCAGATTTGGCAGTTGGGACGAATATAGCGTATCGGCAGCTGGATTAGTTACAGGCTTTGCATCTGGTTCAGCTTTTGCGGGCTCTGGGTTAATCTTTGACCCAATTAATGGCGACGCCTGTATATATAGCCAAATTATTTTTACAAATGCTGGTAATTCGTCATGTACTCGTACGAGTGTGATTGGAAATTACATATCATCGCATAAAATACCTGATGTCGCTGCAAGTTTTGTAGTCAACACTAATGATGCAACACATAATTTAGGCGATAGCCCAACAATTGATTTAAGTGCTAATAATTTGTTAGGTTCGTATCGAGCAATAGGCAATATTACCGTAACTGGCGGTGGAGCAGGCAAGGTAATTAATAAAGGTCAATGGATTGTTGTTAATGCGCCAACGGCGAATGTCACGATATCGGGCGACATCAATTATACGAGCGAAGTATTGAAATCAATCACGGACATTCCACAGGTTATAATAATCGCTCGAACAATCAGTGTCTCAAAAGATGTAAAAAACATCGATGCTTGGTTGATAGCTTTAAGTGATGGCACTCTTGGATCTGGAGAAGTAAATACCTGTAGTGCAGTCGCCAAAGATGTAAATATAGATATTAATACCTGTGAACAGCCATTAGTCGTTAACGGCCCAGTCATGGCAGATAAATTATATCTGCGTCGTACGGCTGGATCGGGCACAGGTACAGACCACAGTGGAGATCCGGCTGAAGTCTTTAATCTACGCGCTGATGTCTATCTTTGGGCGTTGTCACGAGCTGATAGCGGCAGTCATGTCCAAACAGTACATACGACTGAATTACCACCACGATTTTAATATTCAATAATCGCTTGCTTTTAAAGCTCATGCTTCTGTATAATAAAAGGTAATATGGCAATATTAAAGGGATTGGGCGACTTCTTTGCTCTGGACATTGGGACTAATGCCGTACGAGTTGTACAGCTTTCTCAATCAGGTCCCGATAATTGGACCTTACAACACTATGGTTATGCACCCGTTGATGAAAAGATTACCGCAAATGATTCAGCCGAAGGCTTACGGCGTTTAGGTGAAGTAATCATGACAGCTGTTGGCCAAAGTGGTATCAAAGAGAAGAATGTTGTCATTGGCCTACCATCTGGTAAAACTTTTACAACCGTTGTTGATGTGCCGATGATGAGTGAGGCCGAGCTGAAAAGTACGATTAAATACCAAATTGATCAGTATATTCCAATGGCAATTGACGAGACTAAAGTCGACTGGGCATTACTAGGCCAATCATTACATGATCCAAAACAACAAGAAGTGCTATTAGCTAGTACGTCGAATGCTTATACCGAAGAGCGTTTGGAATTTATTGAAAGTTTAGGTTTTAATGTGATTGCGTCTGAACCCGATCCAATTGCGATGGTTCGTTCGTTGTTGCCTCTGGGTGTCAAAGATGCCAGGTTAATTATTGATGTCGGCGAAAGGTCAACTGATTTGGCGATTACATTTGGCGATACACCACGCCTGGTTCGTACGATTCCAACTGGCTTAAGGACGCTTATTAAGGCCGCTGTTCAAAATTTGAATGTTCAAGATGATCAAGCTCGACAGTTTATCTTAAAGTTTGGTTTGGCACCAGATAGACTAGAAGGTCAGGTTTATCGTTCAATTGAAAGTACGCTTGATAACTTTGCAACCGAATTAATTAAATCGATTAAATTTTTCCAGACTCGTTATCCAAATACTCCAGTAGGAGGCATATTATTGTCAGGTTTTGCAGCGATTGTGCCTCGATTTGGTGAATATTTGACGGCCAAAACAGGTGTAGCATCAAGCGTCGCTAATCCTTGGCAGCGTGTCCACGTTGCGCAGGCTGATCAACAGCAACTTAGTACAATTGCCAGTGAATTCGCGACAGTTATCGGATTAGCTCAGAGGAACAACAAATGATGATTGAGATTAACCTTGTTCCTGACATCAAACAAGAACTCATCAAGGCTCAGCGAATTCGTGCTAAAGTCATACTTGGTTCAATCCTTGTAGGTATAGTTTCGATTGCTACTGTAGTTTTGTTAGCCGTTTATATATATGGTTTTCAAGCGCTTAGCAACACTAATGCTGATAATACCATTACAGAACAAAATGATAAGTTGAAATCCGTTACTGATTTGTCAAAAACATTAACTATTCAAAATCAGTTAATGCTGATATCTCAACTTAATGGTAATAGGCATATAGATTCACGAATTTTTGATCTAATGAAGGCAATTAATCCGCCAGCTCCTAATGATGTAATTGTATCCAGTGTAACAGTCGATTCAAGCACCAAGACGATTGTCGTCGAGGGCCAAGCCTTAAATAGCTATGCTGCAGTTGAGGTCTATAAAAAGACAATCGAAGGCGCAAGGTTGAAATTTACTCCTGATGGCAGCACGACTCAACAAACAGTGACTATCGCCACTAATGTTAATTCAAACGGAACGACGCATGGCGAAGATACATCAGGCAAGACAGTATCTAGATTCACGATAAGCTTTACCTATGCCGACGAATTATTATCGTTAAATTCGAAAAATGCGTCGATTATCATTACAACTAATCCAACCGGTAACGTCACAGACTCATACTTGGGTATTCCGCTAGATATTTTTGATACGACAGGGGGCAAATAATATGCAGTCAAAAAATGCCGCATTTCGTAAAAGAACTCAGATAGCTATTGCAAATCGAATAATGTTTTTATGGGTTGCTGGCGTATCGGTTATCTTTGGATTTGCTCTGGTTGCGATAATATTTTTGTCACAGATGCTGATGTTTAATCAACGTGTTATACATGAAAAAGAGACCACAGTTGCTACGCTAAAGGCCAATAACGAGAATATCAAATCAGTCCAATCCCAAGTCCGTGTTCTTGATACCAACAGTGCTTTGATGAGCGCAAAAGCTTCACCTGACGATAAAACTTTGCAGGTTATTCTGGACTCTCTACCTGCAGAACCAAATTCACTTGCGCTTTGTGCATCACTTGAGAAAAAGTTGCTAAATGGGGTTACAATCAACGCACTTCAACCCGATGATATTAGTATATATGGTAGTAATGTTGCGACTGGGGCATACTCGTCAATCGGCGTACATTTTATTGTGACTGGCAGCGAGATTGCTTTGAAAGAGGCTTTACACAAGATTGAGATTTCAACTAGAACAATCGAGGTATTATCTATGAAGCTCGAGCTGAGTGCAGGTAGTGGTAAGGGTACGTTGACAGTTAGAGCAAGAGCATTTTACGCACCATCTAAGGTTGTAGAATTAACAAAGAAGACGGTAAAATCATGAAAAAAACAGATATTGCAATGATAATCTTGATAATTTCGGTAAGTGTTTTAGTGGCGTACTTTGGTGCACGGGCTGCTTTTCCTAAAGCTTATAGCGGCAGCACTAAAGTTTATACGATTGATAAGATATCAACCACAGTTGATCAGCCAAATCCTAGTATTTTTAATAAAGATGCTATTAATCCTGCCGTCAAAGTTGAAATTAAAGGCACAGAGTAGGCTTCATCGATGGCGTTACTAACTGGTGATATTCAGGGCAAGCTTGTTAGCCTGTTGGTCAGTGAAGGTTTAGTTAGCGAAAGCGTACTAAATGACGCTAAAGATATGGCCGCTAAAACTGGCCAGCCATTACTAAGTTTGTTGACTGAGCAGGATATCGTCGACGATGAGCTATTAACTCATGCCATCGCCCAAGTTTCTGGCGTGCCTTATGTTAATTTGACGAATAGTTTAATTGATCAAAGTATTTTGGGCTTGTTGCCAGAGGATATTGCTGAACGATTTATGGCTGTGCCACTGGCTGAGGTCCAAAATCGCTTGGCTGTAGCTATGATTGACGCTAATAACGTTCAGGCAGTTGATTACTTGGCAAGTCGTATAGAGCGCCCCTTAAAAGTCTTTATGGCCTCAGAGGCTGGTGTTCGCCATGTCTTGGATCAGTACAAAACTGACCTTTCTAGTGTCGGTGAAGCAGCTGAAGCCAGTCAAGTCGAGGCAATTCAGGACTCTAACAAAGAAGTTAAAACTATTGTTCAAGATTCGCCGATCAGCAAGGCATTAAGTACTATTTTGGAATATGCACTGAAGACTCGTTCGAGCGATGTTCATATCGAACCTTTGGAAGGGTCACTCAAGATTCGTTGTCGCGTTGATGGTATGTTGCGTGAGATTATGCAGTTGCCAAAAAGTATCGAACCAGCGTTAGTCAGCCGTATAAAGATTTTGTCCAATCTGAAAATTGACGAACATCGCATGCCTCAAGATGGACAATTTACAGTCAAGATTGCTGGTAAAGAAGTCGATCTTCGTATTGCAATTAGTCCGGTTATTTGGGGTGAGCAAGTCGTGATTCGTTTGCTAGATAAATCAGGTAACACTTTTGATATTGAAGAAATGGGTTATGCTGGTCGAGCTTTGCGCGCAATTCGCAAGGGAATTAAGCGTCCCAACGGTATGGTGTTGACGTCTGGTCCAACCGGAAGTGGCAAAACGACCAGTCTTTATGCGTTAATCAAAGAAATCAAGAACGAAGCGGTTAATATTGTGACTCTGGAAGACCCAGTCGAATACAAAATGAGTGGCGTTAATCAAATTCAGGTCAACAGTGATGTTGGTCTAACATTTGCAAGTGGTTTGCGTTCGATTTTGCGTCAAGACCCTGATGTTATCATGGTCGGTGAGGTTCGCGATAGTGAAACGGCAAATTTGGCTGTTCAAGCGGCTTTGACTGGTCACTTAGTCTTTAGTACTCTACACACCAACAGTGCTGCTGGTGTTTTGCCGCGCTTGCTTGATATGGGGATTGAACCATTTTTGATTGCCAGCACAGTCAATACGATTATTGGTCAACGTTTGGTGCGTCGTGTAGCCGAAAAACACACAACGTATCAGTCAAATCCGATTGAAACTCAAAATATTATTGCTACGATTGGTCATATTTTGCCCAAGACAGCCGAAGATGTCGCTAGAGTTTCTCAAGATTTAGGCTATAAAGACTTGCCCTTAGCAGGCCAAAGCGCTTATACTTTAGTTAAGGGAATCGATAGCCCTCAGTCTCCACGAGGTTATAGTGGTCGAGCTGGAATCTATGAAGTGATGGATGTCAACGAGAGTATCCAAAATTTGATTGTAGCTCGGGCTACCAGTTCCGAAATACAGCGCAAAGCTCAGCAGCAGGGGATGATAACTATGCGACAAGATGGTTATCTGAAAGCCTTGCAGGGAATAACTACTATTGAAGAAGTAAATCGCGTGACGTCAGATACGGTATAGAAGGGGTGGAATAAAATGAACAACCAAGAGCTAAGAATCGAAATATTATTAGAGGAAGTAGTCCGCAAAAAAGCATCGGACTTACACCTTCAAGTTGGTTTACCGCCGCTACTACGTATTGATGGTTCATTAGTGCCAATTATTGGCTATAACCCACTCGATGAACAGGTTGTTGAAGCTCTAATTTTTGCGATTTTGGACCAAGACCAGCGTCAGATATTATTAAAAGACAAAGAATTCGACTTTAGCTTTGCCTTTGGTACGCTTGGTCGTTTTCGTGTTAACGCCTACCATGAGCGTGGTAATTTGGCGGCCGCTTTACGTTTGATCCCTAATGAAATCAAGACAGTTACCGAACTTGGTATGCCAAATGTAGTCATGGGCTTTGCTGATTATCCACGCGGCCTAGTATTAATTACTGGCCCAACTGGTAGTGGTAAATCAACCACCTTGGCTGCCTTGGTCGACAAGATTAACACCGAGCGCGCTCAACATATTATTACAATCGAAGACCCAATTGAGTTTACCCATAAATCTAAAAAGTCAGCCGTCGTGCAACGTGAAGTCCACTATGATACCTACAGCTTTAGCGCGGCTTTGCGTTCTAGTTTGCGTCAAGACCCCGATGTTGTCTTGATTGGTGAGATGCGTGACCTTGAGACTATTAGTGCCGCTATTACTATCGCTGAGACAGGACACTTGGTCTTTGCGACACTACACACCAACAGTGCCTCACAATCGATTGATCGTATAATCGACGTTTTCCCTCCACACCAACAGCCACAAATTCGCACTCAGTTATCAAATATTTTGATGGCTATCTGTTCGCAGCGCTTGATTCCTGCTATTGGCGGTGGGCGAGTAGTGGCCGCCGAAGTTTTGGTCACTAACCCAGCAGTACGAAATATTATTCGCGAAGGTAAAGCTCACCAATTGGACGCCGTTATTCAAACCGGCTCTGACCAAGGTATGCAAACCATGGACCGTACGCTAGTTGGTTTAGTCCAAAGTGGCACAGTTACTTATGACAGCGCTCGTGAAGTTGCAGTTGATTTGGCTGAGTTTGAAAGGTTAATGAGAGGCTAGAATGAAAAAGTTTAGCTATGAAGCGCGCGATCAGACTAATAACAAAATTACCAAGGCCACTGTCCAGGCCGATTCTGAAAGCGCAGCCGCTAAACTATTAATTAATCAAGGCTTTACGCCACTAAGTATTAAAGAGCTCAGTGAAACAGAGAGTTTTTTCGAGCGTCTAAGTGGTCGTATTACAACCAAAGACCGAATTGTCTTTACCCGACAGTTGTCGACATTGATTGGTGCTGGTTTGCCATTAGCTCAGAGTTTTAATACGGTACTCGAACAAACCGAAAATAAAAAACTACAATCGATTGTCCAAGATATTACAGCTTCAATTGAGGGCGGAAAATCGCTGTCTGAGTCTTTCGCAAAGTATCCAGCCGTTTTTGATGCGGTTTTTTTGGCATTAGTTGGTGCTGGTGAAATGTCAGGTACACTTGATTCATCTTTGCAACGAATAGCTGACCAGCAAGAAAAAGATGCCGCCATCAGTAGTAAAATTAAAGGCGCGTTAACATATCCAATTATTGTTTTGGTTGTTATCTTTGGCGTTATCGCTTTTATGTTATTCACGGTCGTTCCGCAAGTTCAAAAGTTGTATCACGACCTAAAAAGACAGTTGCCATTTTTGACGCAAGTAATGGTTGATGCCGCTAACTTCGCAGTCAGTTATTGGTGGCTAACTTTGTTGGTTACCGGTGCAATTATATACTTTATAATACAGTATCTTAAAACTGATTCAGGTATTCGGGCGACTGATAAATTTAAATTAAATGTGCCAGTATTTGGTAAAATGTTTCAAAAGCTATATATGGCGCGATTTAATCGTACAGGCCAAACGCTATTAAGTACCGGTGTCAGTATGTTGGATATGTTAAAGTTGACATCTGTTGCAGTTAACAACACAGTTATTCGGGACAGTATTTTAAATGCTATTGAAAAAGTCAAAGGCGGTAAGGCCTTATCAGTTGCATTAGCTCCCGAAGATTATATTTTATCATTAGTGCCTCAAATGATTAAGATTGGTGAACAATCAGGTCGTATTGATGAGATGATGGGCAAGACAGCCCAAGTTTATGAAGACGAACTTGATGAGCAAATTCGTACAATTTCGACTGCTATCGAACCAGTATTAATGGTTGTTCTAGCGGTAGTAGCTGGTAGCATGGTGGCTGCAATTTTGTTGCCAATATATAGTTTAGTAAATAGTGCGGGTGTCT
The DNA here is from genome assembly GCA_903899655.1 of uncultured bacterium. Lineage (GTDB taxonomy): Bacteria > Patescibacteriota > Saccharimonadia > Saccharimonadales > Saccharimonadaceae > UBA1547. The sequence continues at coordinate 20,183 of CAIUKF010000008.1, forward strand.
AGACACAATATGCGACGTGTAGTAATATAAACACAAGCGTTTAACGCACGTACAAAAAACGGTTCGTAAGAAAGGGTGGGACAGATCGTGAATAATAAAAAGAAACAAAATGGCTTTACGATTATCGAGGTCGTATTAGTGTTGGCTATTGCTGGTTTGATATTCATGATGGTCTTTATCGCTTTGCCAGCTTTGCAACGCAGTCAGCGTGATATGCAACGCAAAAACGACCTTAGTCGTTTTGAGGTAGCCTTGGCAAGTTACCAAACAAATAACAGTGGTGCCTTACCAAGCGGTATGGATTCCTCTGCAAGTACATCATGGTCAAGCTTTTTAAGTCGATATGTCATAGTTGGCGGCGATAAGTTTACAGACCCATCTGGTACTGATTATATGCTCAAGGATACTGGTGGTGTTAACTCAACAGCTAATATTCCAAACTTTGATGCGTCATCTCCATATGTCTACATTACAACTGGGGCAACATGTAATGGTGAAGATTTGACTATGGGCCAGGGTTCACGAAAAGTATCTTTTCAAATGAAGCTAGAAGGCAACGGCATCGCTTGCGCTCACAATTAGTCTAGTGTAATCAAATTTGATACTAAAAACCTCGGCCTTCAGTGTCGAGGTTTTTGTTTTAACGCTAATTAATGTATGATAGTGCTTATGGAACAATCTATTATTTATTTAGCTTTGATTTTAACAGGCCTTTGTTTCGGCAGCTTTGCGGGTGCGTCAGTTTGGCGCCTACGGGCTCGCCAATTAGTCGAGGATCAGGCAGACGGTGAGCCAGTTGACGCAGCTGAACTAAAAAGTCTTAAGAAACTAACGAAAACTTCAATATCAAATGATCGTTCGCAATGTCTACACTGCTCTTATACGTTAAAATGGTATGACTTGATACCACTTTTTAGTTGGCTGTCTCTGGGTGGCAAATGCCGTAAATGCCGTAAGCCGATAGGCTATATGGAACCATTAATTGAGTTAGGAGTGGCGGCGTTTTTTGTGTTATCTTATGCTTATTGGCCGTATCCATTAACAAGCGGTATCGATATTGCTCGTTTAGTGTTGTGGTTAATTGCTGGGATAGCTTTGGCGATTTTGTTTGTCTATGATATCAGATGGTTTTTATTGCCGAATAATATTAACTTTACTGTAATTGGTGTTGGTGTTATTAATGCGGCGCTTGTTATTATCAGTGCCAGCGATAAACCAAATGCCATTATTGATATAGCTGGATCAATCTTTATCTTAAGTGGCCTTTATTGGATTCTATATATTGTATCGAAAGGCAAATGGATTGGGTTTGGTGATATCAAATTAGGACTAGGATTAGCGCTTTTGGCATCAAGTTGGAAATTAGCATTTATTACATTATTTGCGGCTAATCTGATTGGCTGTATCGTTGTGATACCGGCTATGATTACGGGCAAGTTAAAACGAACCTCCCATGTGCCTTTTGGCCCTTTGCTAATTATAGGTTTATTCGTTGCAGTTTTGGCTGGTAGCTATCTGTTGAACGCCTACGTAAATTATCTGCCGTAGTCTTATCAGATAAACTTGCTTATGCTATAATTATGGCAAATGAAACCCTTCAATAATGCTGGTTTTACAATAATTGAAACGATGCTTTTTTTGGGTATCACAGGGTTGCTGGTAGTCGGTGTTTTAGCTGGGGCTGGCACGTCAATTAATGTTCAACGTTATCGCGATAGCGTAACATCACTGCAATCTATCTTGCAACAACAATACTCAGACGTGATGAATGTCAGCAATGATAGCCCTATTAATAGTTGTAACGCAGCTACGAATATTGCCCGCGGACAATCAGGTTGTGTCGTACTTGGTAGATATATCACCACTTTGAACAGTCGTCGATTAATTATGAAAAACGTCATCGGTGTCATTCCTGCCTCAGAGGATGCGACAGCCACACTAAATGACATTAGTGTTTTTTTAGGTAGTGCGGATGGTGCTCAGCCAGGCTATAACATTCAAGTAATAGACACCAACAGTCAAGTATACGACGTCGAATGGGGTTCATCGCTTGTTGATACGGCAATTAACAAGAATGTACCGTTAAAATTTTCGATGTTAATTTTACGCTCGCCAGTCAGTGGTGCAGTACGCACTTTTGTGGCTCCTAATGCAACTAATCAAGAAGCTGTCATAGCCGATAAAGATATAGCAACGTTGGTTAATCAAGCGGCGTTAAAACAAAAAATTAGTGTTTGTGTTGATTCTAATGGATTTTTTATTGGCGGTAAATCAGCAGTGGTTATAACTGCCAATACTACTAGTGCAAGTGGTATTGAAGCGCTAGGAGAGGTGACGAGCGGATGTTAGTACATAAACGACATAACACCAAAGGCGATACACTAATCGAGGCATTGTTTGCGATTACTATATTCAGCTTAGTAGCAGTTGGCGGTTTAGCGATTATGAATCAAGGAACGGCGACTGCACAACGAGCACTTGAAATCACTTTAGTCCGTAATCAAATTGACGCTCAAGCTGAAACATTAAGATACTTAAATTCATCTTACATTGCCGCTTATCAGCCCGGCGTTAGCGGCTGTACTGATGATCCATCTAATATTAATCTAGGCAGTCCCGCCAATCAGTGGCAATTAATGCAATGCTATATTGCAAACCATTCAGCTAAACCATCGTCAATCGAATTTAGCGATACGTCTTGTCCACAAAATCAATCAGGCTACAATCCAAGTGATGACGGTTGGTTTATTTTGAATACTAAAAAAGCGTCTTTCGTTGCTCCTGCTGGTCAATTCACTACTGCTCAGACATATTCACAAGTTCGTTATAATGCTGGTGATCAAGTTACTACGGCTGATGGAATTTGGATAGTTCCAATCCGAGCTGCTACTGTTGCAGGGAATAATCAAGATAATGCGGGCTACATCGATTTTTATATTCGCGCTTGTTGGGATAGCCCCGGTCAATCAGTTCCAGTGACCATAGGTACGATAGTGAGGTTATATGAACCACGTGGCTAAAAAACAAGGCTTTACGATCATTGAATTAATGCTAGCCATGGCTTTTGTGTCGGCACTTCTTATTGCAATTGCTATGACGGTTATTCAAATTGGTAATATCTATAATAAAGGGATAACATACAAAGACGTTAATCAAGCTGGACGTTCAATAGCCAGCGAGTTGCAACGTAGTATAGCCGAGAGCGCCTCTTTCAGTATTGATGCGGCGGATAATCACTACGTGATTCAAAAAGGTGACAATGATGAGACTTTAGGTGGTCGTTTATGTCTAGGACAATACAGTTATATTTGGAATTATGGTAAGTATATACAATCTGGTGATTCACGTATTAATACGTATGTCGATGCTGATTCGTCGACGTCTCCAATACGTTTCGTCAAAGTACTTGATCCTAATACTAGCTATTGTGTAGCCAACTCTGGCGTTTATCCCAAGATAAATAAAGCGAATGCTGTTGAGTTGTTAGTGGTAGGTCAGGGTTCAGGTTCTAACCAACATGACTTGGCGCTTCATAGTTTTACGATTAGCTCTAATCCGCCTCAGGATTCAAAAACCGGACAAGGATTGTATAGTATCGAATTTTTGCTTGGAACAAATGAACAAACTGCGCTAATGGGTGATTCGGCTGGCACTGAGTGTCGACCGCCAAATGATCCGTTATCTGATGTGTCATATTGTTCAGTCAATAAATTTAACGTAGTCGCTCGCGCCGGTAATACGGTAAAATAATATAAGGAGAATAAAGTGAATAGCAAGAACAATAAACAAAAGGGTGCCGTATCATTGTTTGTAGTTGTCTTTGCAGCTTTATTAATTACTGTTGTCACAGTTAGCTTCATTCGAATTATGGTTCAGGACCAGCAACAGGCAACAACAACCGATTTATCACAAAGTGCCTATGACTCAGCCCAGGCTGGAGTTGAGGATGCTAAACGTGCGCTAATACGCTATCAAAACATTTGCGACAGCGGTGCAGATTGTTCTTCGACCTCAGCTGACTATAAAACAATTACTTCATCAAATTGTAATGATGCAGTTAAGGTACTAAAGGACGTATCAGCAGATAGTAGCGAAGTAAAAATAAAAACAGGCGCTACTGAAAATAGTCTTGATCAAGCCTATACTTGCGTCAAGATTAGTCTTGATACGATTGATTACCTTGGAACGCTAACTGCGAATGAATCAAATTTTATACCGCTTAAAAGTGTGACACCGTTTGATACAGTTCAAGTCCAATGGTTTAGTGCTGACGATATTAGTTCTGATAAAAATTACGTAGTTGATTTGCAACCAGTGGGATCGACGCCGCTTCTAGCTCAGACATCTTGGGCGTCAAATAGGCCGCCAATTTTAAGAACACAGTTTGTTCAATTCAGCGACGCTGGATTTAAGTTAAGTGATTTTGATAATACAGCTGCAGGACAAAGTAATGCTAATACATTATTTTTATACCCGTATGGATTAACTGGCAACGCTGCGATTCCAAGCATCCAGACAAATATATTGATAAATCGTGATATTCGTAAAACTCCAACTGGCGCACCGTTGCCAATAGAGTGTGCTGGTAATTTGACGGCTGGTGGATACTCATGTACAACAAAAATACAGTTACCAAGTCCAATCGGTGGTGGCAATCGTGTATCTTTCTTGCGCTTGAGTACAATATATAATAAAGCCAACTACCGAGTAACTTTAATTGATAGTGCTGCCGCTCCATGTACGACATCAGCTGATCCAAGTTGTGTTAAATTTAGCGCTGTTCAGCCTGAAATTGATTCAACTGGTCGAGCAAATAGTTTGTTCAGACGGGTTTCTACCAGAGTAGAATTAACAGATACTAACTTCCCGTATCCTCAAGCGGCGGTTGATTTGACCGGTAATTTATGTAAAGATTTTAGAATTACAGACAACGTAGCTGACTACCAAAACAACTGTACTCCATAATTATTCAGAAGTATCACTATGAAACTTTTCGTGAACTTCACGAAGATGTTCATCGGTGACGTGTGTGTAGACTTGAGTTGTGCTGATGCTACTATGTCCTAGCATTACCTGAACACTACGAATATCAGCGCCGTTCATTAGCAGGTCGGTTGCAAAACTATGACGCATTGTATGTGGGCTAACGTGCTTGGTGATACCAGCCATCCGGGTGTATTTATTAATTATTCTTTGGATACTTCTGGCGCCTAATCGACGGTAATTGCCGCTGGTTGTTGGCTGATTGTTGCGGCTATAACTAATAAATAAAGGCGGGAAATTATCAGTTCGTGATTGCAAATAATTGGTTACATGTAAACCGGCGCTTTCGCTGATAAAGACTGGCCGATCTTTTTGGCCTTTGCCGCGGACCATAAATTCACGCCTAATAGTATTTACGTGTTCACGGTCTAAATTTACTAGTTCAGATACACGTAGACCGCTGGAAAAAAGTAGTTCAATAATAGCTCGGTCGCGTAGTCCAGTTTCAGTTGATGTTTCGATTTGCGATACCAGTCGTTCTATCTCGTCGTAATGTAAAAAGGTGACTTGTCGACGGGATATCTTTGGCAGTTCGATTTTTTCAGGCGACAAACTTGGAATATCTCGTTTTGATAAATATCCCAAAAAGCCACGCAGGGCAATTAGGTGATAACTTTGGGTTATTGTGGCTAATTCGTCATCATTGTTATTTTTGTAACGGTTCAGCCAAAGGCGATATTTACGAACGATTTCAGATGTAATTTTATCGACAGTTATATCATTAGTAAATTCAATAAAACGCTCTAAATATAATGTGTAATTCTCGGCTGTATGCGCCGAACGACCACCTTCAACTTCAAGGTGTTCAATGTAATCAAGCAATAGTTCTGACATGTACATGTAACAAGCATAGCCCAAAACTCAACGAAGCGCACGTATTTATCTAAACAGCCGCGGTAAAATTAATAAAGCTTTGCTATAATGGAAAGAATATAAATTCAATAAACATAAGGAGCTATTATGTCAGGAATTGAACGAACACTCATAATCTTGAAACCAGATACGATTCAGCGAGGTCTTGTTGGTGAGATTATCTCGCGATTTGAGCGAGCAGGTCTAAAGATTATAGCTATGAAGATGGTAGCACCAGATGAAGCTCATTTTCACAAGCATTACGAAGGCATCAGTAATCTAATTAGTCGTTGGGGCGAGGAAATCTATAATGTTACATTGGCCCAGATGACTGAAACACCAGTTGTTGTTTTTGTTTTGGAAGGTATTGAATCAGTATCGTATGTTCGTAAATTAGTCGGTACAACTGATCCAAAAGAGTCTGCCCCAGGTACAATTCGAGGTGATTATACTCATATCACTAGGGGATACACAAATCCAATTGGTGCGACTTTGCCAAATATTTTGCATGCATCAGGTAATGTCGAAGAAGCCGTTCAAGAAATTAAACTTTGGTTTAATGATTCCGAGATTTATGACAACTACGACACAGCTCATGGGCCAGTCGTACGTGGTCATATTCCAAAGCCAAAGAAAAAGTAACCAAAAGCTCACTATATCGGTATAATGGTGTATAGGCCTCGGTAGCTCAACTGGATAGAGTAGATCCGTCCTAAGGATAAGGTTGCAGGTTCAACTCCTGCCCGGGGCACCATTTACTGACAAAAGGAAGCAATATGTCAAAAAAATCAGCAGCCAACAAACCTCAACTTGATTTTGAAGGTCAACGTCCTAACGAAAAACTATTATTCGTGTTTCGTCGTCATATTATTGCAATGCGCAAAGGTTTTTATATGTTAGTTATTCCTTTGGTGATAACGGCTATCCCCCCACTTATTTGGCAATATAACCTTGAACTATTTCTATTGCCGGTTGCGGGTTTTGGGCTTGGCTTGATACTATTTTCGTATCAGTTTATACTTTGGTATTTTACGATTTATATTGTTACAGATCAGCGCATCAGGCAAGTTACCCAAAGAGGTTTTTTTGGTAAAGATGTAATCGAGCTGCGTCTGTCCAAGGTTCAAAACATAAGCTATAATATACCAGGGTTCAGTGGTGAAGTATTTAAATTCGGCACAATTGTAATTCAGACTTTTGTGGGTGATTTGGTTATTCATAAAGTAGAACATCCCGATGAAATCTATAACAAACTTCAAGACGCCGTAAACAATGTGATTGAACACCAAGGAGAACATGAAGAAATTGCTGCATAAATTTCGTAAGCCAGAAGAGGTTCAACCCTCATCTCGCATTACCAGTGAAACTGTCGCTCATCATCGTGAGCGTATTCTTGCTGGCGGTCGTCGTTTCAAGTATCCAATTCAATATGCTCGTCATAAACTAGTCATAAACGCGATCATCATTAGCATCGCAGCGATTGTTTTAGTAGTAACTGTTGGTTGGTGGCAGTTATATCCATCTCAGAATACCAGCGAATTTATGTATCGTATTACAAAAGTTTTGCCTTTGCCAGTTGCAACTGTTGATGGTCAGCCTGTTCTATATAGCGATTATTTAATGATATATCTTAGCTCGATTCATTACTTGGAAACAAAAGAGCAAGTTAATCTGAAAACTGATGACGGTAAACGACAAATAAACTACATCAAGCAAGAATCAATCAAGCATGCAATTGCTGATGCCTATGCGCAAAAGATGGCCAAGAGCCTAAATTTGTCGGTTAGTGAAAGTGATATCCAAGCTTTATATAAAATTCAACGCCAAACAATTAGTGGCGAAATGACCGAAAGAGCATTTGATGCAAATAACTTAGATAATTTTGGCTGGAATGCTGCTGATTATCACCACATAACCGAGCTAACGTTACTTCGACAGAAAGTTACTTATGCAATGGATAAAGATGCTTTAAGTACGGCTGATAGTGTATCTGTTACTCTTAAAAACGATCCATCGACCGATTTGAAGGCTTTAGCGGCTGCGTTATCTGATCAAAAATCAATTAAAGTTAGTTATAGCATTTCAGGTATGGTGTTAAAAACTAACAGTGACGGTGGACTTGCAGCCGAGGCTGCAAAATTGACTAAAGGTCAGGTGTCATTGGCATTTAAGCCAACCTTGGGGGACGGCTATTATTTCGTTAAGCTAATCGATAGTAACGATACGCAGGTAAATTATGAATATATTAAAGTTCCATTGACGGCATTTGATAATGCACTAAACGCTTTGATAAAAAACGGCAAAGTAAATAAGTATATATCTATACCAGATTCAACAAAATAAGTTAGCTGGGGTAGCTATTAATAAGGAGAAAAAATGTTTGAATTACCAAGTCTAAGTTATGGTTATGATTCGCTTCGTGGCTTTGTAGGTGAAGAGTTGATGAAATTTCATCACGATAAACACCATCAGACTTATGTCGATAAACTAAATGCTGTAGTCGATGCGAACCCTGAATTGAAGGGCCGATTAGTTGAGGATTTGCTAGTGAATATTAATGGTCTGCCGATTTCAGCTCAAGTTGGTATCCGTAATCATGGTGGTGGACATTACAACCACAGTTTATTTTGGCAATGTTTATCACCTAAAGGTGGGGGCCAGCCAACAGGTGAGTTACTAAATTTGATCACTAATAAGTATGGCAGTTTTCAGGGTTTTGTAGATGAATTCACAACAAAATCACTTGGGGTGTTCGGAAGTGGTTGGGTATGGTTGCAGCCAAATGGAGAAATAATTACAACAGCAAATCAGGACACTCCAATCGCACAAGGACTTGATGCGCCACTGTTATGTTTAGATGTTTGGGAACATGCGTATTATTTGGATTACAAAAATAAACGCGATGACTATGTTCGGGCATGGTGGAGTGTTGTTGACTGGGAAAATGCCGCAAAGCGTTATCAAACATTTCTTGATAAATAAATTACTCGACAATAGTTCGACGAATATTTTGGTTTAAACCAACTAGTAGCTCGTAGTTAAATAGATTATATTTTAAACAAATATTATTGAGGCTCAGCTGGTCTCGAGCATCATTACTTATAACGACAACTTCGTCGTTTTTCTTGGCGTTGCAGTTCGTAATATCTATCATCGTATGGTTCATGCAAACGCGACCAGTAATTGGCAGGTATTTATTACGCCATTTTACTTGTCCGACATTACTTAAGGCCCTAGGAATACCCTCGTAGTAACCCGATGGTAATATTCCGATTCGGCTACTACGTTTGGCAATAAATGTGCACCCATAACTGACACTTTCACCACAGTTAATTTCTAAAACTTTATCAATTGTACTAGTAAGCTTAAGAGCTGGTTGTAGATTTTGCAGTTTGTTCGCCAAATTATCACTTTTTTCAAGTGGTGTGATGCCATATAGCGCAATACCGATTCGCAGAGTGTTAGCATATTTCGATTTCACTTTAACGCTGCCAGCTGATTGTGCAATGTGAATATATTTTGGGCTAAAGCCGGCATCGATTATCATTTTAACTCCGATGTCGAATCGGCTTGTTTGTAAATTAACATGTTTAACTGACTTGGGGTTATCAGCGTCAGCCAAATGAGTCATGACTCCTTCAACTGATATATTTTTATATTTTTTAATCTCGTTTAGTAGGCTATCCAGTTTATCGATTCTGACACCATGTCGTCCCATGCCAGTTTCCAAATCGATATGAACCAAAAATGTTTTTTTTGTTTGCCCAATTGCTTTGATTGAATCAATGTCATGTACTACAAAGGCATAGCCACGGGGTTTGATATTTGCGTAATTGCTATTTTTTATGGCGCCCATGACCAGGACTGGTTGCTGCGAAATTTCGTGGATTTTCAATCCCTCAAAATATCCGTCGACGGCGATATACGGAAAGCGCCGGGCTTTTAAAATTTCAGTAATCTGTTCTAGTCCATGACCGTAGGCATTTGATTTTAATACTGGAATGACGAATCCACCAGGTGATAATTGAGTGAATAAATCAAAATTATTTAATATTGCCGAACGCGAAATATAAATATTATTATAAACATCAAAAACCTTTTCAAAGCTTTTGATTTTTTTCGAAAGTGATGATCGAAATGACATGTATTAATAATAACAAAGATAACAGTGTATAGGCAGCGTCATATCTGTTAATATAGTTAAGATGCAAAAAGCAATAACTTTTACGATAGAAAAAAAGCTTGATGGCACACTGGCGCGTGTTGGTGTTATTCAAACACCTCACGGCGATATTAAAACGCCAGCCTTTATTGTTGGTGGTACTAAAGCAACGGTTAAAACATTGACTAATGAACAGGTGATTGCGCTGGGTGGTCAGTCGGTTTTGGCCAATACTTATCATTTAATGTTGCGACCTGGTGCTGATGTCATGGCGGCCGCTGGCGGTATTAATAAATTTATGAATTGGAACGGTCCGACTATTACCGACAGTGGTGGTTTTCAAGTTTTCTCGCTTGGTATGGCCTACAAAAAGGGAATCGACGCCACTAGCCACAGTGAAAAGGGTGATTCTAAACAAGCAACTCACAACTCGACTCAACTTGCCAAAGTTACCGACGAAGGTGTTTATTTTAGGTCGCATGTTAATGGCGAACAGTTATATATGACGCCGGAAAGCTCGATGGAAATTCAGCACAAAATTGCGGCCGACATTCACATGGCGTTTGACGAATTAACTTCACCGCTAGCTGGTCGTGAATATATTAAACGGGCAATGGATAGGACTCATGCCTGGGCTGAACGCTCACTAAAACGTCATCAGGAACTAAACGATGAACATATTGCCCGTGAGGAGCCTTTACAGGCACTGTACGGCATTGTTCAGGGTGCACGTGAGGAAGATTACCGAAAGGCCAGTGCGACGTTTTTAGGGCAGCGTGACTTCGATGGCTATGGTATTGGCGGCGTATTCGAACCCGAGGAAGTGCCATCAACCGTTCGCTGGATTACCGAAATTTTGCCCGAGGACAAGCCGCGTCATTTGTTAGGTCTTGGATCGCAACCAGCCGATTTATTTTTAGGTGTGCAATACGGCATTGATACTTTTGATTGTGTGGCGCCAACGCGCCAAGCTCGTAACGGTGCTTTGTTTACGTATGATGGCCGTTTGAACATTAAAAACGGCGGTTTTAAAACTGATTTTACGCCAATTGATGCTGATTGCGATTGCTACACTTGCCAAAATTACACTCGGGCCTATGTTCACCATTTGCAAAGGTCCGATGAAATACTAGGTTTGACATTGGCTAGTATTCATAACGAACGGTTTGTTGTTCGGACGGTTGATTTGATTCGTCAAAGTATTATCGATGGTAATTTTTTTGAATACAAAAAAACTTTCCTCACGCGTTATTACGGTGAGGAAAGGGCAGCGGTGTTTTTCGAAAAAGATTAATTCTAGACGTTCACGGTCTCAACTACTCTTTGTTCGCTGTAGCTAAATTTGCCATTATTGTACTCAAAAGCTAATGAATTATGTGATCCATTCGGGAGTTTATTTAATGGCTTGAACGTATCTAAATGAACGTCCTTACCCCCATTAATTAAATTAGCCAACGTTGTTAGGTCGTTAACTTTTTTATCATTCTGATGGCCTTCAGGCACAAATATAAGTGTTTGGGAGCCATCTATAATTTCTGGTAGTGCCTGTATTTGTTTATCTAAATCACGGATGCTTTTTCCATCTTCGGTTTCTGCATCACTGTTACGTTGGACATAAATTATTTTATCGCCTTCAGTCTTTATTTCAGTGACGATAATAATATCACTATTTTTGAGTTCGGGTATAACAAAACGTCTTTCTGGGTTTTTCGAGTTTTCTTCGATTGTATCCTTAGACCATTCGTTCACACCAATAATATCCGTCTTATTAGTTTTGCTAGTACTATTAATCTCAGGGTGGGCAGAATTTATACCACCATCCATTGAATTGAGTACATGTTTACCAGATTTACGAGCAACACGTTTTTTATTAACGTCTTTATCATTTTCTGGCGTAATTCTACCTTGTTCTACTGTCATACTATTATTTATAGCATAAGTATGATAAAAAGTCTATAGCGATTATGAAATGGGCCGATTGATGTGTCAAATATGGCAAATCTGAACCTCAAAACCCATTCCGCGGGTGACGTTCGTCGGGGTGGCCCCAATTTACTACAAAATGGTAATCCATTTTTATAAATTAGGGGCGGAACGGACGGCAGGACCCGAGGGGGTTTAAATTTAGATCAGGTAAAATTGGGGTATTTTTTGGCCGGACTATCGGCCTTTGGCCTCCTTCGCTCATTCGCGAAAAAATGTAAACACTTTTTCGCTTCATTCGCTACGCGACCCGGTGATTTACTCGCTGCGCTCGCTATCACTGGCTCGAGTCCGAACCGAACTCGCTAGATATGAATATAAAAAATACCCCTGAAGGGGGTATTTTAATATTCATTTGGCGGGCCCGGCCGGACTTGAACCGGTGATCTCCTCCGTGACAGGGAGGCGTGATAACCACTACACTACGAGCCCATATGTGCAGATAACTTAAATATAATAGCAGTTTATCTCTTTGGACGCAACAGGTTAGTGGCGTTTATTTTGAGGCTTGGTGATGATATAATGGACAATGTTCAACCGAGTGCCGCTGTAGCTCAGCTGGTAGAGCGGCGCTTTCGTAAAGCGTAGGTCTCCGGTTCAATTCCGGACAGCGGCTCCAGATATATTTAATTAGTATGAAAACAATTATATTAAAATCACTCAAAGAATTAGTAACTGACAGATATTTGTTGGTCTTGTTATCTGTGCTGATACTTTTAGCTTTAAGTTTTGCTATCACTATTGGCTTATCGATTCATCCTAGCTATACGCAACAGATATCACACTACTCAGCATTTGGAATTACAAATTACTATATTGATCAATGGTATTATATTTTTGTTTTTGTGGCGTTTGGGATTGTTGCGGCTATTTTGCATGTAATTATCTCGGTAAAACTGTTAATAGTCAAAGGGCACTCACTGGCTGTGATGTTTGCGTGGATTGGTATAGGTGTGATTATAATCGGCTGGGTAACAGCGTTAACTCTATTAAATTTACGGACGATGTTGTAATTGTATGACAGACCTAGAGCTACCTTTAGGCAAAAGAACGTTAAAATATAGGCTTTTTGAGATGTTGCCAGCTGTTTTGAGTTATGGAGCTTTAGGCTTATTAGTTATATTGTCGTTAGTTAGTCCGACTTTAGCGGCGATATATTTGCTTTTAGTGATTGTTACACTGTTAGTTAAGTCTATTGGCATAGCAATTCACACCATTCAAGGTAGTAGAAAACTAGAGGCAGCTAAAAAAGTTGATTGGCACCAAAGGTTAGCGGATCTGGAAAATCCAAAAGAATCATACAATAAATCTAGGCCAGCTAGACTAAAAGGTTTTGATGCCTATGCGCATGTTGATAACTTACGATTAATGTCAGCTGATCCTGATGTATTCCCAAAACCATCGCAATTATTTAATGCGGTTATAATTGCTACTTACAACGAGACTTATGATGTGTTGGCGCCAACTATACAATCTGTTATCGACAATACATATGACAATAACAAAATTATATTCACTTTAGCCTATGAAGAAAGAGGTGGTGAGGCAATAAAAAGTACAGCGCTACGGTTGAAAAAAGAGTTTGGCGATAAGTTTTACGTGTTCCATTTAGTAGAACACCCAAAAGATTTGCCTGATGAAGTAGTTGGTAAAGGTGCAAATATCACCTACGCTGGACGATATTTGAAAAAGTGGTTAATTAAAGAGGGGATTGCATCAAAAAATGTCATAATGACGACTTTGGATTCTGATAATAGGCCACACCACACTTATCTTGACTATGTAACTTACGAATATATTGTTCATGAGGATCGTAAGCATTTATCTTTCCAGCCAATATCGTTGTTTATGAGTAATATTTGGGATGCTCCAGCGCCAATGCGCGTGATTGCGACTGGTAACTCATTTTGGAATATTATTAGTTCAATGCGCCCCCATACTTTGCGTAATTTTGCATCACACTCGCAACCAATGGATGCGTTGGAAGAAATGGATTTTTGGAGCGTTCGAACGATTGTTGAGGATGGTCATCAGTATTGGCGTAGTTATTTCTATTTTGGCGGCAACTACTCAGTACTACCTATTTTTGTTCCAATTTATCAAGACGCGGTGCTGTCTGATACGTATCTAAAGACACTAAAGGCGCAATTTGTGCAATTAAGGCGCTGGGCATACGGCGCATCTGATGTACCGTACGTTGCTACTAGGTTATTTGCGCGTGATCGTAATGTTCCGTTACTAGGAGGCACTGCCAGATTATTGAGGTTGATTGATGGGCACGTAACATTGGCCAGTGTGTCGCTGTTGGTGGCTTTTGGTGGTTGGGTGCCTTTATTTATTAATAGTGAAGCTACAAGAAGTATACCAGCGCACCAGCTACCCGAAGTGGTTAGCATGATACAGCAAGTAGCATTGGTGGGACTTTTTATCACCGTGTTCTTTTCTTTCAAGATGCTACCTCCTCGACCCGAGAGGTATAAAAAACGTCGGAATTTCTTTATGGTCGCTCAATGGATATTAATGCCGGTCACAGCAATTCTATATAGCGCCGTATCAGCTTTGTATTCACAAGGACGACTGTTTGCTGGTAATTATCTTGATAAATTTGATGTAACCGATAAAGCAATCCATAAATCAATTGCTACTGTTAAAATTACATCTAGTACAAAGTAACAGACACTAATTAAATAAAATAACACCCCTTTTAGGATAGGGGTGTTATTGGTAAAAATGAGCTGGTTATTATAATGTACGGAATCGTACGTCGTGTTTGACTTGCTGCAATGTCTTATCGAATTCAAAACCAAGGTTAAAGCTTGCAAGCTTTGATGGGGATTGTATGGTTTGTATCTGTTGTTTCTGACTCATGTATTTATGTTAGCATAAACGTGATAATATGTCAATGGAACAGACATGAAGGCATTATGCTATTGATGATATACGAATCTATAAATTGAATTGAAATGCTAGGTGGAAAACTTATATTAAATGTGGGTAAAAGACAAAATTAAAAGCTCACCACTAAAAGTGGTGAGCCGTAATCGAATTTGGTGGGTCCTAAAGGATTCGAACCTTTCACCTCCACAACGTCAATGTGGCGCTCTAGCCAAATGAGCTAAGAACCCAGATACCTATATAAGGATACCAAAATAGGGGTGGTCGCGCAAGAATATGTTACAATAATATATGAACGTTGACGTGAACTAACTAATCACCGAGTTCCGTGGGAGTGGCAATGTACGAAAACGTTGCTTTATAAGAGCCTAGTGTAAAGATTTATATTAGGAAGTCCGGTGGAACCGTCCGCTTCGCTGTACAGCGAAAAGTGGATCCGAGACATGCGATACATAGATTTAAATCATATTTAAATTTAAACATCGCATGTTTTTATTTATTTAAAAAAAGGAGTAAAAAAATGAACGAAGAGCAACTACATTTAATGCGACACAGTATGGCTCACATCACAGCGGCCGCTGTTCAACGATTATGGCCTGATGCTAAATTTGGCATTGGTCCGACAGTTGATAATGGATTCTATTATGATATCGATTTAGGTGATGTTAAAATTTCGGAGGCAAACTTTGCCAAAATTGAAAAGGCAATGCGTGGGATTATTGAATATGGCGATAGTTTTGAAAAAATTGAAATGCCAATTGATGAAGCTATCCAGTGGGCTAAAGACAACAATCAGCCATATAAAGAAGAATTGCTAAATGACTTAAAACGATCTGGCACAACTGTTGCTAAAGACCTAGATATGGATGAAATTGGCGTGGCGACTGACGGAAAGTCAGCAGTCGAGACTGTGACTTTTTACAAAAATGGCAAATTCATGGATTTGTGTCGTGGACCACACATTGCGAATACCAAAGAGGCTGGCGCCTTTAAATTGTTACGTATTGCCGGTGCTTATTGGCGTGGCAAAGAGACTAACCCACAAATGCAACGATTGTATGGTGTGGCGTTTGCAACCCAAACTGAACTTGACGAATATCTTGAGCGACTTGAACAAGCAAAATTACGCGATCATCGCAAATTAGGCAAGGAATTAGACTTGTATACCTTATCGCCACTAGTCGGTGCTGGTTTGCCGTTGTTTACACCTAGAGGAACGGTGCTACGTGAAGTCGTCAGCCAATATTCAAATCAATTGCGCCAAGCGCATGGCTTTCAGAAGGTTTGGACTCCACATATTACCAAAAAAGATTTATATGAGGCTTCGGGACACTGGGAAAAGTTTGGTGAAGAACTATTTTTAGTTACCAGCCAAGAGACTAGCGATAGTTTTGTATTAAAGCCAATGAATTGTCCACATCATGGTCAGATTTTCGCTTCACGTTCACGTAGCTATAAAGAAATGCCAGTTCGTTATTTAGAGACAACAACTGATTATCGTGATGAAAAGACAGGCGAGTTGGGCGGTTTGAATCGAGTTCGCGCCTTAACCCAAGATGATAGTCACGTATTTTGTACGACTGAACAGATACAATCCGAGATTAATAATCTGCTAGCCAGTGCTCGTGAATTATATGGATCGTTTAATATGCCACTTCGCGTTAGGTTGTCTTATCGTGATGAAGGCAATGGATATTTAGGCGAATTATCACTATGGGAGTCAGCACAAGCTCAATTGAAGGCTGCTGTTATCGCTAATGGCTTAGATTATTTTGAAAAGACAGGTGAAGCAGCTTTTTATGGCCCAAAAATCGACTTTATGGCAACTGATGCTATTGGTCGTGAGCATCAAGTCGCTACGGTTCAATTGGACTTTGTGCAACCGGGCAGGTTTGGTTTGGAATATACCGATCACGAAGGTAATGCACAGACGCCAGTTATGATTCACTGTGCTTTGCTAGGTTCAATTGAGCGTTTCTTGAGCGTATTTATCGAGCACACTAGTGGCTGGTTTCCATTTTGGGCAGCCCCTGAACAAATACGTGTTTTGACTATTAATGACACGGTGGCTGATTATGTATCCGAGATTACGGCTGTTTTGGACGCTGTGATACTTGATAAGCCGATTAAATACAACGAAATTCGTTATACAGTTGATGATCGCAATGAATCATTAGGCAAGAAGATTCGTGAAGCGACAAACTGGAAGATTCCAGTACAATTAATCGTAGGACAGAAAGACAAAGAAGCGCGCGAAGTTAGTGTTCGTACGCAGGCGGGCGAAGAAAAGATTAAATTAAACGATTTATCGGTGTACTTACAAAAACTGTAATATACAGGCGATCATGAACCCAGAATCATACCATTTACCATCTAATAATTATAATCTACCGCTTATTGTGATTGTTGGCCCAACAGCTAGTGGCAAAACGTCGCTGGCTGTTGAGATTGCTAAGAAATATAAGGGTGAGGTAATCTGTGCCGATTCGCGCAGTATATATAAAGGCATGGATATCGGCACTACCAAGCCTAGCATGATTGAGCAATCGGGCGTACCGCATTGGGGACTTGATTTGGTTAATCCAAATGAGTATTTTTCGGCTGCTGATTTTAAAAAATATACTATGCAAAAAATTGATGAGGTACGTAGCCGAGGGCATATTCCGATGTTAGTCGGTGGCACTGGTTTGTATATCGATTCGGTTATATTTGATTATCAATTTGGCGATTTAGCTGATAAAAATCGACGAGAAATGTTAAATAATATGACGTTAGTACAACTACAAGAATATTGTGTAAGTAACAACATACCTTTACCTGAGAATAGTCAAAACAAACGCTATGTTATACGTAATATTGAGCGAAACGGTCTTAATGACTCGAGGCGAGCGAAACCAGTCGATAACGTTATTATTGTAGGAATCGCAACAGAAAAAACTGTTTTACGGTCCAGAATTACACAAAGAATTGAACAACTATTTGACGATGGTGTTGTGGATGAAGCAAAAAAGTTGGGCAAAATTTATGGTTGGGAGGGTGAGGCTTTCAAAGGCAATGTGTACCCACTTGCGCATCAATATCTATTAGGACAGATGACTTTGGATGAAGTAAAAACAAAATTAGCTGTATTGGATTGGCGTCTGGCAAAGCGCCAATTGACTTGGCTAAAAAGAAATTCGTATATTCAGTGGGGAACAGCAAAGGAAATACAAAATTACATTAATATACAACTCGCCAAGTGACGCTGGGCATGTTATTATAGAACACGAAAGTTATCCGGGGAAAATAAAATGATTGACGCACTATTTGGTTCAAAAACTAGGGTAAAGTTACTGTACTTATTCCTGAATAATCCAGGACAGCCTTTTTACGTTCGTGAAATCACCCGAAAAATTGGTGAGCAAATTAATTCCGTTAGACGAGAATTGTCTAATATGATTAATGTCGGCATAATCACAAGCGATAGTGCGGATAACAAGTTATATTATCAAGTTAATCAACGCTATGAATATTATGTGGCGCTTCGGTCAATCTTTGGTAGCAATAACGCTGACGTATTAGTTGCTAATAAAGTCTCTGATAGCACTACGGCTGAAGACTACATTGCGATGCTAAAAGGTATTGCCGGAATTCGGTTAGCAATACTAGCTGGAATTTTAGTTGAGGGCTCGACGACATCTGTTGACGTATTATTGGTTGGCGATATCGCGGCTGCAAAAGTTAAGTCGTTTATCAAAGATGTTGAAAAACAAGAAGGCCGAGAGATTAATTACAGCGTGTTGTCGTATGACGAGTTTTATTATCGATTGAGTGTACGTGATAAATTTATTACCGAAATCATGAATAGTAAACATAATGTAGTTATCGATAAAGATAAAGTTCTGAATAAGTAAGGGAGTATAAAATGTTTGAAATTGAATATAAAGGTGCTAATTGTGTAATTATCAGTACAAAAAAGGCAAAATTAGTTATTGATCCAAAATTGTCGATTGTTGGGTTGAAAGATATTTCAACAAAGGGAGCTGTTGAGCTAGCTACCGAAGAACGATTCAATACGGCTGATCCTGATGCTATTTTGTCGATTGAAAGCCCAGGAGAATACGGTGTTGCTGGATTTGATATCCGTGGTATTGCTGCTCGTCGTCATATCGATAGTGAAACTGAAGGTATGCTATCGACTATTTATCGCGTTGATATTGGTGATTCACGCATTGGAGTTATTGGTAATATTGATCGCAAGCTTTCTGATGAACAATTAGAAGAATTAGGTATAGTTGATATATTAATTTTACCAGTTGGCGGCAGCGGGTATACACTTGATGCAACTGATGCAGCCAGTTTGGTGCGTGCAATTGACCCAAAAGTTGTTATTCCAGTTCATTATGCTGATAAGTCATTAAAATATGAAGTACCGCAAGACGAATTGAGTTTATTCATCACCGAATTGGGCGTTCCGGTTGAAACGTTGGCAAAATACAAGCAAAAACAAGGTGTTGCTGTTCCGGCTACATTGTCAGTTGTTGAGATTACTCGTAGCTAGATAGGTAAGTGTATGATAATTAAATACCCCTCTGATTCAGAGGGGTATTTAATTATCTACTGAGGTAAATTAAGCTATAATGCCTTTTTTCTTTAGGGTGCGGATAGCTTGGGTAGAAAGTACCATCGTTATCTTTTGGCCATCAAGATCAAAAGTTTTCTTTTGAAGATTTGGTTTAAAGACACGATTTGTGCGACGTAAAGAAAAGCTCACATTGTGGCCAAATTGTTTACCTTTTCCAGTTAATTCACAGCGTGCTGCCATATATTATTTTCCAATTATTTTTAACAATCTTTAACAGTATAGTGCTTTTTACCCTGTAAGTCAAGAAGATGTAGGATGAATTAACTGGTATAATAGAACGAATGGATATCAATACATTAGTTTATATAGGAATAGTAATAACAGTCATTTTAATTTCGATGACTCTGCACGAGGCAATGCATGCTTATGCAGGCTACTGGTTAGGTGATGACACGGCAAAATTACAGGGAAGATTGACGCTTAACCCAATTAAGCATATTGATCCATTTATGACTCTATTGTTACCGCTGATGTTAGCGCTTGTCGGTGCACCGATATTCGGTGGGGCCAAACCTGTGCCGTTTAACCCCCGTAATGTACGTTGGGGTGAATGGGGCGCGGCACTTATCGCCTTGGCTGGCCCACTGACAAACTTTCTAATTGCATTTATATTTTTTGGCGTTTGGGTGCTAGCTGGGACCTCAGATACAAGTTTATTAAGTCAAATATTTAGTATTATTGTATCTGTTAACCTAGGTTTTTTTGTCTTTAATATGATACCGATTCCGCCACTTGATGGGTCGCGAATTATGTATGCTTTGGCGCCAGATTTCGTTAGGAAGGGCATGGAAGTTATGGAGCGTTACGGTATCGTAGTTGTCTTCGCCATAATACTTGTCGGTGGTAATTATATTGGTGTGTTTATGTCATCTTCAATTAGCTTCTTTTTTGACGTTTTTAACAATATCTTTATCCACTAAATGTTATAATAGATATGTCCCAGGGTAAGCCTAGGCGCATATGATTTTCCTGAATATCATATGATAGGGAGCTCTAATGATTCGTTTCCTTGGAAACGTTTTGCGAGCACCCACCTTGTCCATAAGGCAGGGAATATCAAGCGCCGATAGTGAACCTTGGGATTTTTGGTGCTATAATTATATTCGGTAGTTCATTAGGTGATCGCTTGGTGCCTTAAAAACACTAAGAGGAAAGTCCGGACAGTGTAGAGTATGACAGTCGCTAACGGCGACCGGAGGTAACTCTAGGGAAAGTGCCACAGAAACGAAACTACCAGAGGAGAAATCCTTTGGAAAAGATGAAACGAGTGGGGTAAGAGCCCACAGCATGCCATGGTGACATGGTGCGAAGGTAAACCCTGTCAACTGCAAGGAGATCTGCATACAAGGGCTTCTCGTCCGCAGGTCGATACCCGCTTGATTTAACGGGCAACCGTTAGACTAGATAGATGATCGCCCACGACAGAACCCGGCTTATCGATGGACTGCCAATCAAAAAACCACCTCTTATAAAGAAGTGGTTTTTTGATTTTTAGACTAGTTACTTAGCTTCTTTGACAATTTCAGCAAAAGCAGTAGGTTCGCTGACGGCTAGTTCGGCCAAAACTTTGCGGTCGATTTGAATGTCGGCTTTTTTAAGACCAGCAATCAATTTGCCGTAAGTCGTACCAAGTTCGCGGGCAGCAGCGTTAATGCGTGTAATCCAAAGACCACGTAAGTCACGCTTTTTGTTGCGGCGGTCACGGTAAGCGTATTGTAGGGCTTTGATAACACCTTGTTTAGCAAGGCGGTATGACCTAGTTCGGCCGTGTTGCATGCCTTTAGCTAGTTTTAATATCTTTTTGTGCTTGGCTGTGGCGGTGACGCCTCGTTTTACTCGCATAGTTATTCTCCTTTAGATTCCTAGGGCTCGTTTAACATTTTTGGCCATTGATCCACTGACAACAGCTGAAGTATTGATATTACGTTTGCGGCTTTTGCTTTTTTTGGAAAGCATGTGGTTACCGAATGCGCGTTCGCGTGTCAATTTACCAGTGCTGGTAATCTTGATGCGCTTGGCAGTTCCTTTGTGGGTTTTCATTTTTGGCATTATTTACTCCTTACTACTATGCTCAGATTACGTCCTGCCATCTGAGGTTTTTGTTCTAATATTGCATCGTTTTCTAACATCGTGATGATTCGGTTAATCATCTCGTATCCTAGTTCTTGGTGAGCCATTTCTCTTCCGCGGAAGAAAATAAATATTTTTACTTTATGCCCAACGCCTAGGAATTCTCGAATCTTACGAAGCTTGATTTCAAGATCATTTGCTCCGATTTTGAGACCCATACGCATTTGCTTTAATTCAACTGTCTTAGCGTTCTTGCGACTTTTTTGCTGTTCTTTCATCTTTTGGTACTGGAACTTTCCCCAATCGACGACTTTTGCAACAGGCGGGTTAGCGCTTGGTGAGATTTCAATAAGATCGACACCTGCTTCTTCAGCGATTTTCAGCGCTTCCGATAGGCTCATAATACCTAATTGTTCACCAGCCGGTCCGATAACACGTAGCTTCTCGGCCCGAATTTCTTGGTTGATACGAATAGATTTACTGATCTTAGTTAGTCTCCTTAGTTGAACTGCTTGACAGCTGAGTTAATACTCGGTAGCTATTTTATCAGATATGATGTCTTAATTCAAGTGCATTACTTGCGGTATTGAAGGGCTTCGCTGATGTGTCCTGTTGAAATATCTTTTTCGCCAGCTAAGTCGGCAATTGTTCGGGCGATTTTGATTATTTTGAAATAGCTACGAGCACTCAATTTTAGGCTGTCGGCGGCTTTTAAAAGTAGGGATTTAGCGTCGTCAGAAAGTGGTGCATACTTTTTTATATCGCTATTCGAAAGCGATGCGTTGTATATAATACTGCTTTTGTACCTTTCTTTTTGAGCTATAAATGCACGTTTTATTGAATCCGAAGCAGTTAAATGTTGATTATTTATCAACGAATCTGCAACCAGTAAGGCCTCATTTGGAACTCGCGAAACATTAACGATTAAATCAATTCTATCCATCAATGGCCCGGATAATCTTTTTTGGTAGGCGATTATTTGATTACTTGTGCATGAGCATTCCTTGGTTTTATCGCCGAAATAGCCACAGGGGCATGGATTCATAGTGGCAACCAGCATAAAATCAGCCGGGTAGGTAACGTGAGAATTGGCGCGACTAACATCAATTTTTTTATCTTCCAATGGCTGCCGCAGCGTTTCGAGTGTCGATCTGGGGTATTCAGGGAATTCGTCTAGGAATAAGACGCCAGTATGAGCCAAACTGATTTCGCCTGGTTTGGGGTGTATGCCGCCGCCGACGATGGCGATTGGGCTGGTTGTATGGTGTGGCGAACGAAATGGACGTTTTTGAATAATCTCGCCATCAATTTTGCCCGCTAAACTGTATATTTTTGTGACAGCTATTTGTTCAGATGGTGTAAGGTCCGGCAACAGATTAGCAAGGGCCTTGGCCAGCATAGTTTTACCGGCACCAGGAGTGCCCGCCAGCAAGATATTGTGATGACCGGCGGCTGCAATCACTAAAGCTCGCTTGGCTTGCTCTTGGCCCTTGATGTCGTCTAGGATAGGGTGGTTTAACTTGTCGGCAGGCTTATCAATTGTTGGGTCGGGGCTGTAGGCTTCAAGAATTGATTCTTTTTTGAGGTGAAGAAACAACTGTTTTACAGATGATACTCCAAATATCTCAATGCCGTCGATTAGGCTGGCTTGTTGGACGTTAGATAATGGTAAGAATATCCTTTTATATCCAGCTTGTTTGGCCAGTTGGGTTATGTTAATGGCGCCTTTTATGGGTCTTAGGCTGCCGTCTAGAGCTAGTTCGCCGGCAAATACCGCGCCATCAAGCTCTTTTTGGTGCAACTGACCACTAATACATAGTATTGCCATAGCTATAGGTAAATCATAATGGGCGCCATCTTTAGGCAGTTCCGCCGGGGCTAGGTTAATGGTTATTCGTTTTTTGGGGAATTCCAGTAGGGAATTTGTGATGGCACTACGGACGCGTTCTTTGGCTTCATCAATAGCCTTATTACCTAGTCCTACAATCTGTAAAGAGGGCAAAGATTTAGATGCGTCACTTTCAACTTCGACCATAAATCCGTCGAATCCGATTGGTGCAACTGTTATAACTCTGGCTACCATAAGCTTAATTTAAGCATGACTGGTAATAATATGCAATCTATGATACAATTAACAGGTTACGTTGGGGCTGACTTAGCTTTCGACGAAGGGATTTTAACAGATTATTTTGCAAGTCGAATGTACACGTTACGTACAAACTTTAACTGCAAACTTTATTGCAAAAGCAAAAAGCTTCGTAGCTGAATTGGCAACTGCCTTCCAGCCACAAGTTCTAGCAACAGCTCGGGTTTAACCTGGGCCATCGCACTATCCAGGCGACATAGAGATGGTGTCGGTGTTATAAGTATGTCGATTACCGCCTAATGGGGAGCAACGTTAGGATGGAAAGCAATATTGCGCGACGGATCAAAACTTTTTTGTTTGACTTTTAGTTAGACGAGTCGTTAAAAATTAAGGCAAACTATACTTGTAGACGAATAATTTGTTACCTTTCGGACCGGGGTGCGATTCCCCGCAGCTCCACCAATGTGATTATTAATTTATAAAATACCCGCTACATAAAGCGGGTATTTTTAATTCAAAACGCTATACGCTGGTAAAAATTGCCAATAAAAAACAACCGCCTGCGAGGAACGGTTGTTTTTGTGGAGTTTTTTGAATTTCTGTTTGTTTTGGGCTTCTGTATAAGTTTTTTATTCAGAAGCTACCCCTATAATATCGTGTCAAAACGCTTGTGTCAATGATAATTTATAAAATAGTCTAGTA
The DNA here is from genome assembly GCA_903899655.1 of uncultured bacterium. Taxonomy (GTDB): domain Bacteria; phylum Patescibacteriota; class Saccharimonadia; order Saccharimonadales; family Saccharimonadaceae; genus UBA1547. The sequence goes on from CAIUKF010000008.1 coordinate 44,600, forward strand.
AAAAATACTACGTGTGGATAAGCTGTTTTTATAAGGTAAATAACACCTACAGCAATATATTTATGAAAATGAATAGACTCCAAGGTAAATATTCTGACAAACAATAAAGTTTTAATGGGGGATTGATGCCGATGTAATTTGATGCCAGTTTTTAAATAGATGATCGATTGGACGGCTAGAATTAATTGCGAATGTGCAGCCAAAACATAGCATAGAGTTAGTTATGTATGGTAAGTGAGTGAAGTTATGTTAAAAATAGTAAATTTGGATTGTCTAAAATTTAATATGCTGCATTAAACCGCAAAAAAATATTTTAGCAATTTGTATTAAAATTAAATATAAATTAACACGTGACATAAAAATACAAATCGTAATATGCCATGTTTATATTTATTAATATTTTTGTAATGACTTCTTTATTAATATATTAAAGCGATTTGAATATTCTAAAATGCAATTTCTAAATTTAACGTAAAATTTATACGTAAGTTTTCTTGGCGTATTTTGTATAAAAAGGCAGCGAATATAGTGACTGGTATTAGGATTGTTAAATACCTGAATTAATAAATGAGCCAAGTTGTATTTGAGTGGACAGTCATGTCATTCTAGCCGAAGTTGATTGATTGCATGTAAAATATCTAACCAAACTAAAGCGTAGTAAAATGTGCATATGCAATTATGATGTAGAAATAGGTAATCATTACAATGTTGTAAATATGTATAATCGATGTATTCAATCTGGTGATTGTAGGCAATTTTGCCAATATTGTAAATAATACATTGAATAAGTTAATACATATTATTGACCAAACATGTTGGTTATGCTATTATCTGGACAGGTTTTATCAACAAAAACAAACAACAAAAACCTATCTATACCTTAACAATTTATATAACGACTGACTGTCATTTGACGGTAATTCGGTGACGGCACCAATCACTTTTTTAGTATTGTAGTTGGCGTCGCCGATGCTCCGCCAAATGGCGTGATGCTACCATGTTTAGTACGGAAGTGCTTTTACACGCAGATAAAATGCTAATATCTGTCTGCATATAAAAGCACTTCATGGAAACACATGAAGTGGCTATACCCGGTTATACCGGGCGGTCAGACTCCTGCAGCGGCAGGTGTCTATTGGCTCTCACGCCCAAATTTTATTATTGGCGTATGTAGCAGCCTAGACATAAGCCTGTCGCTCAGGAAAATTTTTCTCATTTAAGCTTAAATGATATAGTTATGTAATATGTTAAAAATCATCATATCGATCACAACACTAGTCAGCCTCTGCTTTCTAATTATGTTGTTGAACACTACAACGCCAGCTACTGCTGGTCCTTTTGGTATTCTGGCGATTTTTATCTTTGCGTATATGTTGTCGATTGGTATTGTAACTTACTTATTGTCTTACGGAAGTCGTTTGGCATCGCGTGTATCAATAGCGTTAAGAGCCAGAAGACCATTTGAGATCTTAACATTCAAACATTCGTATTATTATTCATCTGTTTTGGCGCTGTTCCCAATACTAATTATTGGTCTTCAGTCAGTGGGCGCTGTTGGATTTTATGAATTATTATTGGTGTTTATCTTTGTGATTATAGGTACATTATATGTTTCGAAACGAGTTCATTAAAAATATTGTCATAAGCACGTTGTTGACGTGATATAATTACAGATATGAAACCAGAAGCGCCAACGCCTCGTTTAAGTCCGGAATTGCCATCTGTTCAATATGGTCCAAATCTTGAGCATGTGCCTATTTTGAATAGTCCGGAAACAGGCGTAGAAAAAAGCGCTGAGCGCTATGAACAATCAGCTGAAACAAGTGCGATATTATCTGACATCGGCTTGACGACTGTTATACCGGCCCCTGTTGTTAATGACACACCTGTAGCTCAAGTTACAACGATTAGTGATAACCCAATGACAGCAAATGATGATGATTTGATTGAAAAAGAATGGGTGAATAAAGCAAAAAAAATTGTTGCCGAAACACGCGACAATCCACATAAACGTGAGCAGGCTGTCAATAAACTGCAGATTGATTATTTGAAAAAGCGTTATGGGAGGGAGCTGGGCGCCGCTGAATAAGCCGTTGTTTTGGTCAATATACATAATATGATAGGCTTTCTGGTTACAATCTTTGTCGTTATTATAGTCGGTACATCGGTCGCTTTTTTTGTCTATGCTCAGTACAAGAAGATGTGGCGAGAGGCGAAGAATTATGAACGTGGACTTAAGATGGTGCCAATGTATATCCACATACCGCCATCAAGTGATGATTTAGAGACGGGTGGTCGTGATGAGCGGGATATAACTGAAGAAGTGCTTTCGCAAGCACAAGTTATGTACAACATCATCTCGAGCACTGCAACCAAGGGTTTTAAAAGTCGAGTGTATGGTCAACGTCATATATCGTTTGAGATCGTTGCTAGGGATGGCTTAGTACATTATTACACTGTAGTTCCGACTGTGCTGGTTGATATTGTTAGGCAGGCAGTATCAGCGGCTTATCCATCAGCCAGATTGGAAGAAGTCGAGGAACATAACATATTTAGCGAAGCTGGCAGGATAAGCGGAACTATTGGTGGAGAGTTTACGTTAAAAAAGAACTACGTCTATCCAATCGCGACCTATCAGGAGTCAAAGCGCGATGCCGCTAGGGCACTGCTAAATGCCTTGTCGACTGTTAATCGTGATGATGGCATCGGTGTGCAACTATTGCTAAGGCCAGCTGGTAATAGTTGGACGAAAAATTCTATTTTTGCTGCCAATAAGATAAAAAAAGACAAGGGAGCCAAAAAATCAGCCATTGGTGGTATAAATATTATGCAGGCGCTTTGGAAGCCGATTGAAGCCAAAGAAATCAAACCAGAGGATAAGCAACTTTCATCACTTGAGCAGGGATTGGTTGATGCGATTGAAGAGAAAACTCGTCATCCGGGTTATGAAGTATTAATACGTGTCGTTGTATCATCTAATACGGCAGCAAGATCGCAGGCATTACTGTCGAATATTATTGCCGCCTTTTCATTATTTGATTCGCCAACAAATAATGGCTTCAAGTTTAGCGTATCAAAAGATATCGAAGAGTTGGTAACGGCCTATATCTTTAGGTTCTTCCCTCAAGCTGTAAAACAGAGCATATTAAATAGCGTTGAGTTGGCAACGATATTCCACTTGCCAGACCAACATAGTATCCCGACCTCGCAGGTCCAGCGTCAAATGGCCAAGCAAGTTGATGGTCCAACCCAAGTTATGGAAGAGGGATTTTTGTTAGGCTACAACGAATTCCGTGGTACTAAAAAACAGATACGTTTAAGTACTAACGATCGTCGTCGACACACATATATGATTGGACAGACCGGTACTGGTAAGTCTGGTTTGCTGGAAAACCTAGCTTTTCAGGATATGATGGATGGTCGAGGTTTTGCCTTTATTGACCCACATGGTGACTCGGCTGAAAAATTGTTGGGCATGGTACCAAGGGAACGAGTCGAGGATGTTATTTATTTTAGCCCAGGTGATATGGACAATCCGATTGGGCTTAACTTATTTGAGTTTGATACTCAAGACCAGCGCGATTTCTTGATTCAAGAGGCGATTGCCATGTTGTACAGACTGTATGACCCAGGACACACCGGTATTATCGGGCCAAGGTACGAACATTGGTTCCGTAATGCGTCGCTAACTATTATGAGTGATCCTAATGGGTCGACCTTTATTGATATCCCACAAGTCTTTAACGACCAAGCCTTTACTGATGAGAAACTAAAACATGTGACTGACCGTACGGTGCTTGATTTTTGGAATAAAGAGATGGCACAAACCAGCGACGCTAATAAGTCAGAGGTTTTGGGTTGGTTTGTCAGTAAGTTTGGCGCCTTTTTGTCTAATGAGATGATGCGTAACATCCTTGGTCAAACTAAAAGTGGATTTAGTCTGCGCGATATTATGGATAACAAAAAAATATTGTTGGTTAACCTATCAAAGGGCCGTACTGGTGAATTAAACTCGCAACTTTTGGGTATGATATTCGTCATGAAGTTTCAGGCAGCTGCCATGGGCCGAGCTAGCGTGCCTGAAGACCAGCGTGAAGACTTTGCGCTGTATGTCGATGAGTTTCAAAACTTTGCCACCGATAGTTTCCAGACGATTTTGTCTGAGGCTCGAAAATATCGCTTAAACCTAGTTCTGGCTAACCAGTTCATGACGCAATTAACAGATAATATTCGTGAAGCAATTATTGGTAATATCGGAACCGTTATTAGTGGACGTATAGGTATAACTGATGCAGAGATATTGCAAAAGAAGTTTGCACCGACGTTTGATGCTGAAGATTTAACTAAGTTACCAAACTTCCAAACGATATCATCGGTCATGATTAATGGTGTGCCATCAGCTGCGTTTAGTATGTCACTGGTGCCACCGATGGGGCAGTCAAATCCTCAACTGCGAGATGCGTTAAAGAAGCTGTCAGCAGCGAAGTATGGCCGGCCACGAGCTCAGGTTGAAAAAGAGATTTTTGCTCGTCTGGGTGCTGGTGATGCGGCTAAAAAGGCAAAGTTGGATGCTATCAAGCAGGCGCAACAAGAGCGAATGGATAGAGCGTCAATGGCAGGACAACCTGTAGCTCCAGTAGCTAGTAGCAATGGCGGATCGTCGTTCTTGGATGACTGGTTAATAAAACGACAACAGATAGCTGCTAGTCAAGCGCCTTCAGCTGAACCTGTTGCAGTATCAGCGCTAGCGCCAGTACCTGCAGCACCAATACCAGCATCAGAATCAGCGCCTGCGCCTGTTCAGATGGTTGATTTTAGCCAAACGCCAACTGTTAATAATGGCACTTTTGTTCAGCCAATATCTCAAAGTGATGAGTTGCATATTCGCGAGAATGCAGCTGATAGTGAAGTTTCAATCAAACTCCGCTAATTATTGTGAATTTTTACCTTTAATTAGTAGTTTGAAATAATCGTATATATTTCCTAGTACCCAACCAATCACAAAAGACCCTATTGTTTCAAAGCCTGACATTTTATAGCCGATTGTTTTTGAAATCGAGTATACAAATAATGTTAATACGAATGCAAAGATAGAGCCGATTAATATTGCATTTGGTCTTGCAACTGTTGTTCCTAGGGCATCACTTATTGTTTCGACTATTCTAATGTGAATAAATTTACTAAATGCTCGCCCTGGTTGTTGTATCTCACTATGAACTCTCTCCATAGTTCGGTTATAGCTAATGTCGCGCTGTTTGTGATTTAATACACTACGTCTTAGTGCAGGTTGGTGCAATTTGCTAGTTTCGATTTCTCTTTCGCTCATCACTGTCTTTGTTGCAATGTCGATATTTTTTTTGATTTCGAGTTGTTTTCTCTCGGCTTGCGCTTCAATGTCTCTTGGCGATAGCTCTACGGTAGTTTTTATTTCGTCCGTTAGCTTATCTGTGTTGCTTTGTTGTTTTTGCGAGATATCTATATTGTTAGGCATATACTAAATAGTTCCTGTTCGTGAGTCTTTACGTATTAGTCGAATTTCTTTTCGTAGCTGAAATGATCGGATATAGAAGTAAACAGCAACCAGTAATGTAATAGACGTGAACGTCAACCCGATTGACGAGCTAGTGCTGGGAAGTTTTGATATTATTCTTTCAATTATTTTTTGATCAGGACAGTCAATTTTAATATCGATTGAATTACCAAAAGTGCTGGATAGTACACAATCGAACGATTGTTTATTGTTTGCGCCTTGTGCAGTTGCAGGCGTGGTATCGAATAACTCTGCAACAAAAGTTCTCGTTTGACTGGTATTTGGTGTCAAATTGACACTAGGCCATGACATCAAGCCGGTAGCTGTATCAACTGTGCCACCTCCGCTGTCAATAATTGTTGCGTAATCTAATATGTCTGCGACAGATATCTCAAGGTTCGTCCTGTATGGTGAGCTGCTGTTATTTGTAGCTTTGGCGGTATAACTGATTTGATTGCTAGGGTGGGCAGTGACAGTAGCCGCATCTACGAAGCCTTGAGAAGCGTTGCTGGCGGTTAATGATCGATTAATACTGTTGTTGTCGGGTGTACTGTTGCTGTGACTTGTCTTTATGGCTGATGAATTAGCTGATTCAGATGGCTGTAGTATGACTATTAGTTGGATTATCAAGGCAAGCACCAAGAAAAATAGGCCGAGACGTCGAATTCTTTCTTCTTTGTTTAATTCTTTAGAATATAGTCCAAGTTGCCCGACAAGGGCAGGGCTAAAGGGCAAATTAGATACTATCTTTCTAAACATAATTTTTTGTATTAATTTTTCAATTTACCTCTTATGAAACACTTTAGCATAAGAAATATGTTCAAGGCAATAGATGAGGTGTTATATATAAATTAGGTATTGCTTGAGTGAACACAATTTATCCGTTATAATGGTAATATTGTAAATAGCAGAGTAGTCTGGAATAGATAAGGGAGTTAATAGTGGCTAAACAAAAAGTTGATAATTCATATGACGGATCACAGATCCAAGTTCTTGAAGGTCTTGATCCAGTACGTAAACGTCCGGGTATGTATATCGGTAGCACTGGCTATGACGGTTTGCATCATTTAATCAAAGAAATTGCTGATAACTGTGTTGACGAAGCAATTGCTGGCTATGCTACCAAGATTAACGTCACGATGCTTGCTGACGGCGGTGTAACGATATCTGATGATGGACGTGGTATTCCAGTCGATAAGCACCCAAAGACTGGCATGAGTACTCTAGAGACAGCGCTTACTATTTTGCACGCCGGCGGAAAGTTTGGTGGCGGTGGATACAAAGTATCATCAGGACTTCACGGCGTTGGATCAAGCGTTGTTAACGCCTTGTCGACTCGTTTGATTGCTGAGGTTGTTCGTGAGCACCAATTATATCGAATCGAATTTGCTCAAGGTGTAACACAGGGTCAATTGCAAAAACTAGGCAAAACCGACCGTGTTAACGGAACGACAATTACATTCTATCCAGACCCAACTATTTTTAAAGAGACGGTTGAATTTGATTACAAATGGGTTGTTAACTATTTGCGACACCAGGCTTACCTGACAAAGGGTATTTATGTTGCCGTCAAAGATGAACGAACAAATGAACGTGACGCCTTTTATTTTGAAGGTGGTATCCAAAGTTATGTCCGACATTTAAACGTTGGCAAAGATGTCGCCAGTGATAATGTCTTTTATGTTGAAAAGCAAGTCGAAGATTCAATGGTTGAAATTGCGATTCAATACAACGATTCATTCGTTGAAATCGTCAAGCCATTTGCAAATAACGTTTTGACTCCCGAAGGTGGAACACACTTGGTTGGATTCAGGTCGGCGCTGACGCGTGTTATTAATGACTATGCCCGTAAAAGCGGACTGCTGAAAGAAAAAGAAGAAAACCTGACCGGTGATGATATTCGTGAAGGTTTGACGGCGATTATTTTAGTTAAATTACCAGACCCACAATTCGAGGGTCAGACTAAAAGTAAATTGGGTAACCCAGAAGTTCGACGCTATGTCGAACAGGTAATGAACGAGTACTTCTCGTATTATCTGGACGAAAACCCAAATGTTGCTAAGGTTATTGTCGGTAAAGCATTGTTGGCAGCCCGCGCTCGTAAAGCTGCTAGGGCAGCCCGCGATAACGTTATTCGTAAGGGTGCACTTGATGGTATGAGTTTGCCAGGTAAGCTGGCTGACTGTTCAAGTAAAAGCCCAGCTGATTCTGAACTCTACATCGTTGAGGGAGATTCAGCCGGTGGTTCAGCTAAATCAGGTCGCGACAGTAAAACTCAGGCTATTTTGCCACTGCGTGGTAAGGTGTTAAACGTCGAACGCGCTCGTTTGGACCGCATGCTAGGTAATAACGAAATCGTCAGCCTAATTAGGGCGATGGGTGTTGGTATTAGTGACCAATTTGATATTTCTGGTTTGCGTTATCATCGTATTATCATCATGACCGATGCCGATGTCGACGGAAGCCACATTGCAACACTGTTGATGACATTCTTTTTCCGCTATATGCGTGAAGTCGTTGATGGCGGGCACATTTATTTGGCAAAACCACCATTGTTTCTGTTGCGCGCTGGTACAAAAAAGTACTATGCCTACAGCGACGATGAACGCGATGCGATTACTGACCGTTTGATTGCCGAGCGCAAAGAAAAAGGCACCAAGATTGAACCAACTGACGATCGCAACAAACAAGCCGGTATTACGTTACTGCAACGTTACAAAGGTCTTGGAGAAATGGACGCTGAACAACTTTGGGATACAACTATGAACCCTGAAAATCGTGTTTTGATTCAAATTCGAGTTGAAGATGCTGAACGTGCTGACGCCATATTTACAAAACTTATGGGTGATCAAGTTGATTTAAGGAAGAGCTTTATACAGGGACGTGCTAAGTCGCTTAATCTTGAGGAGTTGGATATCTAGTTATGGATGATGAAATTATTACATCAGTAGAAGGTGAAGTTGTAGAAAACGCAACACACTCACGTGTTGTTGAAAAGTTAACAGTTGAAGATGTAATGGAAGATAACTTCTTACGTTACTCGATGAGCGTCATTATTGATCGTGCTTTGCCTGACGTTCGTGACGGTCTAAAGCCAGTTCACCGTCGTATTCTGTTTTCAATGGGTGAACAAGGTATGCGACCAGGCGGTAGGTTTACAAAATCAGCTCGTATCGTTGGTGACGTTATGGGTAAATATCATCCACATGGTGATAGTGCTATCTATGACTCAATGGTTCGTTTAGCCCAAGATTGGACAATGCGTTATACGCTAGTCAACGGCCAAGGTAACTTTGGTTCGATGGATGGCGACCCAGCGGCTGCTTCTAGGTATACCGAGGCCCGTTTGGACAAAGCTGGTAATGAGCTACTAGTTGATTTGGATAAAGAAACTGTCGACTTCCGTGATAACTATGATGGGTCTGAACGCGAACCTGTTGTCTTACCAGCAAAACTACCAAACTTACTGTTAAATGGTCAAATTGGTATTGCGGTTGGTATGGCGACAAGTATTCCGCCACACAATCTAAGTGAACTAGTTGATGCGATTATTCATATGATTGATAATCCCGAGACTACAACTTTGGATGACTTACTAAAGCACGTTAAAGGTCCTGATTTTCCAACTGGTGCCGTAGTCTATGGTGGTGCGCCAATGCGTCAGGCTTATCAAACTGGACGTGGTAGTGTCGTTATTCGTGCGGTTGCTAATATCGAAGAGACCAAAAAAGGTCGCAGCCAAATTATCGTGACTGAAATGCCGTTTGCTGTAAATAAAGCAACATTGATTGAAAAGATTGCTGAACTAGTTAAGGATAAGAAGATTACAGCGATTAGTGACTTACGTGACGAAAGTGCGCGCGGAACAGTCCGGGTTGTGATTGAACTGAAAAAGGATGCATATCCTAAAAAAGTCTTGAATCAATTGTTTAAGATGACATCTTTGCAGACCAGTTTCCACTTTAATATGTTGGCCCTGATTGATGGTATTCAACCACGTATTTTAGGACTACAAGAAATTTTGAGTGAGTTTATCAAACACCGTCAACACGTTGTTCGACGTCGAACCGAGTTTGAACTGCGCAAAGCCAAAGAGCGTGCTCATATTTTGGAGGGTTTCAAGATTGCTTTGGATCACATCGATGAAGTGATTAAGACAATTCGTGCCAGCCGTACCAGCGAAGATGCCGAGGCTGCCTTAATCGAGAAATTCAGTTTGTCGTCAATTCAAGCCAAAGCAATCTTGGCAATGCAGTTGCGCCGACTAACTGGGCTAGAGCGCGAAGCGATTGAGAATGAATTGAAGGAACTATTAGCCCTAATTACTAAACTTGAGGCAATTTTGGGTGACGAAAAAGAAATCTTGCGCATCATCAAAGAAGAATTGATCGAGATGAAAGAGAAATACGGTGATTATAGGCGCAGCAAGATGATTAATCATGAACTTGGTAAGTTTAGCGATGAGGAATTAATCCCTGAAGAAGACAGCGTTATCTTGTTAACCAGCGAAAACTACATTAAACGTACATTGTTGAGTGAATATCACCGCCAAAATCGAGGTGGCAAAGGTAAGCGTGGTATGACAACCAAAGAAGAGGATATTATTAATCAATTAGTGCCAGCCAGCACACATGATTATTTATTGTTCTTTACTAACCGTGGCCGCATTTTCCGCTTGAAGGCTTATGAAGTGCCAGCTGCTGGACTAGCAGCCAAGGGCGTCGCTGCAGTTAACTTGTTGCAACTGCAACCAGAAGAAAAAATTACGTCTATTATTCGTCACGAAAAAGACGCCAAAAGCGATGGATATTTGTTTATGGCAACCATCAAAGGTACTGTCAAAAAGACGCCGTTTGAAGAATATGCCAATATTCGCACTAATGGTTTAATTGCGATTAAGCTGGATGATGGCGATGAATTGCGTTGGATACAAAAAACGACAGGTGTAAATGATGTAATCATATCAACATCTGCTGGACAAGCGATTCGATTTAACGAAAAAGATGCTCGTCCAATGGGACGTTCAGCCCGTGGTGTTCGTGGTGTTAGATTGCGTCCAAATGACCAAGTCGTTGGTATGGATGTCGTTGACGATGACAACCGCAAATTGTTGGTTATTAGTGAAAATGGTTACGGCAAGGCAACTAAAGTTTCGAACTTCCCATCACACAAACGTGGCGGCGTAGGTATCAAGGCTGCAGTTGTAACTGCCAAGACTGGTCCGATTATTGCTGTTCATACACTGGAATTGGATATTACCGAAGTCTTGTTGATTTCGACTGGTGGTCAAGCTATTCGGGTCAGCATCAAGGATATTCCAACTTTGGGCCGCACAACTCAGGGTGTACGCATTATGCGTATGCGTGAAGGTGACAAAGTTGCATCCCTAGGACTAATGCCAGAACACAGTGACGATAGTACCGAAGAGAAAGAAGAAGAGGCTTAGCGGTGGGCGCTGAACTGATTTCGCCATATCTAGTTACAATAGTTATCGCGTGGTTCGGCGCTCATGTCATTAAATATATCGTTGGTCACGTAAAAGGCGATCGATATGGATTTAGGACTCATTTGTTTACCTCTGGCGGTATGCCAAGCTCACACAGTACGACTGTTATGGCACTGGCGACTTTTATTGGGCTAAAAGATGGCATCAATTCAAGCATCTTTAGTATCGCCGCGTTGTTTGCATTAATAGTCATGTATGACGCCATGAAGGTCCGTCGATCGTCGGGTGAGCAAGGAATTGCGATTCAACAGCTAATTAAAGAGCAAAAAAGCAAGATTAAATTACCACGCGCCGCCCAAGGCCACACCCCTGTTGAGGTGGCAATTGGAGCCGTATTAGGAGCCGTAATCGGGGCAGTTGTCTTTTTATCAACAATTTAAATTGTAATTACCCTTGACTACTGTGCAGATAGTAGGGTATGATTGATAACATTCTGGTCGCACAAGTGTGTGCGCAACAACGTGGAGTTGTAACAGATGAAAAGAACTTTGACAATTTAGTTGTGCAAATCATCGTCAGTTTATTATGAGTTATGTACTATTTATCGATTTATCGATAAATAGTTTTTTATGGAGAGTTTGATCCTGGCTCAGGATGAATGCTGGCGGCGTGCCTAACACATGCAAGTCGAGCGGTAACAGGGGTAATTTATTACCTGCTGACGAGCGGCGGACGGCTGAGTAACGCGTGGGAACATACCCCAAAGTGAGGAATAACTGCCCGAAAGGGTGGCTAATGCCGCATATGGTCTTCGGATTAAAGGATTTATCCGCTTTGGGAATGGCCTGCGTACGATTAGATAGTTGGTGAGGTAAAGGCTCACCAAGTCAACGATCGTTAACTGGTCTGAGAGGATGATCAGTCAGACTGGAACTGAGATACGGTCCAGACTCCTACGGGAGGCAGCAGTGAGGAATCTTCCACAATGGGCGAAAGCCTGATGGAGCAACGCCGCGTGCAGGATGAAGGCCTTCGGGTCGTAAACTGCTTTTAAAAGTGAAGAATATGACGGTAGCTTTTGAATAAGCACCGGCTAACTACGTGCCAGCAGCCGCGGTCATACGTAGGGTGCAAGCATTATCCGGAGTGACTGGGCGTAAAGAGTTGCGTAGGTGGTTTGTTAAGTGAATAGTGAAATCTGGTGGCTCAACCACTCAGACTATTATTCAAACTGACAAACTCGAGAATAGCAGAGGTAACTGGAATTTCTAGTGTAGGAGTGAAATCCGTAGATATTAGAAGGAACACCAATGGCGTAGGCAGGTTACTGGGCTATTTCTGACACTGAGGCACGAAAGCGTGGGGAGCGAACCAGATTAGATACCCGGGTAGTCCACGCTGTAAACGATGGATACTAGCTGTTGGAGGTATCGACCCCTTCAGTAGCGAAGCTAACGCGTTAAGTATCCCGCCTGTGGAATACGGTCGCAAGACTAAAACATAAAGGAATTGACGGGGACCCGCACAAGCGGTGGAGCGTGTTCTTTAATTCGACGATAAACGAAGAACCTTACCAGGTTTTGACATCCTTGGAATTTCTGCGAAAGCAGAAAGTGCTTTATTGAGCCAAGAGACAGGTGATGCATGGCCGTCGTCAGCTCGTGTCGTGAGATGTTTGGTTAAGTCCATCAACGAGCGCAACCCTTGTGAATAGTTGTATTTTTCTATTCAGACTGCCCCGGTAACGGGGAGGAAGGAGGGGATGATGTCAGGTCAGTATTTCCCTTATACCCTGGGCTAGAAACGCGCTACAATGGCTGGTACAATGCGCAGCGAAGTCGCGAGACGGAGCAAATCGCACCAAAACCAGTCCCAGTTCGGATTGTAGGCTGAAACTCGCCTGCATGAAGTTGGAATCGCTAGTAATCGCAGATCAGCATGCTGCGGTGAATACGTTCCCGGGTCTTGTACACACCGCCCGTCAAACCATGAAAGTCACCAACACCCGAAGTCCGATTAGTCGGCCTAAGGTGGGGGGGATGATTGGGGTTAAGTCGTAACAAGGTATCCGTACCGGAAGGTGCGGATGGATTACCTCCTTTCTAGGGAGAGTTATGCCAGTAGTTCGCGAAAGCAACTGCTGAAGCTAGGTCGGTCTTGTTGTTGTGTTGAGCTTACATAATAACGCAGTTCTTGATTTATCAAGGACAAGACTAAGTTCGAAAAAAATCTCGACGTAGACTTGACGATGATTGCACAACTAAGTTGTTAATAAACAGAGTACCTCTGGCGAAAGCTAGGGGTATTTTTGTTTGTTCACAAATGCTTAATATAAAAAACTACGATGTCAGTATTGCGATACAAGACGTTTTACGGTAGAATAGTTTAAGTTCGTGGCATATGGGGATATAGCTCAGTTGGCTAGAGCACCTGCTTTGCAAGCAGGGGGTCCAGGGTTCGAGTCCCTGTATCTCCACCATATATGAATAGTAATAGGCGAAAGTCTAAACTGTTCCACCACGAATTGATTCGGCACATCTCCGAACGTATGGGCGGCTAGCTCAGCTGGTTAGAGCGCGTCACTGATAATGACGAGGTCGGAGGTTCAAGTCCCTCGTCGCCCACCAAATAAAAATCCCATCCTTGCGATGGGTTTTTTATTTGGTGAACGTTCGGGACCTGAAACTCCGACCTCGGAGGGAGGAGGTGAGCAGTGCAAGTCTGCACTGCGCAAGGCCGGAAGCCGGATGACGAACGTCACCGACTGAGGCGGGGTAGCGGAAATTTGCAAAGCAAATTATCCGTGACCAAGTCCCTCGTCGCCCACCAAAGAAAAACACCCTCATTCGAGGGTGTTTTTCTTTGGTGAATATCCTGGACTTGAAACTCCGACCTCGCGAGGTCAGAGGTAAGCAAGGGGACGGTTCCCCTATGGCTAAAATATTATTGCTTATATAATACTTATGTTAAACTTAATGTATCGATAATTAACATATTACGAGGTAATGAAATGCCACGATTAGCCAGACAAAAAAGCCCTACAGGAATTTATCACGTTATGGTTCGTGGCATAAATAGGGATTATATATTCAGCACAGAAGAAGAAAAGAAGAATTATCTAAAGATATTAGGTGATATAAAAGCTGATTCAAATTTTGAATTATATGCTTATATGATAATGGGTAATCATGTTCATTTATTAATCAAAGAGCAATCGGATGATATTGGTAATATAATGAAACGAATTGGTGTTAGATATGCTGCATGGTACAACAAACTTCACAATAGAGTTGGTCATTTATTCCAAGATAGGTATAAAAGTGAAGCTATACTTGATGAAAAACAATTTTTAGCGACACTAAGATATATATTACAGAATCCAGTTAAGGCAAAACTATGTAAGACTCCAGACGGTTATAAATGGGGTAGTTGGAATGACTATATCTTTAGAAGTGGACTAACAGATATTGATCTTGCTTGTCAGATGTTATCAATTGATACAAATAGGCAAATTGATCAATTCAAAAAGTTTGTCAGTATCGAGACAGATGAAGAGTGTTTGGATTTTGATTAGTTATAGATTTAAGGAACCGTCCCCAAAAGGGGGTTGAAATTTGTTACAATAGAAAAATGAATAAAAAAGTACTAAGTCTTGATTTTGATGGGGTTTGTAATTTGTATACCAGCGGTTGGCAAGGGGCTGATGTTATATCTGATGATGCGGTGCCAGGGTTGTTTGAGTTTTTAGAAAAGGCGACGGCGCAATTTGACGTTCAAATCTATTCATCGCGGACTAATATCGATGGTGGTAAAGAGGCGATGGAGAACTGGTTTGTTCAGCAGCGCAAAAAATGGCTGGATGCCGGCGGACAGGGACGTGAAAATTTGGATATTTCGTTTCCAACCAAAAAACCAGCTGCTTTCATCGGTTTGGACGATCGTGTGCTGACATTTGATGGTACTTTTCCTGATATTGAAACGATGGTGAATTTTCGCCCTTGGAATAAGAAGTAGTTGGCAAGTAATCTGCACTAAGTTTTTTCCAAATAATTTGGTATAATATAGATATGAGTTTAACTATAAAAAATAGAAAAAAAGCGGTTAAACAAGCTGTTGCTAATGAAAAGCTTGAAGGTTTGAAGGTATCTGTTGAAGCCCGTAAGATTGCTGATAATTATATTACTGGCAAGGTTTCGGCAAAATCAGCTGCTGCAAAGATTCGAGCCCGTTACGGAAATTTGTAATGGTCTTTGTCGACCCATATTTTGATAAAAATATTGGCGACCTAAAAAATCTGTTGGGCGTCAAGTCATCTGAAGAGTTGAAAAAGGTTGAACCACAGATTGTTTTTGCAAATGAACTTGAACTTGCGTCTGTTGATATCCCACGAACAAATGATTTTAATGAATTATTGCTTATTCATAAGCAGTTGTTTAAAGGAGTTTATGATTGGGCGGGTCAAATTAGAATTATTGATATCAAGAAAAATAATGCAGATGCGGAGTTCTTTTTGATTGTTGGCAAGATTAATACTGCCTCCGATTATGTTTTTGCTGAACTGGATAAAGAGAGAAACTTACAGGGTTTACCGAAAGATGAATTTATTAATCGTCTGGCGTATTTTTATGATCAGCTGAATTACATACACCCATTTCGTGAAGGTAACGGTCGTGCGCAACGGGTATTTTGGACTCGACTAGCCAAAGATGCAAATTACGAAATAGATTGGAGTCTTGTTGTCGGTGATGAAAACGACGAGGCTTCACGAATCGCAGCGGAAACGATGGACTTGTCAAAATTGGAAGTGATGTTCGCTAAAATTGTCAAAGCGTTGGAATAACTAGCCTAAATGCCCGTGTACTGACATTTGATGGCACTTTATATGATATTGAAACGATGGTTAATTTTCGACCTTGGAATAAAAAGTAGGCAATTTATAAACTGACACAAAATAACACCTATAGAGGAACGTCCTCTGGTACGCTTAATAGGAGCCGTCCTCGAAAGTCTTACGGTAACACTCGTAATGGTGGTCTCTTTGAAATTAATATTTACTTTAATGTCATTAAGTAGATTATAATAAACGATATGGAAAGAATGTTCACAAATATAATTATGATGGCTAAAGAAAAATGGTGGGTTATATTAATAGTCGCTATTATAGCGATATTAATGTTGATTCCAGCACAAGTAGGATTACCGAGTGATAAATATAGGGGCTGTGATAATGATGACCCTAAATATATATCTTATTGCCAGTATGGTGAAATTAAAAGTATTACAGAGAAATCAGACGGCACTGTAATTATAACTGTGCCAGTAAAATTTAGTGACGGCACAAAAGATACTATTTTCTACTTATCGAAAGGGCATAGTAAATTCTCTATTGGTAGTACTGTTTTAGTCAATTATGCGTCTTGGGAAAATAAGTTTATCTTATTTATCAATAGTGACAGTAATCTACTGATGAGCCTTGTATTAAAAAGCGATATTGTAAGCATAGGTTCAACGGCAGTTATCGATGCAACGAGTATGACGGAGATCAAGTCAACTCCATAGATGTTTTAAGGTGGCTGACGTTACTTATTATAAGGTAGAGTACAATGGGGATAAGGATTAATCATATGAGTAAATTACAGGTTAGTATATCAAGTAGTAATCACAAAGATTCGCTAATTAAAAAACAGCAGGTGGCTGTAAATAGGCTACATAATACTCAGATTGCTATTGAGATTATTCTTATATTATTTGTGCTGACGTTTCTTACAATTAATATATCATCAGTTTGGCCTATTTATGGCGCTATTGATTTCATTTTTATAGGACTACTGGCATTGTCATTGTTTATTATGGGGATATATCTCACAATTAGTGTTTTTAGACTTAAGAAGTGGGGAGAGCCAATAGAATTAAGAATTACTGGTTTAATGAATTGGCTGATAATGACGTGGTGCTGGTTCCTGGTTGTTGTTGCGACTATAGTTCTTGCTAGCACTATTGCCGTCAATGCATTTGGTGTCGTCAAAGTTATTACTATCAGTACTGCTGTATTTTGTTTTTTCGTTACTATGATAGTCGTCTTGATAACAACTCATTTATTATGGAAACGCTTTCATGAAGAGAAGCGCTTCCCAATCCGACCAATTCTATATTCTGTTTTTGGTTTGGTTATGATATTGGTAGTTATTTTTGGTACATATACAACCACTGATAGTATAAAATATAATTCTACAACGGTTAGTGATGGAAATCTTGAACTTGGTCAGTCTGAAGTTAAGCAGGTTGGTAAAGACGGTCAAAAACAAATAACTTATAATCTTATTTTTGGGTTCACAACATCGACGAGCCAAACTGATACTGTAGACCAAATTACCGCCAAGGGTACTAGGCGATACCAATATATGTATTGTTCGGACGGTAGTTATAGGTATTACAACGCTGAACAGTTTAAAGATATAAACGTCGGTTTTACTCATCAGAGTGAAGACTTTTGCGCTAAGAATAGTGAGGGTATTGAAACGACTATAGCCGATACACCACCAGCTAAAACCGTTGTTCAACAAACCGTCGTGAAGCAATCTCCTAGTAGTTTTAATTGCTATAGTTTATATTCTGGTAGTGTAAGTTGCTATGGTTACTAAATAATAAATCATATTGGGATGGTTTTTATGGACATAGGAACCATCCTTGAAGTTTTTTGTTTTAGAGAGACGTTCTTCTAAGGTCTATGATATTGATATGATGATTAATTTTATGCTTTGGGATAAGAAGTAATAAATAGATAAACTAGCAGAATACCCCCATGCTTTATATTGGCTAGTGTTATGTCGTATACTTATATCAAATATATGAAGGAGTAGTATATGAGTGGTGATCTATCGAATGCAAGTAACATTAAATCCTCGGATAAAACAATCGCTGAATTGCGCGCTAGTTTAAAGATTATTAAAGATAAAAATTCAGGATTTGATGAAGATAGTTATAAAGATCTAATTATAAAATATGAAAAAGCTATGGAGATTATAGAAGAGCAGCGTATTATGCTTGATGAATACCGCCGCAATAAGTTACCATCCAAGGATGAAGTAGATACCATTTCATCTATGTTAGATTTGATTAATAAATTAGATGATAATACTCTTGATAAGATCAGCAAGTTGAATAAAAAATAATGAAAGAGTTTACGGATTTTATTAATTCAAATTCATTTCAAACTTTTGTGACGCTCTTTGTTGGTTTAATTGCATATATTGTATATATTCGTCAGAAAAAAGATCATAAACGGGATTCCGCAACGTCGTTGCTACTTGAAATACAACATGCGGAACGATCAATTGAGCGCGCTAAAGATCATGTTAGAAGTGGTAATCTGGATGTAGATTTAGAAATTTTACAAGTCAATAGCTGGCCTACACACAAACATCTATTTTCTCGTGATTTCGATAAAGATGAGTGGGACGCAATTACTTCTTTTTATAATAAAGCACAGCTACTTGATAACGCCATTCGTTATAATGGACTTGGCTTTGCAAGTGACATAGAACATATACGAGCAAACAAACAGAGAATTCTAGCTGATATAACCAAAGAAACGCTTGATGCCATGGGTTCACCAGAGTCTACTTCAACCGAGAGTGTTCTTCAATATTATAATACACGTACGGAACTGTTCGACAAGCTTTATATGGAAAAACAATCTCAATATATGTATAGTCCGAATAAGCCAATAAATGACGCGAAAAAATATCTTGAAGATTTAATCCAGTTGAGCACAACGAGCGTTGGGACAAAATTAAAAAAAATTACAGAATCTAAGTGGTATAAGCTATAAAATATTTATAACTTTCTTGTTCAAAATATTGCTAATGAGCTTTAGCGTGCCGGGGTTTCTTGAGTGCTTTTTTATATAAAGCCATCATCTTAAAATGATTTTCGCAAACTTAGTCTATTATTTAAAGACTTTTTGATAGTGATTTAAATCACTTTGATATATCCTAGTTTTATCAACTCATCTATAGTAACTATTTTTAAATCATTTGTCTTATTTTGAAAACATACACCATCAATCACTAGGTCGCGAATTTGAGAAATTAGAGATATAACAAAGTAATTACTGTCTGATCCGCTAGAATTAAGTCCAATAACACCTTTTGCGGACGGAGTAAACACTGGTCCACCGCTAGATCCACCTTTATTTGTCATATCCGCTACCAATACTTTTCCTTTTACTATTCCAAAACCTTTGGGCTCACTCTGTATTACGGTGCCATGAATATTATTTGCTATAACTTTTACATTTGTAGTGTCTGTATCAATATCTTTATTTACTAATGTGTGAGGAAAAGCATACGTACTAAGAAGTTCACCTTCGCTAGGCTCATAGTTGGACAGAGCTAGTTGTTCTTTTGAAATTATTTTATTAATGCCTCTTATCATGTATTCATTATCATTTAGAAAATTAATTGAAAAAAACGGTGGTATTTCGTCTTCAAAAATATGTTTTGCGGTGACAAATATGCCTGCGCTGGATATATAGAATCCTGTTCCAAGAAGAACGGTTTCTCCATTTCGATGACAAAATATTGGAAAAATTGCATGATTTGGGCTAGCGGGGTTATTTTGTTCATCTGTAAAACTAAAAAATGATTTTGCCATATATCAATTATAACTTGAAGCGGGTGTGTAGTTACTGAAAATTAAGAAATTTCTCTGCCGAGCTCAGTAGGAGTAAATTATAAATATCTCCAAACAATCTTCCAAAAACCTCTTGCAAAACTCACGCGTGTAGAGTAAAGTAGTTAGAAGTTAGCGAATGTTCAATTGAACCTCTGGCGATACGCAGTAAAAAGTGCATCGTAAGAGGTTCTATTTATTGCAAAAACAACAACAGATACCACTTTACAGCAGGCGAGAGCTAGTGGTACGATGGGAAGACTTGAGATCAGACGATATGCATCAAATTGATGTGTGTAAATGTGACCTCAAGGTGTGAGACACAAGTTTTTTAACAATTTGTATGTAAGAAAGAAAATGTTTTTTAAATATTGACGGCAAGTAATTTTGTAATAATGGTTATTACTAATTACTAGTTAAGTCGATGCATAAAAAGGTACTCAAGAGCACACAATGGATGCCTAGACGTATATTACCGAAGAAGGACGCGGAAGACTGCGAAAAGTCTCGGGGAGCTGTCAACAAGCTTTGATCCGGGAATATCCGAATGGGGAAACCCAATACGAGTCATGTCGTATTATCTGTCTCTGAATATATAGGAGATTTGACGGGAACTGACTGAACTGAAACATCTTAGTAGGTCAAGGAAGAGAAAATAAATAATGATTCCGGGAGTAGTGGCGAGCGAAACTGGATCAGCCCAAACCTTTTACATTTTTGCCTGGTAATTTATTACCGCGGCAAATAAGTTTTCAGACGAATATGTATAAGGGGTTGTGAGATTACACAAGAATAGGTCAGAGTACTAAAGTTTACTTTAGTAATTCTGACTTATGACCACGAACTGAAAATAGTGGGTAAGGTAAAAAATTTACATCGTTAGCGGAATAGTTTGAATGACTAACCAAAGGACGTGAAAGTCGCGTATGCGAAAACGATGTTGACCTTATCTGTGTTTTCTCGAGTAGGACGGGACACGAGAAATCCTGTTTGAATCCGGCAGGACCACCTGCCAAGGCTAAATATAATATACGATCGATAGTGAACCAGTACCGTGAGGGAAAGGTGAAAAGAACCCCGGGAGGGGAGTGAAATAGATCCTGAAATTGTGTGCTTACAATGTGTCGGAGCCTGTATTTATACGGGTGACGGCGTGCTTTTTGTAGAACGATCCAGCGAGTTAATTTCTAGTGCAAGGTTAAGTCAATTGACGGAGCCACAGTGAAAGCGAGCCTGAATAGGGCGTTGGCACCTTCGCACTGAGCAAAATACTCTGTGGACGCATAGCGCTGATTTTGGCAAAGTGAAATCCGTTCAACGTATATATCTATACGTTTCACGAATTTCGCAAAGCCAAAATCTAGTGATATGTGCCCACAGATGCATTTTGTCCAGCGTGAAGGTGCCGAAAGTACTAGGAATTAGACCCGAAACCGGGTGACCTAACCATGAGCAGGCTGAAGCTACTGTAACAGGTAGTGAAGGGCCGAACCGCCGCATGCAGCAAAATGCTCGGATGACTTGTGGTTAGAGGTGAAATGCCAATCGAACTCGGAGATAGCTGGTTCTCCTCGAAATAGCTTTAGGGCTAGCGTCAATTAAATAGCCAACGGGGGTAGAGCTCTGTAAAGGACTGGGGTCCGCAAGGATACCCACCCTTAACAAACTACGAATACCGTTGGTGGTATTTTGGCAGTCAGAACGTCGGGGCTAAGCTCGGCGCTCAAAAGGGAAACAGCCCAGACCATCATCTAAGGTCCCTAAATATATACTCAGTGGGAAACAAAGTGGAATTTCTTAAACAGCTAGGATGTTGGCTTAGAAGCAGCCATTCATTTAAAGAGTGCGTAACAGCTCACTAGTCAAGAGATTCTGCGTGGAAAATGTAACGGGGCTCAAGTATATTACCGAAGATATGGATGTGATGTAAATTTATTTACACACGTGGTAGAGGAGCGTTCCTATCAGCAGTGAAGTTTAACTGGAAAGTTAGGTGGAGCGGTAGGAAGTGAGAATGCTGGAATGAGTAACCATAAGAGGGGTGAGAATCCCCTCGGCCGTAAGAGCAAGGTTTCCTGAGCCATGGTAATCATCTCAGGGTTAGTCGGGCCTAAGCCGAGGCGCATAGCGTAGGCGATGGACATCAGGTTAATATTCCTGAACCGGTTATAATTTGTATACTGTTTACGGTGAAGTAGTCGAAGCGAATTCATGGTATGTATTCGTCCAACCTAGCGGGAACGCAAAGGGAGTGAAAGTGATTCTTCGGAGTCGCGATTTTGATCAAAGCACTGGCAAGAAAAGCAGGTATACGCGTGGTTATAGCCGCCCGTACCGCAAACCAACACAGGTGCTCGAGTCGAGTAGACTCAGGCTTACGAGAGAACCTTCGCTAAGGAACTCGGCAATAAAGCGACCGTAACTTCGGGATAAGGTCTGCCCCCACATCATTCGATGTGAGCCGTGTTCAACTAACTTGGTGAAAGGTGGTTGAAAATAGATAATTGAGTATGCAGTATTTTTAACGAAATATTGCATCAAAAACCTTTTAAATCACAAAATTTTTTACTGAGATAGACAAATCATATAGAAATATAATGATCTTGAGCACGACCTCTCGCATCTAACGATGTGGGGGCCGCAGCTAAAGATTCCACGGAACTGTTTACCAAAAACACAGGTCTCTGCTAATTCGAAAGAAGATGTATAGGGGCTGACTCCTGCCCAGTGCTGGTAGGTTAAGGGGAGCGCTTTACGGTGCGAACTGAAGCCCCAGTGAACGGCGGCGGTAACTATAACCGTCCTAAGGTAGCGAAATTCCTTGTCAGGTAAGTTCTGACCCGCACGAATGGAGTAATCATGTGGAAACTGTCTCAGCGAAGGGCTCGGTGAAAGTGCATTGGCGGTAAAGATGCCGTCTGTCCGTACCAGGACGAAAAGACCCCATGGAGCTTTACTACAGCTTTACATTGATCCGGCTTACAACATGTGTAGAATAGGTGGGAGCCTTCGAAGCAGATACGCAAGTATTTGTGGAGGCACCAAGTGAAATACCACCCTTGTTGTGATCTTGATCTTACCGTTACCATTATCTGGTAACGGGACCGTGTATGGTGGGTAGTTTAACTGGGGCGGTTGCCTCCTAAAGAGTAGCGGAGGCGTTCAAAGGTTGGCTAGCTTCGTATGGAAATCGAAGCGATAGTGTATGCGCACAAGCCAGCTTGACTGTGAGGGGTACATCCCAAGCAGATACGAAAGTAGGAGCAAGTGACCCGCTATATAGTACATTTATGTACATGAACGTGGGATCGATAGCGCACACGGATAAAAGTTACCCTGGGGATAACAGGCTTATAGCGCCCAATAGTTCACATAGACGGCGCTGTTTGGCACCTCGATGTCGGCCCATCACATCCTGGAGGGGGAGCACCTTCCAAGGGTTCGGCTGTTCGCCGATTAAAGTGGTACGCGAGCTGGGTTCAGAACGTCGTGAGACAGTTCGGTTTATATCCGGTACGGACGTTAGGAAATTTGAGAAGATCCACCCTTAGTACTAGAGGTCCGGGGCGGACGAACCTCTGGTGTATCGATTGTGGCTACCTGCTGCATTGTCGAGTAGCTATGTTCGGAATAGATAAGCGCTGAAAGCATATTAAGCACGAAACTAACTTCAAGATAAGATTTCCCTATGAGGACACTGAAAGATTATCAGTTTGATAGGCGCAAGGTGGAAGCATGGTAACATGTGTAGCTGAAGCGTACTAACAGTCCCATCGCCTTTTTATGTCCTTATTACCAACGTTAATGCTTGCATTAACAGGGGTAATAGGGTAGACTTAACTAGTAATTAATGGTAACCATTGATTTGTCAATTTTTATAAACAAGATTTTTACATACAAATGACCGTGCCCATAATCATTGGGCATCGATAGGTTGGAATAGATTATTCCAACCAATTCGGTGCCCATGGCGTTGAGGAAATACCTGTTCTCATTCCGAACACAGAAGTCAAGCTCAACAGCGGCGATTATACTGCCACAAGCGGGAAACTAGCACGGTGCCGAATTATAAGAAGACCATCCGAATAGGATGGTCTTTTTCTTGGTCAAAATATCTGTTAATCATACCAATTATGCTAAAATAAGCATGGATGCATTTAAAACAAACAGTCAAAAATATCTTTGACAAGATACTCAGTTTACATCGCTGGATTATAATTTTGTTCGGTCTATTTTTGTTATCGTTCATTGTCGGTTCGATTATTTTCATGCAAGCTGAGCCTGTCCAATTTTCATACGGTCAGCCAACATGCGTTTCACATCTAACATTACTACCAGACGTTAATCGGCAGGTAAGTAGTGATTCGGGGTTTGATGTTAGTTATGAAAACGTGGCTAAAATTGGCAGTTTGCCAATCATATCTTTAAAAACCTGTTTTAGCGCTCAAAAGGCCCCTATGGCCGGCAATACCAAAGTAAGTGTTGCGCTGTTTGGTGGTTGGCTTGCGAAAAAAACCTTTGATATATCGATACCACAGTCACCATCAGTTAAAGTTGATACGCTGGACGTCCCAGTGCCAACTTCAAAACCATTATCAATCAATTTATCTGAAAGTGATTCAGTTTTTAGCTATCAGCTAGATATTGACGGAAAAGTAGTCAGCTGTCCAGTCAAAGGCAATAAGCTCACTTGCAATATTGCCTCGCTTAATCTGTTGCAGGGCCAAAAATACGATGTCAAAATTTACCGTATGTTCAACCAGCAAAAAGTTGAGACGATAGCCAGCCGCTCGATAACAACCCTAAAAGCCGTTAGTGTGGTTAGCGCGTCAATTGCCAATAACCAAACCATTTATGACAAACCAAAAACATTCATTGTGACGTTTGATAAAGATGTATCCAGCGCTAGTGTTATAATTGAAAAAATAGTTAACGATCAGCGGACGACTATTCCGTCGACGACAGAGTTTAAAGATAAGCAAGCCATCATATCAATCGCTGATGACCTGGGACGAAACGCTGATTATGAAATAACTATTGACAAGGTCGTCGCTAATGATAATAGTTCGCTGGTCGACCCTTATAAATTAGATTTTAGTACATCAGATGGACCAACTGTGACAGATGTAAATGTTGGCAATTATGGCCTGCCGGTGTCACAAACAATTGTATTGACGTTTGATTCGCCACTGAGTGATAGCCAAGATATTAATCAATTTGTTACGGTTAGTGGTGTGCCGGTGGCGATTGCGAAATCAGGTAGCCAGGTGTTAATAGCATATACGGACGTGACAATTTGTACAGATATAAATATACATATCAAGGCGGGATTAACTAGCAGCTACGGAGTTATTCAGTATGATACATGGGATTTTGCGACGCGAACAGCCTGTGGTACATCATCGACGATTGCTTACTCGGTTGAGGGTCGCCCAATTGTTGCTCATTATTTTGGATCAGGCAGTAAAGTCGTACTTTATGTAGGCAATATTCATGGCAATGAAGAAAGCACTAAATATTTAATGGATGAATGGGCTGATGAGCTGGAATTAAATGCTCGCAATATTCCAGCCGACAAAACGATAGTTGTCATATCCAGCATCAATCCCGACGGATTGGCTGCAGACAGACGGAATAATTCAAACAACGTTGATTTAAACCGAAATTTTCCAACCAATGACTGGCAAACTGATATCGTTGACCCTAATAACCAACCTGTACCAGGTGGTGGTGGTCCAAATGCTTTATCAGAACCAGAAAGTCAGGCCTTAGCTGATTTTACTCTTCAACTAAATCCGCGTTTGATTATGTCTTTTCATGGTAACGCTGGGTATGCGATTGGTAATCAAGTTGGGGATTCGGCGGCTTTGGCTGACGAATATTCGAATTTGACTGGATATCAAAATATGACAGGCAATAGTGGAGCTTTTAGCTATTCGATAACAGGTACATATGACAGCTGGTTGCAAGAGGTATGTGACCTTCCAAGTGTTATAGTTGAACTATCAAGTAATAGCAATTCGCAGTTTAGTACAAACAAGTCAGCGCTTTGGGCGATGGCGCGGTCATAAGAGTATAATAATGAATATGTTTAAAATAAAACCTTCAAAATTCACTGAGATTTGTGGCTGGTATGGAATGGTCGCTTTAATATTGGCATATGCTCTTGCAAGTTTTGGCGTTTTATCAGCTGGTGGAGCTGTCTTTCAGACATTAAACTTTACTGGCAGCATTGGTATTATGATTGACGCATTTTCAAAACAAATCATCCAAGTCGCACTATTAAACATATTTTGGGCCTCAATTGGCCTAATTGTGCTAATCAAGTTTTTGATTGGATAAAATATGACTAACAATATTCCTCCAGAAATATACTACAAAGAACCACATAAAATTGACTGGGTAAATTCGCACAAGACCAACTCGGATATGGGTAAGCTTGGTGAGGATTTAGTTTTAAACCTTGAAAAGAGATTTCTAGAGATTATGGGCAAAAATGATTTGGCTTGTGAGGTATGTGCCGCTCATGATTGGAGTGGCTATGATGTAAGGTCGTATTTTCCTGACGGTCGTGAGAAGTTTATAGAGGTCAAAACGACATCCAAAGAACTTGAAGGGCCATACTTCTTGTCGCGCAATGAGTTGAAGTTCCTTGCAGATAATCGCGAAAATGCATTTATATACAGGGTATCTATAAGTAATGGTGAGTCATCATCTAGGCTTCGGGTGTATAATTTCACCGAAGTTATTCATGCCGAAATCTTGCCAATTAAATTTAAAGTTAAACATTAGAATATAAAGATATAAAAAACGACCAATCTCGCAGATGTGGTCGTTTTTTTGTTTTGAATCTAAATTTGGGATTCAAACAGATGCTTACTAATAATATAGCATCAGC
>CAIUKF010000009.1 GCA_903899655.1 uncultured bacterium
CATCAACGGATCCAAGCCACCGGTTGGCTCGTCCAAAATAATCAATTTTGGCTGGTGTAACAAACCCTGAATAATACCGACTTTCTTTTTGTTGCCGTACGACAAATCATCAATTTTACGCTTTAAATCCAAATCCAAATAAGTCGCCAATTGTTTAATACGTTGCTCAATCTCTTTTGAATTTTTTTTATAAAAACCGCCCGAATAGCGCAGCAAATCAATAACCTTCATATCGTCATAGTAAAAAACCTCAGACGGTAAATAACCAATTTCGGCGTTAATTTCTGGGCCAAATTTAGTGATATCCTTGCCAAATATCGTCGCACTGCCGCTGGTCGGATGGATCAACCCCAATAATGTTCTAATTGTCGTCGATTTACCAGCTCCATTTGGCCCAATAAAGCCAAATATTTCACCTTGCTCGATAGTCAAATTGACGTTATGAATACCAAGTGATTTGCCGTAGTATTTTGTCAGATTTTTGGTCTCAATAATATTCACTTTATACCCCATCATTTAATCATTACCTATATATCATAGTGCTAATCCTAAAAACTATCAATTAACAGATACATAAAAATACGATATAATGTCATTAATCATGTTTAAAAAATACCAAGGCAAATTTTTTTGTTTCTCACCCCCTGTAATGTTAGCAACGTTATTAATCGAGTTCAGCTCGGCCGCCTACACCTTGTGGCGATATAAAGTCAGTACAATCCAACGTTTGTCGGCCGCTTTGTTGATATCACTTGGGACCTTTCAGTTGGCTGAATATATGATTTGCGGTGGTCTTGGTTTGACACACATCGAATGGGCTCAACTGGGTTACGGTGCTATCACATTGTTGCCCGCCCTGGGTATGCACGCTATCGTCACTTTGGCCGACAAGAAAAAACCATTATTAGTTGGCGCTGCCTATGCCAGTTGTATTGGCTTTTTAGCTGCCAATATCATCGGCACCAGTTCGTTTGTAGCCCATGAATGCGCCGCCAATTATGCAGTCTTTAATATTTCAGACGGCAGTTTGTATTTATACATGGCCTATTATTACGGTTGGTTAGCAATCGGTACGGTTTTGGCGATTTATTGGGGCAGCCAGATGCCAGCTCGACGCAAAGCCCTGCAATCAATGGCCTTTGGTTACGCCGCCTTTGTCTTGCCTACAATTGCATTTAATATTCTTGAGCCAACCTCAACTCGCGCTATTCCATCTGTTATGTGTGGTTTTGCAGTAATATTCGCAATCACAATAGTCTACGCCATCCTGCCTAACAGCAGCGAAGTCCGCGTTTCGACCGACAGCATTCGCGAACGCTTCCAAATCGGTTTTTAATACCACTGTCTTGTTTTTAAAAAGCTGTTTGCCATTGACAAATTAGCGTTTTTAGACTATAGTAAATATATATAAAAGTTACATAAAAAATAAACATTGCGCTGACATAAAATCATGACCGAATACTACGAGTCTAAAACCGAAAGACATAAATCAATCCAGGATGAAATTCCCGATCAAGTTCGAGAAATGTCAAAAAAAGTATTACATAATACTATGCGCGATACAGATAAAATGGCAAAACGTTTTGAGTATTTAAAAGAGCACCCCGAAGATAAGATACACATACGCACTAAAAATTTAAAAGAAATTGTCGATTTTAATTCATTTTGGTGCCATCCAGATTGTTCGGTAGGTCGCAACCAGGCTGTACGTGGTTCAGACATTGACGGTGGTATCGTCGTCACGAATCAACCGACCACACCAGAAGAACGCCAACTATTTGTTAATGAACTAAGGCTGCAAGGATTTTCGTGCTTCACTCCAGAAGAAAAGGCCGACTTAGCAGCTATTGAAGAATCTGGTAATTACGCGGAGACTGGCTTTAAAAACAAATATGACATAATTGAAGCTTCATCAAAAGCCAGATTGGAAACTATTAATTTTATGTCGGTCAAAGAAGTACACGATACAATCAATCAAGGTCTACCAGCGATGATGAACAAACTAAAAGTATTGGCCGCTGGTCGAGAAATCAGATAAAAAATTAACAAATATAAAACAGCCTATCACAGTCCGTTTTGTTTTAGGTACGACAAATATTTAACCGCCGATCCATAAACATCGGCGATATGTGTTTTATCCAACCAAGTCGGTTTGTCATCGTACAGATAAGCCCGAATCGACGACAGCGGATAATCCAACCAACCATCCGCAGCCACGTGGACACGTCGGCTGACGCTCAGCAAATCATCAGATTTTACGGCTGATATATCGTAATTGTTATCACTCAACAAGTTATTAACACCGTATTGGTCAAAGTAATATTGATTATACCCCGCCAAAATATTTTGAACCAATTTTTTCACTCCATCATCACCAACCTGATTCATCAGCAAACTAAAATGATCCGGTATCAGGCAGTACGCCAAGACTTGAACCGAATCATTATTGAATAAATATTTTTCTAGTAGCGACAGAAAGAATTTATAATCTATATCGTTATCATAAATCGCTCCACCTCTATTCCCTTTAGAGACTACCTGATAATAATCTTCATTTGTTATATTTTTTACTACATTTTGATTTGGCATGTAATTACCCCCACCATAAATTTATTAAGACAGGGCTACTACCCTGCATTGATAGTTGTACCTAAGTTCTATCTCAGAATATATCACGTTTTTAAATTTGTAAAGTAATTTATTAAATATATCGTTGATATTTTGCTAATACCAGATTAGTAATGATAAAATATAGTTAATAATATGTTGAAAGCTAAGACTCATGCTATATTAAGTATATGAGTAAAACCATAAACGGTAAAAAACAATCCAATAAAAATTTACTAAAAATATTAACACCTTCACTGATAATCTTATCGCCAATTGTAATATTCGCTTTGTATAATCTAGTTTCAAACCCAATACTAGACAGTGTTGACCATAATAGGTTCAAAACACTGGACTCACAAATGCAAGGTCTGTATGGAAAGATACTAGCTATATCAAATAAAAGTGACGCATGGCAATATAAAGCCGCTTGTAGCACAAACCGTTCTGGAGATTGGCCGACTGGAGACTATGATTGTATTACCTCAATCTCAATGCGAAAGAATATTACATCTCTCCAAGAGTTAAGTAATATGCAATCGCAATACCTACCGATTTTAAATAATAGTGATACATTCAATCAATCATCTAGTAACGATTTAGTCTCTACGGATAGTTTTAATACCAAATTTGCAGTTAGCATGGCGTATAAGGACTTCACTGAAGTAAAAACAAATACAAAATGTACTTACACTATTCAATTAAATCAAATTGACTCAAATATTAATTACCAGACGAATAATACAACTCTAGGCTCGTTAATCGAAAATGGCCAAGGAGTTTCTCTAATTAGCATACGTTGCGATGGAACAGCCCGAGGTAGTTGGTACCAACTCATTAAAGCAACGAGCTCACTTATACCCGAGTTATGACGCCGACAATAACCCACAATACCAGGGCGATTACCACTAAAGCTAACACTATTGATAAGATTCCCGAGTTGTCACCGCTACTCATGATATTACTTTTGACAATTGGCTGTAGTGCTATAGGCTCATTTGCTTTAATGTAATCACCTTTCACTGACACGTTACCGTCCAGTTGTAATGAATCATTAATAATGTTACTAGCGTTATTAATATTTTCATTATCATTTTGAATGAAATCCTTGTTTATATCTAGATTTAAATGACTCTGTATATGCTGACTGAGTACCGCTTGGTTACTATTCACTATTCCAAGCATTTTATGCAAACTATCTAATGTCTCACTAATTAATACGTCTTTTTCTAAACTAATATTTACACCTGATTGATCGTCCAACGGGATATATGGCTTTCTTACTTCAATCACCTGGTACAAATCAACCTCTTCCCCCGAATATGATGTTCCGAACAGATGTACCGTGTGATAACCTTCTTCCAAGTCATGTGGCAAAATTACGTCAACATCAAGCGATCCATCGCTATTCGTAATAAAATGACCTAAGGAAATTCTATTCGAATGAATCTCAATAACAGCTGATGATAATGGCTGCAGCATCCTGGCATTAAGCTTTACACTTGCTATCAAATTACTGCCTAAATTATCCAAAATCGATACAAAGTTAGAAACAATCTGTTTAGGATAATTATGGTAGTTATTTTGTAACCAATACGTTGATGGTTCTGGGGCTACAACAGACTGGTCGGGGCAAACTACTACACCATTACTACAGTACTCATAATCCATAATATTCCCCACTGAACCTAAAATTGAACTGGCATCTAACTGATGCCCAAGTGAATTCGGATGAAAACTTTCATTTCCAATAAACCTAAACGATTGCGAATTATTCAACATATTGCTATCATCACCTAGCGCAATTGAATTCATAGACCTAACTACAGATGGTTGAGCGCTACCACACAGCGCAAAATCTCCAAAACTATCCTGAATGTCCACGTATTTAATACCCGCTGCTTTAGCGGCAGCAGCTATGACTTCATTTAGATAAACAATGCCTTCGTTCATAAATTCTCTCTCAGTTTTATCAAGCAAATTCCCTATTAGCCAACTACAATTACCATCTGGAACAATTATTTTCGGATAGCCTATCGCATATATCTTTGAGCTTGGCGAAGATATATGAATTTGTTGGTATGTGTTAACTAAAGTACTAAATAAATCCTTGATCTCAGTTGCCATTTTTTCTTTACCTTCAGTAGTGCCTGCCGCATCACAGGTGCCTAGACCAATACATGATTTTAAGATATCCATAAATCCAGCATCATTACCACCAATCCCTATTGTTATTACTTTCGGCTTATATTTACTAACAAAAGTATCCTGATGAATACGACCCTGTATAAAATCCGTGGAAGCTATGCCCTTGGATAATGCAGCATCTACTAGACTTAGGCTCATATTGTCTTTTCCTAAACGCTTTCCCTGTCCTAAGTATTCGGAATCATTACCAACTACATCAACAGTCATCGCTCCTGAACAAGCCACACTCCTCATATAAGTTGGATCTATATGTGACCACTGCGCAATAATAAATGGGTATGACCGCGTGCTGACATGACACTTCTCGTACTCATCATTCGTTCCAGTTATGTAATACGAGTCGTCCGTTTCACCTTCGCCACTCGTAAATGAGTCGCCCATTGCTAAATAATCTATCCTTTGCCCGCCATACCCAGCAGCCCTAAGAGATATTTGCTTCATATTACCCAGATATGACATAGCAAAAAAGCTTAATTCTCCCCCCTCACTATTAAACCTTGGGTGTGCCGCATAACTGAATCGATTCATAAAAGTTTCGGTATTTATCTTGGCCTCTTTGCATGGTCTATATACCGGCGACATTGCCGACATGTTTTCTTCGGTTGCCACATCTCCACAATCTGAATTGACATTGAATATTCTTAAATCAGTATTATAGCCAGCAAATGCAATATTTTTTCCGTCATCACTAACAGAAATGTCGAAAGTTGGGTCCATTCCACCTCCAAAATAATAAATAGCCATCGATACCCTCTTCATCTCAAGCGTTTTTACGTTCAATAACCCTATCCCGCGCCCATGAAATTCAACTGCCAACCAGTCACCATTGTCAGACGATCCGAAACCGCCAATCGGCCAAGCGTAATTATTCGGACCATAAAGACTTGTTATGCTTTTAAAGACATAGTCTGGGCTTGATGCATCAAAAATATATTCCAATTGCGCAAATTCGTGCGCATCTGCCACAGGTTTTAATCGGCCACTAAAATTCCTGTAAACAACCAAAGACCTAGACGGGCTATCTGTTAAATATTCTTTCACTGCCAGTGAATCGGTACTTGGTAGATACAGGCAACTGTCATACAACGGGCAAATTCCTCTAACTTTATACATTTTTGAGTCATATTTAAACCCAACTGCAGCACTATAAGCATTGCCGTTACCGACATAATAAGTTCCAAACCTCACATCACTACTTGCCGCCATACAAAGTCGTTTAAAACCCGGCTCGCTCATGACTTCCAAGGTTTGATAATTACCTTCACACAACCCGACTGGCACATAACTCGATTCGATGACCGAATCAACAACAGGTTCAGCGTTTATCCACGACCAATTATACGATGTACTGTCAGCACTAACCAAATGCGGCGACACTATTACAATCACCGACGATGCCAGATTGACTACCACCAAAATCATTACGCAAAACTTAGAAAATTTAGTACCCACTTACCTAGTTTCCTTGATTATCTAGATAATTTCATACTACACCCTAAGGCTTTTATAAGCAAATACTAATTTACAACTATATTTGCCTATACCAAACCAGGGTCCGTCCTAGGTCCGACCTGGGTCGGACCTAGGACGGACCCTGAACAACAAAAACACTGAATAATAGCCAGCCAGTGTGACGTTCTTAGTAGATTGACAGATGATTCACTATTTATACTGTATGTGTACAACGCCATTTGCTTGAATCAGCATTAATTGCGGTGCGCAGCGCCAGATTTTTATGTCATTACCATTCGATGATATTGCGTGCCAACCAGGGCTGTAAGTCGTTTTGATTAACACTGGTACTGGGCTGTCCGAATGTATATTTAAATCAATGTTGTTGTCCGTCCATTTATCAACAGTCAACTCTGTATTTGTGCTGTATTTTGATTCAATCAGCCCACTGCTGGCGTCATACGGCAAATCAACCATATCACCTGTTTCGCGCCACCATTTATCGACTGCGCCGTTCCGATTAGTCGATATTGGCCTTAGCGGTACTGCGGGCACTTGGGCCAATTGTTTGGTCGTCATTTTTTGATTGTGATAATACTGATTTGTTTGCCCGACTGTCCATGTACCAATGTTATTGTCTGAATTATTGTCCAGTGAAATAATGTTATCGATTGCAAACAAATCCAGCATCGACTGAACGCGTGTTTGTGGCAAAACAACACTATCCAGACTGTCGCTGACGGGATCAGATGCGTATGCCGTAGGCCTTAGACTTTTTGACAACGATTTGACAAATGACGAATTTGGCGATGATTCAATAAACAATCCGTACGCCCAACTGGTACTAGTATTTGCAGCTAATAATTTTGTTTGAAAAGTATATGGTGCTGGGTAACTCTCAAGACGGCGAAAATCTTCCAAAAAACGGCCTTTTATACTGTCGACATTACCCAAAGTTATCTGCGCATAGTCAAAATTTACAGGGTTATTAGCAATTAACGCTACGATTACAACTGGCACTGACAACAGATTGACCCGGTGTATATACTTAAATTCGTGATTAACGGCAATTTTTGAGATTACCTGCACAACAGATACAGTTGCAAACAAATATGCAAAAGGTTGCAACCGATAAGCATGCAGCCATTCCAGCAAAAAGCTAGTACCAAATACTTTAACCAATAAACTGTCAGCAACGCCAATTGCCGAAAAAACAATTGCCATCAAAACCGGAGTTAGTCCCAACCGAACATGTTTTTTCCACAAGACCACCGACAAAATTAGCGACACAAACAACACAAAAATATCCAGCAATAATAGTGATGGCATACCACCCGCCGATGTAATTTGACCTTTGATTAACGGAATCATTTTGATTAATAACGGCAACGATACGACTATCGACACCAGCCCTATTATCAAAAACGATCTGACCAGCCGCCATTTGCGCTGAATACCGGCAATCAACATCGTCACGATGACATACATAACAGCAACTATCGCCGCTACTAGGTGTGACCAAACCAACAAACCCAATACTAACCCCGCCAAGGCAAGATGTTTCCAATTAGACTGTTTAGATAATCGTGTTACTTGACCCAAAAATACAAACAATAATGGCAAAACGACAAAATTTGGAATTAACCCCAAATAAAACAAACTCGACACACTACTGCCCATATAATCTGGCGATATTAACAAAATAATCGTCAACAAAACAACCAGCGGCCCGCGCCAATTAACGGCAATTTTTATCTGTTTTAGATACCACCACATTGCAATTGGTAAAGCCGCCAGCGCCACAACGACAACTAATTTTACGGCCGCCACTGATCCAATAATTAATGCCAGCCCTGCCATAACCCAGTGAACACCTGGTGGATATATCAAACCTTGTGGCCAGCCCAACAAATCACGCGATGACCAACCTTGCCAATTTGGCCAAAAACCCTTGGCATGATCAACGGCCGCCAATTGTCCTGCCGCATCATAAACACCTAATGTGTCCAAACGAACATACGAATAGATTAAATACAGATACGCCAGCCCTATTGTTGCAAATATCAGGCCCTTCAAATATTTATCGTCAATACCCAACCGATTTTTCGTCATTAATCCTCATTATAAGCCAACCCACAGATAAATCAAAAGCACTAATTTTATCCAAATTACACTTGTGTGTTAATATATAACAGATGAAAATACTGGGAATTGAATCGAGTTGTGATGAAACTGCAGCGGCCGTCGTACAGGACGGGCGCACACTTTTAAGTAGCGTCGTTAATTCGCAAATCGATATTCATGCTGTTTATGGTGGCGTCGTACCCGAAGTTGCTGCGCGCAGTCATATCGAGGTTATCAACCCCGTAATCAACCAAGCCTTATCTGACGCCAAATTGACTTGGGATGATATCGACGCCGTTGCTGTGTCATACGCCCCCGGTCTGATTGGATCATTGTTGGTCGGCACCTTGGCCGCCCGAACTTTGGCGATTTTAAAAAACAAACCCTTGTACCCTATTCACCACGTCGAATCACACGTTTACGCTAACTTCCTAACGGAAACAGCGAATGGAATATGGAATATGGAATATGGCGATTCCGGCTCAACTTTAATAGCCAACAGCCAAATTCCAATAGCCACTTCTGCTCCCGCCTTCCCTATCCTAGCCCTTATCGTCAGCGGTGGTCACAGCCAGCTAGTATTATTCCGCGACCACGGTGATTACGAATTATTAGGCCAAACCCAAGACGATGCCGTAGGTGAAGCTTTTGACAAAGTTGCTAAAATTTTAGGCCTAGCCTACCCCGGTGGGCCATCAATCGCCCGCGCCGCCCTAAATGGTAACCCAACAAAATACAAATTACCTAAGTCGAAATTATCTGGCAAATACAACTTTAGCTTTTCGGGCCTCAAAACTGCCGTCTTACGAGCCGTTCAGCACGAAACAGGCGTTGACTTCACTTTTCCGTCCAGCGGCCTTGCACAGCGTTTAAACGACGTCCAGCGGGCTGACTTTGCTGCTAGCTTCCAACGAACAGCAATCGAAACTCTAGTCGACAAAACCGAACGCGCTTTTTATGATTTTGACGCCAAATCAGTCGTCATTGCCGGCGGAGTTGCCGCCAACGCCGAATTACGCCGAATTTTATCCGAACGCATACCTATCCACATCGATTATGCCCCATCTGACCTGTGCACTGACAACGCTGCTATGGTTGCATCAATGGGATATTATTACTCGTTGAAAAATCAGCCAATCAGCCCCTATGAATTAGAGGTCATCCCAAGTTTATCAATGTCGGCCAAGTAAAGCTTTGATTCGCCTGATAACAGCCTTAGCAAATGGTAATCCGCGGTTCCAAATTATATAACTAACAGATAAAGGTCGGTCAAAGGTGCCAGCCAGCATAGTCTCGTCTGTCGCCCAACCTTTTTTGAAAGTTGCAATCCCGCCATCCAATAATCCGCCAAAATCATATCGTTTCAGGCCCCACTCGCGGCACTTTAAAATGGCATACCATTTTAAAGCGTAATTTGCCCGTAAATTTTGGCCATCTTCGTTCATACCGCCGTACAATTCGTAGGCTGTGTCCGCACTTATCGCCAACCACAAAAACGCAATCGGCTGGTCGTCAACATAAGCCGCAAAAACTGGCGAAAAATCCCCCATTTTGTCAAAAACATCGGAATAATATTGATCATCATGCAACCCAAATCCAGCTCGTTTAGACGTCGCATGGTAAACCGCCAGACATTTGTCTAATTCTTGTCGATTGTTTACCCTTTTAATCACAAACTTTTCAGTCCCCGATTTGCGGATATATTGACGAGTTTTTTTAGCCATATCGCCCAACAAATCAGATTCAGCTTTTGTAAGGTCTAAAATTATAGTCCGTGCCGGCAAAATCGTATTACTCGACTGTCGCCAATGTTTCGGTACTGTATATTCCTTACTGTCAGGCTCAATCGTCAAGGCAACTGAATGATATTTATATTTGGCATATTTAGCTAGCTCAGTCAGCGTTTCTTCCCCGTTAAGCTCATCCACAACCGGACCGCGTGGTACATAACTTAGAGACCTTAGCGGCCAAGGTAAATGTCGCACTAAAATCTGCGCTGCCCCAACCACTTGTTCGCCTGTGTCATACAAAAATATTCGATGCGCCGTCCAGCCATGCGCTGTTTTTACATCCCCCCAACCTGATAATTGCAATGGGTGCCCGCCGTGTTCAACAACGTAATCATCCCAGTCTTGCCTATCGTGACATTCCAATAACTTCATATATTCATTATACGTCATCGCAAACAACATTACCTATCCATTCGGCTATGCTCATGACCTGTGGCGCCTACTATTTACCATCTATCTGCTGTGGTATAATGTAAGTTGAAAACAAACAGTGAAATAAAAAAGGATTGTGTTTAAAGGGTTTTCACGCGAAAGCCTGAGTGATATTTATGTTTTTTTATTTCACGTGTAATATACATACTTTAAGAGATTTAGCCCCACATGAAATTAGCCAAAGCCTACGACCCAAACCAATACGAACCTAACATCTATGCCTTGTGGGAG
Organism: uncultured bacterium; assembly: GCA_903899655.1. Classification (GTDB taxonomy): domain Bacteria; phylum Patescibacteriota; class Saccharimonadia; order Saccharimonadales; family Saccharimonadaceae; genus UBA1547. The sequence continues at coordinate 10,845 of CAIUKF010000009.1, forward strand.
AAAAGCGAAGCTTTCAACCCAACAGGGAAGGGTGATCCGTTTTGCGTCGTAATGCCACCACCAAATGCTAACGGCAATCTACATATTGGTCACGCTTTGACTGTCACTTTAGAAGATATAATGGCGCGTTATTACCGCATGAAGGGACGCGATGTTGCCTATATTCCTGGCGCCGATCATGCTGGTTTTGAAACTTGGGTTGTTTTTGACAAAGTCTTAACCGAAAAGGGGATTAACCGTTTTAATTTCAGCCGCGAACAGCTTTACAGCCAAGTTTGGGACTTCGTCGAGCAACAACGTGGCAACATGGAATTACAACTACGTGCCTTAGGCGTCAGTGCCGACTGGAAAGACCTTGTTTTTACACTTGATAAAAAGGTGGTTGATACCGTTTACGGAACCTTTAAAAAATTACTTAGCGATGGCCTAATTTACAGAGGTGAGCGCATCGTAAATTACAGTACTAAATACCAAACTAGCTATTCAGATATCGAAGTTGACCACAAAAAAGAAAAAGGCACATTATGGCAAATTGCATACCCAACCTATGACAAAATTGGTGAAATTATCATTGCCACGACTCGCCCCGAAACCTTGTTTGGCGATACAGCCGTTGCAGTTAACCCCAAAGATCCCCGTTACAAAGACCTTATCGGAACTCGCGTTTTCTTGCCGTTAACAGATAGGGTAATACCAATTATTGCTGATGACGCTGTCGACCAAACCTTCGGAACAGGCGCTGTAAAAATTACACCAGCACATGACCCAAATGACTTCGAAATGGGTCACCGCCACAATCTTGAGCGCCTACAAGTTATCGACTTTGACGGCAAAATGATTAACGTTCCACCTCAGTTAATGGGCGTACCAGTTGAAGAAGCCCGCGCCTTAACCTTAGCGTTACTAAAAACAGAAGAACTTATAAGAGGCGAAACAGCTATCGAACACACTGTAGGTTATGACTACAAAAGTGGCCTGCCAATTCAACCACTAATCAAAGATCAGTGGTTTATCAAAGTTCAGCCGTTAGCACAGCGTGCCAAAAAAGCCTTACTCGACGGTGAAATCACTTTCACTCCCGAAAGCCGCAAGCGTGTCTTAATTCAATATTTGGATAATCTGCACGACTGGAACATATCACGTCAAATCCCATGGGGAATCCCGATTCCAGCCTTTCAAAACATTAATAAACCAGATGATTGGATTTTTGATGAGCGAATCGACCAAAAAACAATCGTCGTCAACGGTTCGACCTATCAACGCGAGGAAGATACCTTTGATACATGGTTCAGTAGCGGCCAATGGCCTTTTATTACGACCGACTTTTTAAGCGGTGGACCACTCAGCCGATTCTATCCCAACAACGTTATGGAAACCGGTACTGACTTGCTAGACCGATGGGTTGCTCGCATGATTATGCTAGGCCTGTACGTCACCGACAAAGTTCCTTTTAAACATGTTTATTTGCACGGCATGGTTTTGGATGAAAAAGGCCAAAAAATGAGCAAAAGTAAAGGCAATGTCGTCAATCCAATGGAGTTAATCGCCAGTTACGGATCAGATGCAATGCGCCTGGGAATTGTTGCCAACCGCAGCGCCAGTCAAAACCAAGCCTTCAGCACCAATAGAGTAGTTGCCGGCCGAAATTTTTGCAACAAATTATGGAATATTGCTAGGTTTATCGAAGATAAGGTCGGCGAAGACCATAAAAATGTCGATCCAACACCAACAACACCTGCTGACCACTGGATTATTCGCGAATTGACCGCCACTATTGCTGATATCGAGCAAAAAGTTGAAACATATCGCTTTGCCGAAGCCAGCGAAACAATGTACCACGCCATCTGGGACGACGTCGCTGACTGGTATATCGAAGCCAGCAAATTACAAGACAATCCAAGTATGTTGGCCTGGGTACTAGACACCAGCCTCAAGATTGCTCACCCTTTTGCACCATTCGTCACCGAAACCATCTGGCAAACCTTACCATGGCAAACTAGCCTGTTGATATCAACCAACTGGCCAAAAACACCTGTATTCGATGATATCGCCGCTGCCGAATTTGCCCGTCTGAAAGAATTAGTTACCGAGATTCGTTTCGTTGATTCTGAATTACCAGGCAACAAACGTTACAGCCTGTTGTACCAAAACGACAGCTTGATCGCTGACAATGCACAACTAATCCAAAAGTTGGCTAAATTAAAAGATGTCCAACCTGTTGATCAGGCGCGTGGATTACGCATCGCTGCCAGTGGGCGAGAGGCCTGGTTAGATGTTTCAGCCGAGACTATGTCCGAACATCAGACAAATCTTGAGGTCCGCCTGGCACAAACCCACACAGATATTGCCGCTTTGGAGGCACGACTACGCAACAAAGTATACGTCAGCAAAGCTCCGTCTAACCTGGTTGAAGAATCACGCACTCAATTGGAACAAAAAAAGACGCTTAAAGAGCGCCTTATCCACGAATTAGAAATTCTTAAATAGACGGCCAAGAATATTCGCTACCAAAAGCATTGACCGACAAACGTCGTTGAGCAATATATTTTTTCTCGTCCTCGGTTTTGGCTTGCGAAGCGGGTTGTTGGGCGCGTAAACTAATGGTACCAGATGTAAACGAATCGCTATTGACATGAGTATGTTGCTCGGGCAATTTCATCCTTATAGATTCAGGGTCAATACTAGTAATTTTTGAAGATGTTTTTGATGCAGCAGCCGATACAGCATTGTCGATTTGAGTGTCATGCGACAACATGCCAAACACCGCTAACAAAGAGACGGTGACGGATAGTGGGTGAGAAAATGCTGATATCATATAGGTTTTTACTTTTTTGTTTTAATTTATAGTACATACTTAACATAGCATAAGCTTGGTTTTTCGTCAAGTATAGGTTAGTCGATTTTTATCACTGTTGACTAATATATATTCTTATGCTTAAATATATATAATATTATGCAACAGCCAATCATGTCTGAACATTCAATCGAAACCGACTTCGGAATAGCTAAAATACATGACTATAAAGATATAAACAAAGATGGCGACAGGATTCTTGTCGTACCTGGATTTAGTACTTCTGGAAACCACTTAGCCGAACTGATGAATAGCATGCATGATGAAGGCTTAAACAGTTTTACTTTTAGCCAGCCAAGAAACAACATTAGTAAGCCAGATATCGATCCAATCAACCGCCAGGCTGAAATAATAACAAGTATTCTGGACGCTGAGCTTAAAGAAGGCGAGCAAGTATACGCCGTAGCTCACTCTTTAGGCGCGGCAGCCTTATTAAAGGCAGCTATTGCTAACCCTGAGCGGTTCTTAGGAATACTACTAATGCAGCCGATTGGACTAATTACCGACAAACTTAGTCTAGCTGGGCTAATGAAAAGTTCAATTTATGCATCATTAAAAAATACATTCGATGCCGCTAATCAACAAAATAACATTGACAATGTCACGCCGAGTCAAGTTGTCGCTTTGTATAACAATAGCATTCGTGAAGGAGTAAAGAACCCACAACTGACACTAAAAGAAGCGGCTGCAAGTACTGAATATAATATTACCGACGACCTGAATACAATTAGTGGCATACCAATCGACATATTGTTATCAAACAAAGATGAATTTTTTGGCACAGCCACAAAAGAAAATATCCCCAAAGGCACTACAAACATTTCAAGTATTTCAGATAAGAATGCGCCGCATAATACCTTTTGGCTACACCCAAATAGAACAGCCAAACTAATCAAACACTTTTCTAAAAATAAATAGTTGTTATTCGTGGTGGTAAGGTTTACCGGCGGCGATCTCTTGGGCGCGGTATATCTGTTCAGACAACATTAAACGCACTAACTGATGCGGAAAAACCAGCTGGGACAACGACCAAACAAAATTTGCTCGGGTATGAACCGTATCGTCAACGCCATATGCACCACCGATGATAATTACGATATCTTTGGACCCCTCTAGCGGCACCAACAACAGCTTAGACAAGGCAGGCGAATCAATAATCTTGCCACGCTCATCCAACAAGATAACGTAGTCATTAGCATTTAGGTGCGAAATGATGCGCTGTGACTCTTCCTGGCGCGCTCTGTCGTTAGGCAACAGTGAATGTGGTAAAAGTACCCATTCAACAACAAATGGGCGTTTTAAACGCTCTTGGTAACGCCCGATTCCTTCGGCTACCCAAGATTCATGTTTTTTACCAATAGCGATAATGCGAATCATTACAGTCGAATGCGCTCGGCAACAGAGGCCAAATAGTCATTAGTGGCTTCTGACGGTTCTGGCATTGGGTCTAGATTGACAAAGCCTTGATGTCCAATTGGCACCAGATGAATATGGGTATGTGGCACTTCAAAACCTTTGATAACTACCGCAACCCTGGCAACATCCATAACTTTGCGCAAATGTAAGGCAATTTTTTGAGCTGTTTTCCATAAATAATCGTAATCATCAGCTTCCAAATCCCAAATTTGATCAATTTGTTTTTTCGGTACAACCAAAGTGTGGCCTTCACTTAGTGGGTGATTAGTTAAAAAAGCAATGACTTGGTCGTCCTCATAAATTTTATGTGATGGAATCTTGCCATTAATGATAAGTGTAAAAATTGATGGTTCTTGCATAGATATAATTATACCCGATAGCCTGATTTTTGTTATACAATAGCAATATGAAGCTAAAAAAGCTGAAATTGGGTTTTAATCTACAAAAAGCAATTGACGGCATAATCGACAAATGGATACTCCGATATATTCCAAACACCGTCAGGCCTAATCAAGTCACTGTTATACGTTTTATTTTGATACCAATTGTTTATTGGTTATTGATAAAGGGTTGGTTTGGATTAGCGCTATTTACGTTTTTCATTGCCGCCTCAACTGATTTTGTTGACGGCGCTATGGCCCGAACACGGAATCAAATTACCGATATCGGTAAAATTATCGACCCTGTTGCTGACAAATTATTAATCATGACAGTACTACTTTACATCGGTTTTGATTATTTTATTGTTAAAGTTTTCGTCATCGTGATTATTTTGGAGCTAGCGGGAATTTTACTAAGCATTATCTTTTCAAAGGCAAACGGACGACCAATTGGCGCCAACCTATACGGCAAGATCAAGATGATTTTGCAAAGTTTTAGCGTTGGATTGTTTATTTTAGGCATCTTAATTAACGACTTATTTTTGGTTGTCATTTCGGAAGATTTATTGTTTTTAGCGTTATTATTTGCGTTGTTTTCAGCGATAGAAAATTTGCGAGTTCGAATTTGGCATCCTAAAAAAGGTGATATTAAGATTAGTTTTTAATAACGAGAAAGGGATTTGGTCACGTTCCGCCAAATTAAATACACCCCAGTTGGGTGTATTTAATTTGGCGGAGAGAAAGGGATTTGAACCCTTGAGAACGTTACCGCCCTACCGCTTTTCGAGAGCGGCCAGTTCAACCACTCCTGCATCTCTCCATACTATTTTGTACTTTGTAAATTATAACAGATAAGAACTATCGAGCAATAATAGATACATTTATCAATGGCGAGTGGGTCTGACACTGGATTATCGACAAGTAATAACATATGCTGGTGATAGATTAGTTTCATCGTAAAATCAGGAGGTTTTTATGTTAGATCCACGAGTGCAACAACTTGCCAGAAATTTGATTCATTATTCGACCAATTTACAGGCGGGTGAGAAGATATTGATTCAAATGAATAATGACACACTGCCATTGACTAAAGCTTTGATTGAAGAAGTTTATAAGGTTGGGGCAATGCCGTTTTTGGAACTAGTAAATACCCAACTGCAACGCTCAGTATTAAAAGGGGCTTCTGTCGAACAGCTTCAATTGAGTGCTAGCTGGGAAACAGACCGCATGAGTAAAATGGACGCCTTTATCGCACTGCGAGCCAACGATAATGTCAGTGAGTTATCAGACGTTCCAACTAATCAAATGCAATTATATCAAACATATCTTGGCAGGCCAGTTCAAGACATACGCATTCCAAAAACGAAATGGTGTGTTTTGAAATACCCTAATAGCGCCATAGCTCAACAAGCCAATATGAGCACTGAGGCTTTTGAAGATTACTTCTTTGATGTCTGCAACCTAGATTACTCCAAAATGGACAGCGCTATGACCCCACTGTGTGAATTAATGGATAGAACAGATAAAGTTAGGATTGTTGGGCCTGGTACTGACTTAACTTTTTCAATCAAAGACATACCTACGATTAAATGCTGCGGGGTAATGAATATACCTGATGGCGAAATATTTACCGCGCCAGTCAAAGATTCAATCAACGGACATTTGTCGTATAACACCCAGTCAATACAACAAGGCTTTACTTTTGAAAGTATTCATTTTGAATTTGTTGATGGCAAAATCGTTAACGCAACATCCAATAACACAGACAAAATCAATCAGATACTAGATACTGATGAAGGCGCCCGTTACATCGGTGAATTTTCATTTGGCGTCAACCCATATATCGATACGCCGATGAAAGACACTTTGTTTGATGAAAAAATCAAAGGCAGCTTTCACTTTACGCCAGGCAACGCTTATGACACTGCTTTCAACGGTAATAAATCAGCCATTCACTGGGATTTGGTCTGTATTCAAACACCAGAATACGGTGGCGGAGAAGTCTGGTTTGACGATGTTTTGATTCGTAAAGACGGTTTATTCGTTTTGCCAGAATTAGTTGGACTAAACCCAGAGAATTTGATTAATAGTAGTAAATAACGGTTAGGAACTCGGCAAGATTCGATCACGATAATTTTCTTCCAGAAAATTTTGCGACCCCGTTTTACATGAACTCGGCAAGATATCGGCCTTCGGCCTCTTCCGCTTGCTTACAAAAATATGTAAACACATTTTTGTTTCGCTGCGCTACACCGAACCTCTTTTGCTTCGCAAAAGTCAGGTTCGGATCTTGTCCGGGATTACCAAAATAAAATACCCACTCGAGAGTGGGTATTTTATTTTGGTGAACTCGGCAAGATTCGAACCTGCGACCTTTAGCTCCGCAAGCTAACGCTCTATCCAGCTGAGCTACGAGTCCAAAAATGCAGTACTACATATTATAAATAGTACGCAGTACTGCTTTTCATGTAACTAGAAGGTGCTTTCATTCGCAAAAACATGCGGTGAATATCGGCTATTGTAGCATAAATAGGTGTTTGATGGTAGAGTTAAAAGTGATTTTAAAGCCGTAATTTTCGAATTAGTACATCAATCATATCTAGCTTTAGCGTATTCATCGGCAATCTGGCGCCTAATATGTCAACAATACGTTCACCGGCCTCTTCGGGAAAATAAACTGACACACCTAATGAAAACCGTTTGATTGGCACTAAAATGATCGAGTTATGCAGTTGGTCACGAATTAATCCAAATGATTTAAACTCGCTAAAATGATACAGTTTTTCGCCAACATACAATCCTTGGTCGCCACTTAAAGTGTAGTCAATTTCTCGAGGTGGGCGACGCGAATACAGGACAACCGCCACCGCCATAACAACAACTAACGCCGAAAAGGTATATGATTTCAATAAAAATAAATCAGCCGCAATCAAGGCGACGACGACGACAGCAAAAATAACAAACCACAGGCCGTTTTTTTCCTGATGAATATACTCAGTTGCGGTCCAGTGCACCGGGTCACTATCGGTTTTCACTGTTTTTGGACTGACTTCGGGAATATTTTTTTCAGGCAATACTTCATCGACATCTGGTGTCGGTGTGTACATTTCGGTTGCTTCTTCTGTCGTTTCAGATTCATGTTGCCAATAATTATCATGCTGATTTGGTTGCATATTTTAAGTATAACCGACTTACGCAAAAACGTCATTAATTATTAGTTATTCTTGACCATAACAGATATATGCAGACTCAGGTATAATTAGTTAATATGCCAGATATCACTGATTTTAAAACCGCTAAACAAGCCTTGTACGAATATATCCCAAAAGGCACTAGTGTGACGAAGTATAATTTGGACAATATCACAAAATTGATGAAGTTTCTGGGTAACCCACAAGATAAAATCAAAATTATTCATGTCGCTGGAACCTCAGGTAAGACTTCGACCTCTTATTATTTAGCTGCATTATTATTTAATGCCGGCTATTCCGTCGGTTTGACCGTTTCGCCACATATCGATGAGATTAACGAGCGAGCTCAGATCAATCTGCAACTATTACCCGAAAAAGAATATTGTGAATATTTAAGTCAATTTCTAAAAATCATCAAAAAATTCAAAGTTCAACCGTCGTATTTTGAAGTATTAATTGCTTTTGCCTATTGGCTATTTGAAAAAAAGGGGATGCAATACGCAATTGTTGAAGTTGGCTTGGGCGGGTTAATGGATGGTACAAATGTCATCAACCGTGCCGACAAAATTTGCGTTATTACAGATATCGGGCTGGATCATACCAAGATTTTGGGTAATACGATTAAAAAAATTGCATTTCAAAAAGCCGGAATTATTAAACACGAAAACGCCGTTTTTATGTACCAACAAGATGAAAAAGTCATGGTTGTTATTAAAAAACAAGCAAAAGAACAGTCAGCAAGTTTATATACAGTGCAACCTAATGATACTTATGATGACCTTTCAACAACATTGCCACTGTTTCAACAACGTAATATTAAATTAGCTATCGCCACTGTTAATTACGTCATTAATCGCGATTATGCCAGCCAACTTACCACCGTTGAAATTAAAACCGCTACTGAAACTTACATCCCAGCAAGGATGGAAATGACAGATTATAAAGGTAAACCTATCATTATGGACGGGTCGCATAATGAACAAAAAATTAGCGCTTTAACAGAGGCAATCCAGCGACAATTCGGTGGCACGTCGATTACGTTATTGGTCAGTTTTGGTGAAAACAAGATAACCAGTGTCCAGGAATGTATGAAATTACTGCGCAAAATCAGCTCGACAATTATTTTGACAGCTTTTGATATCGGCCAAGATGAAGTTAGAGCCGCAATTAAACCAGACGAACTGGAAATTTACGCCAAACAAGCTGGTTTTAATACTATTATCGTCGAGCCAGATCCTATTTTGGCACTAGAAGAACTAATCTGGCGAACTAACGGAATCGGACTGATTACTGGGTCTTTTTATTTGTTGAATGTGGTTAGGGGAGTAGTACTCGAAAAGAAATAACAGAGGGGAGATTAGGAGATTCGGCGAAGCGAAAAAAGGAAGCAAAAGTTTACTTTTGACCCTTTTTGAGCGAAGAAGCAAAATCCGCTGAATAGCGGATGAAGCGCTACTCCCGCATTTTTGTGGTAAAACCACAAAAATCAGCGCGGAGTTCGAATCTCCCCACCTTCGGTAAATAAAAATAGAGTCATGAATGACTCTATTTTTATTTTGGCGGAGGAGGGGAGATTCGAACTCCCGCTCCAGGTTTCCCCAGACTAATGATTTAGCAAACCATCCCCTTCAGCCACTTGGGTACCCCTCCACATTGTTGTAACTCGTAAGAGTCTACCATATTATATTGCTTGCTAGCAAACCATCGATAAATTTGCGTTTCACGCAGCAGCCACTTGGGTAGCCCTTACATCTAGCTAATGGCTATTGGAATATGGCTATTGGCATAAAGCCATGTCATATCACCTTTCACCATTAGCTATTATTTTACCATAGCCAGGTGTTACAGACTAGATAGTTTGTGTTGGAACTTTGCTAATGATAATGTATTTTGGGCCAAAAAGCAGTAAGATGGCCGCAATTATGGCACCGATTACGCCCAATACACTAAATGCCGCTGCCATGCCAAACACATCAGCCAAAACACCCGCTGCCATTGGCCCAATAATATATCCGATATTTGACGAGAAATCTTCTAACGCTTCAATTTCAACTTCGACTTGTGGTGCGTCATTAATATAATCAGCAAACGACGAATTAATGACTGGATGAGTAAATTTAATGAAACTAGACGCCAAGAACACACACAATATCAATGCAAATGGGTTACTGATAAAGAAAAATAACGATAGAATCAATGATCCAGTCAGTAAACTAACATAGGCTGACCTTTTTTTGCCATATTTTCTTGTTATCCTACTGACAAACCAGCCAGCAATCAAGGCAGGCAGGGAATAAGCCGCCAAAAAAAGACCGCCATATTGTTGCTGATGTGAAGCCAAAGCGTAAAGAGGAATCAGTGTCCAAAAAAACGAATCAATAATTTGATAATAAAAAGCCATGACAAGTACTGGACGTAAAACATCGCCCAACTTACGCCACAAATTAAGTTCAATAATCAATCTTCGCTTTTTTGCTACAGGTACAGGCGAATCATCTTTATTGCGTTTTTGCCGCATGGCATAAATCAACAGTAGTAAAAATACCAAGGCTACTAATAGTGCTGCCCAGCCAACCATAAAAGGCTGCCAACTAATTTGATCGGCGACTACAAACCCAATAATTATCGGCGCAATAATACCACCTAGTGATTTAAATACCTGAATTTTACCAAAACTAGAAGCCGAGTGTTTTCGTTTGATGTATCTGGCCACAAAGTCAAAAGCGCTAAATCGGTATAAGTCATAATAAATGCCCCACACACTCATCGCAAACAAAAATAACCAAATTGACTTTGATTGCCACAAAATTAACGGATAGAAGAATCCAATTGCAAACATCGTCAACAATAAACGTCTAAAATCTGTGTTTTTGAATACTTTATAGATGAAAAAATCAAACACAGCACCAACAACTGATGAAAACCCAATAATCAAACCAATCATACTGGTCGAAAAACCCTGCTGTTGAATCAACAGCGGCGTAATATATTGCATCGTAGCATCAAAAATCGCCCAAAACAGAATTGCCAGCGCAAAAATAAAAACCGACGTTTTATAGCCGACGCTGGAACTTGGGGCATTTTCAGAACTTTTTTTCATAGTTGTTTGTTTGATACGACTTTTATATATTTTAGCACGCAAACCAAGCTGAACCTTACAAATTCATTATTTTATTAAACTTAATACCATCACCAACATGCGATACGAGATGCTTGGATTACTAATTTGATTAACTGTACCTGTTAAATAGATGCCTTTGGCCGGACAGTAATACTCAAAAGCCCCAGATAGACCCGAATGACCAAGTAACTCTGGAATATCTCTAAACCCTGTCATCAATCCAGGCAACTTAAATCGCATTAATCCAGTACCGTATTGCAAAGGGAACATAACGTTACGATAATCTGTCATCATCTGTTCAAAGTACGACTTTGGAAAAAATCTACCACTAAAAAAGTTCTTGATAAAGCTCATCGAATCGTACGACGTACTGACAATACCACCATCAGCCCTGGTCGACTTCATAGCCTGAGGAATAAACAGCCTTTTATCCATAAAATACATTGCAGCTGGTTTTTGGTCAGGTTCAGCCGTGTACATATAGGTGTCCTTCATACCAAATAACTCAAATATTTCATGCCTAAAAACGTTTTCAATCGTATTGCTGCGAATCTGTTCAATAATTCGACCCAGCAGTTGAAAATTTGTATCACTATACAGTGCTTTGCCTTTTTGACCAGGCTTAAACGTCGATTGCATTGTTTTAGTTGCCTTCAGTACGTCCTCGAGGCCCCAGGCGCGGTCTTTACCCTCGGTTAGCTCTTTTTCCAGGCTAGTGCCTTTTGTGTTCTTACCGCCAAAGTAATCAGGTATCCCCGAGGTATGTGACAACAAATGCTGGATCGTAATTTGATCTGAATAATCGACACCTTTGTAGACGTTTAATCTTTGGACAACTTCGGGGCCAAAAAACTTAGATATTTTATCATCCAAATTCAACTTTCCCTCTGCTCGCAGCTTCATGATTATCGCCACTGTATAAAGCTTGGTTGTGCTAGCAATAAAATACTGTGAATCTTTTCTTAGCTCACCAGCGGCACCATCAAACAGCACTTCACCGTCGGCCCGCTCAATTCGTAATACGACGCCAAAAATCGTTTTATTATTTACTAATTTTTGTATTAATTTGTTGATTTTATTTTCCATAATTACTAAATTATAATCTAAAACGTTGTGACTTGGTAGGGAGGGGCTACAGATAACCCCTCCCTATAGTTTGTTTATTTTATAAACGTTTCGTAAACATGTTCGACGTCTTTATCACCACGGCCAGATAAATTAACCACTACAATGTCAGTCTTTTTGTATTTTTTGGCTTCGCGTTTGATATAGGCGACCGCATGAGCTGATTCTAACGCAGGAATTATGCCCTCAATCCTAGACAGATAAACAAATGCATCAACCGCTTCAGCGTCAGTCGCTTCACTTAGCGTCAATCGTCCAGATTCTTTCAACATGCTCAGTTCTGGACCAACACCAGGATAATCCAAGCCCGATGCAGCACTGTAAGACTCTTTAATTTCACCCTTATCATCAACCAAGGTTAACGTTTTGTAGCCATGAATGACCGTTGGCTTACCAGCGGCCAGTGACAAGCCGTGTCGTCCCGACAACAATCCGCGACCAGCCGGTTCAACCGCCACTAACTCAACATTTTTTTCAGGTATAAAGTCGTACATGGCGCCAATCGCATTACTGCCACCACCGACACAAGCCACAATCGAAGTCGGCAAGCGTCCTTCCATCTTCATGATTTGTTGACGAATTTCCTGCCCGACAATTTTTTGAAAATCTCGCACCATCGTTGGATAGGGGTGAGGACCAACTGCCGATCCCAATAAATAATGCGTCGTTGCGTAATCAGCCACAAAAGCCGTAAGTGCGGCGTCAACGGCATCCTTTAACGTCCCTTGGCCTTGAGTTACAGGTATAACCTTGGCCCCCAAAATTTTCATTCTGTACACATTTGGTTTTTGAGCGTCGATATCGCGTGCCCCCATATAAATATCACATTCCATACCTAAATAAGCGGCAATGGTAGCTGTTGCTACACCGTGTTGGCCAGCGCCAGTCTCAGCAATTAATTTAGTTTTGCCCATTTTTTTCGCCAGTAGACCTTGGCCAATAACGTTATTAATTTTATGCGCACCAGTGTGGTTTAAATCTTCACGCTTTAAATATATTTTTGGACCCTTTAAATCTGCTGTCATATTTTCAGCAAAATAAAGCGTGCTGGGACGGTTAGCGTACACCTGGTACAGGTGTTTTAACTGTTTTTGAAAGTCTTTATCAGTCTTTGATTTTTCGTATTCAGTTGCTAAATCTGCTAGTACTTTTTCGAGTGCTGGTGGCAAAAATACGCCGCCAAAGTCACCGAAAAAACCATTTTCAGTGGTTGTTTTCATATTGTAAGTTTCCTTTCGCTAGATAGCGAATAAGTTATAAGTTTATTTAATTTAAATCAAAAATAGTGGTGAAAATATTAATTTGGGGCTGCCCCCACCAACGTGCAACAACAGCAAACACAGATATTGAAACCTGCGCCATGTTGATACCGTTTATTTTCTGCATGGTTAAGATTATATATTAATATTTTGTTCAAGGGAAGCACAAATTAAAACACCTTTGCGTTGGTTATCACACAAAGGTGTTTGTCTAAAGTGCAATTTGATAAGCGAAAAGTCTATCTATTTAGATTCCGTAACATTTCCGTTAGAGTCAGCGTACATAATAGTTTCTTCCTCTGTGAGCCCTAGAATACCTTCTCCTTCATTTTCATCCTCTTCATCATCAGCCTCATCTTCTTTCAGCACAACCTCTATACCACCACCATCTGGATGCACAACCATAATATACTCAGGCTCTCTTAGTAAGATAAGACCGTTAACAACCTTTAGTCCAATTTTTTTACGATTAAACTCGGATGATGGCTTTTCCGGCGTTTGGTTAACTGTAGTCTCTTTTTCTGGCATTTTTGTCCTTAATATTGAATATGGTTATATTACTGATACAATACATCATTGTTTTATTTTTGTCAATACTATATATATGCGCCAAAAACATACTAACAGATTAATTCTAGAATGAAGCTCAGAAACATATAATTTTGAATAAAAATACCAGCTATCGGCCTACAGCCAAATCGGTTGTGTTTTTTAAGTCCTCGATATAATATAAAGACATGGATCAAGTATCAAGGTTACACACAGCGGCTTTAGGCCTGATTTCAAAGTATTTTGGTCAAACCACTGCTGAAGTATATGATCAATTCTTTAGCGGCGAACCAGATAGCGTCATCACCACATCGATTAACGAAATTATGGTTGATTACATCGGACAAGAAAAAGCTAATTATGAAATTAGCAAAATAATGGAACAATCAAACCTATGAAGGCTCGAAAAATCATCTTTTTGGCGATTTTCTTAGTCTTTGTAGCTGCCAATGTCTTGAGCCCAAAAACACAGTCACTCCCAATTTACACAATATATACAGTATTTCCAGTTGCAGCCGCCCTGATTGGGCTATATGCCTCAAAAATGTATAAATTCAATAATGCCAATGGCCGAGCGATGCTTTTGATAATCGGCGGACTATTGTGTTGGGGAATAGCTGAATTTATCGGTTATATATCAGATAATTTCATCACACCTCCCACTATGGATCCTCAGATATCCGATTTTTTCTTTCTACTAGCGTACCCTGTTTTTGGTGCCGGCGTTTATCAGGGCTTTATTGCAGCCGAAATCAAGCTAAAACAGATAAACAAATCACTTTTAACTGCGGTATTATCAGCATCTCTTGTTTTGACAGCTTGGGTGGCGTATTTTGGGGTATACCAAGCCTATGATCCAACCGTAGATCTTTTAAAAAATGCCGTAAATATAGGTTATGGTGTCGGTGATTTAATTTTAGTCATTGTTTCAACGTTGATGATTTTAGTGGCTGAAGAGTATGGAAACGGAAAATTGGCGGCGTTCTGGAAGACTATGGCTTTGGGCTTCTTTGTATTCTTAATAGGGGATATATTATATTTTACGATGTACTGGGAACAATACTCAAAAGATCTAAAACCCTACGTATATATTGACCTACTTTGGACGGCAGCGTACACAGTGCTAGCTTATGGGGTGCTAGAAAATTATCTTCATATTTTTGAAGTCCAGAACAAAATTAGATTAAAACTCCAACAACGTCAATAAATTGCGGGCAAAATAAATAGATGACCATTTGGTCATCTATTTATTTTTGGCGGAGGGGGGGAGATTCGAACTCCCGAAGCCTTTCGGCTTGGCGGTTTTCAAGACCGCTGGAATAAACCACTATCCGACCCCTCCAAAACTAATAAACCTACGCCTGTGTTTAGGGTTACTACTACCAACTATCATAAAGTATTTCTGTATTTCTGTAAATCGTTCAACTGATACAGACCTATTAACCCTTATCTTTGACGCGATATCTAGGCAATTTAATACTGAATGAACATCACCCAGCAAAACAGGCGACGCGCTTACGAAAGACATCCTGCAATACGAATATTTCTTCGCTTTTACACTATGAACCTCTTGAAATACAGACCCATCGGTATCAAATAACCCTCTCAAACAGGCTTTTGAATACGATTCATTTTTCTTTATCCACTCAGGTATACATAGTCCGTTTCTCAACTTATTACCCAAAGGAAGACCCTTGCTAACTAGAAACGTGACGAGATTAATCGACGACACTTCTATGACAATGCAGTTACTTTTGATACGTCGTCGAGTATGAGGCATTATACCAAAAAGCGAATAAATCAGGGCTACGACATAGTCGGCATATTCTACGTCAGTTGTATTATCTAAAGTTATCGAAATCTGATATAGTCCGACACTACCATCTCCTATCATTAAGCCCATGAATTCCGCCAATTCATAACTTTCAGTAGGCTCGATTACATGATTTCTTGCAAAAATATCATTTTCGACACCTTTTCTTTTATTGTAAGAGGCAACTCCACCAGATATTCTACTTTGTTTTGTTCCAGGCGTACCGTATCTTGAAATATACATTCTACCACCGACACCGCCAGCAGCTTTATTGTGCCACCACGTCGGTAACGTCTCGATTTCAAGGCTATTCTTATCTATTACCGCGAGTCTAATTAATACATCTATGCTGTCCTGAGGAATAGTAAACTTGCCCCTACGCCAGTCACGTAACGTTCGTGAATTAATATTCAGAATATTCGCTAATTGATCAATAGAATATCCAAGATTTTTTAGGGCACAAAATAAAATATCTAAGCTGTCTTGTGACAATTTACATCGCACACATAAATTATACCATAATTTATTATACTACTCGAGCAACCACCCAGATGTCCGCTATCTACTATCTACCGCCTACTAACTACTATTTCAGCACTTGCCGCGCTACAACCGCCACCCAGACATTTTTCGCACCAGCATCACGCAAGGCTTTGGCGGCATATTTAATCGTTGCGCCGGTCGTTACAACGTCATCAATTAACAGATATATTTTGTCGCTATCAATCTTTCCTCGTATCTCAAAAGCTGATTTGGCTTGTTTGGCACGCTGAATGGCAGTTGATTGGCGTTGTTTGGTGTCAGTTTTACGGCCAATCAAACGCTGGCATTTCAAATTTCGTTTTTTCGCAACATAATTGGCAATCAACAACATATGATCATAGCCTCGTTCGCGTATATGACCATAGACAGTGGGGACGGTGACTATAACCGTATTACCAGGTAATTCTGGCAAAACGGCCAACAATAAATCACCTATGTCTTTATAGGCCGCTTTTGCACGACTAAATTTGTAAAGTCCGACCAATCGTTGTAAAACACCTTCGCGCTCGCCAATAACCCAAACTCGCTGATATGGAGTGCGACAAGTGTTACACAGCCAAGTTCGTCCAGTTGGTCGGCCACAGACAATACAAACCATTTTTTGCTCAGATACGATGTTATATTTACAATTGTCACACAGTAGACAACCAACTTTATCACATCCACAACAGTGGTGTGGTGCGATAAATGATAGTGCAGTGTCAATCATTGTAGTTTTTACGTTTTAAGACCCTTTGTAGTTGATTATAGCGTATATGTTAGTTATAATGTGATAGACTATTTGTCAATAGAGCCTAGAGAAAGTGGAGGATATCATGGCCCGTAAACAAAACGATGATTTATTAATTGAGGACGAGTTGGCAGCAGCTTTCCTAAACGACGACACACTATCAAACGAACCTAATTCAGTTGTAGTAGCTGAAAGCTGGGACGACTCAGAAGAAGAATTTCCTGGTCAACTAGCCGTAGACGTCTACGAAACTGAGGATAAATTGGTTGTCAAAGCTCGCACCGCCGGCGTCAACAAAGAAGAGCTTGATGTCAGCATCAGCGACGGAATTTTGACTATCAGCGGTACACTCAGCAGTGGCGACGAAAGCGATGCTACAAATTGGCATATCCAAGAATGCTATTGGGGAGAATTCAACCGTACTTTGGCACTACCTGTTAGCGTCAAAGAAGATGAAGTTGAAGCAGTCTTAAAAGATGGCGTTTTGACCATCAGCTTTAGCAAGATTCGCCAAGAAGCAGCTAAAAAGATTCAAGTTCAATAATCAAAAATCTGAACCAATTAAATACGGCCCTTGATTGGGCCGTATTTAGTTTCATAGTTTTAATTAGTTATTATTAACTAACACACCCAACACCCAGTTGACGATTGCAAATGCCAGCAGGGCAACCACAATACCAACAATGGCATATAAAACTGTATTTTTAGCTGCAACAACATCTTTTTCATTACCACCTGAAATCGTGTAACGAATACCGCCATAGATTAACATCAAAACGCTAACTGCGCCGATGACATATAGGGCAGCATTGGTGACTTGCGTAAAGGCACAATCTTTTCCAAACAAACAGTTTGGCGTACCATTTGGCTGGCTACAAGCTGCTCCGTTTTCTACGGTTGTGCCGTCGCTACAAACAGTCGCCCCAACACGGCTAACGGCAGGTGCAAACGCGACCAAACTCAATGCCATCAATGGAACAACCATTAATCCCGCAATTACATTTTTAATTGATATTTTCATGTTATTTTCTGTGCTCCTTTTTGTGATACGGCTAATTAATACTTACTTACATTTATAACAGATACCCAGCAAATTGTTAATGGTTATCAAAAAAGCCGCCTTCATACGAAAGCGGCTTTAACTTTTTGATATATCTGTTAGTTTTTAATTAATGTTCCCAAAACGAAGTTGACAATTGCAAATGCCAACAGGGCAACGATAATACCGATAATCGCATACAAAATCGTATTTTTAGCTGCAGTCACATCTTTTTCATTACCGCCAGATATCGTGTAACGAATACCGCCGTAAATTAACATCAAAACACTGACTGCACCGATAACATATAAGGCAGCGTCAGTAATGGTAGTAAAGATACCATTATCACAGCTACTGCTGGTAAATAGACAGGTTGCGCTGTCACCAGATTTTGCAGCCTTAGCGCCGCTTGTTATATCTAGGTTGTCAGCAGCAAAAGCATGTTGCGACACAGTCGACAGAGCCAAGATTGGAACTATCAATATCCCAGCCAGAATAATTTTTATTGATTTCTTCATTACTTTATTTTCCTTTTCTGCTTTCGCACTCCGTTTATCACGAAGGCTAATGGCTATTTAATTCTTACTACCTTTATATCAGATATGTGACGATTTGTTAAGCCCTTATTAATACCTACACCGTAGCGGTCACCACTACTGATGATTTTGCTGGTGTTGCTTTAATCTGACTGGTCACAAAATTGACAATTGCATAAGCCAACAATGCGACAACCAAACCAATTACAGCATACATCAAAGTGTTTTTGGCTTTTTCAACCATCTTAGGGTCGCCAACCGATGTCGTATAGAATACACCTGCAAAAATAATGACAATAACCGATACAGCACCTAAAACATACAACAAACCATTTACTATTTTGGTTATATACGTTTGCATAGTCTCAGTTGTCTTTGTACATAAAGGCGAGTTAATTGTAGCGCCAGTTGAATCAACGCAAGAATTAGCCAAGGGATCATTAGCAGCGCTAACACTAGAAGGCAAGGCGACTAGCCCAAAACCAGCAACTAATCCTAAAATTAAAAATAAATATTTCATTTTTTTCATTACTTCAAACTCCCAATTACAAAGTTAGTGATTACAAAGGCAGCAATAATAACAATTAACCCAACAACTGCATACAATATGGCGTTGCGAGCTTTTTCGACCTTAGCGGGGTCATAAACCGCGGTCATAAATGAATAGCCCGACAAGATAATAACGATAACTGCAATTACGCCGGCCGTAAAATATACGATATTTAGCACACTGCCCAACACATTATCAGCTGATAGTATTGGAATATTAATCCCTGTCTTACCAACATCCAATTTAGTCGTATCTGCGAAATATTGTAAAATCCCCATCTTATAATCCTATCCCCGTAAAAACAAAGTTAATCAATATTGCTGCGCCCATCGATATCGCCAGCCCTATTACGGCGTCTAGCATCGTCGAACGTGCCAAAGTAGCATCAGCTGGATCACCTTGACTGGTTAAAAACAAGAATCCACCGTATAAAATGAAGTATGCTGCCACATAAGATGCAGCAACTAGGGCAATAGTAACTATGTTCAACCCAATCCTCCAAATAAATCGACTTAAGCCATTATTACCATCTGTATTTAAGTCATTAGGATTTTTTATACTACAATCACCGTTTGTTAAGCCATTATACCAAGCCGGGAAGCCCAAAAAACCAGTATTACACTTTACAACTACATCAGAAGCACCGGCAACTTGCGGAATAGCCGTCATCGTCAACGTACCGCCAACAGATAAAACCATAAATAAAGACAAAACAATACTTTTAAATCTACTTAACCGCATTAAACATCCCTCCAGGTATCATATAGTTCAAGAATGCATACATCACTGCGTACATTAATAGTCCAATTAACACATTAAATATAATCATTCTGGCTTTCTTTGTTTTTTCGGCATTTCCTTCGCCGCTAGCGTACATTATCGAACCATAAACAACTCCACCAACCGCCGTTACGCCAATCCCAGCGCTCATAATATTTATAATTGTTATTAATATCCCCCAAATACCATTATTACTAACGTCCGTTCCGGTACCATCTTGTGGGCAGTCTATAATAGTAGTGTCAACACCGCCACATTTTGCGGCTAGCACAATATCGCTCTGTAATAAACCTATAAACCCTAAACTTAGCGCAACTATAATAATAAATGTTTGTTTGATTTTCATACTATATATAAAGTACGACAAAACAGCGTCATCTGCAAGTATTTACTCTAAAAACTATCTCAGTACTTGCATTTTTAAAGAATTTATGCTATAAATAAACTATGAATATGAACCAGGTTAAATAAATGGACGGCATTACTCGTAACACCTCAGGTGCTCATAGTAGTGAAGGTCTACCAGGTTATTCTTCTGTTAACCCAAATACTACCGACAACTCAATCCCAGCTCAACAGCCAGGGGAATTACCCACAGAACTATCGTCGCCCGAACAAAAACCACATTATAGCGATTGGCTCGTGATTAAAATGGGAGAAGTATCGTCAAAAATAGTATTAGGTGGCTCAAAACTCACAAAAATGGCCGTTAATGGTACAGGTTATATCTATAATAAATCCGCCGATCTTGCAGTTAAGGGTGTCGACATGGCTGGCAATACGATAAACTTGGCGCAAAAAAAGTTAGGTGAGTCACTTGACTCGATGCACGAAAGCTTAACCTCGGATAAATCCAAAGAACTTATGAAAAAGACTGGTCGTTTTGCATTGAAAGCCGCCGGTTTCTTGTTTTCGAGTAACATCAGAGAAGATTTCTACGACAAGCTGGATAAAAAAGCCAAAGGCTTTGTTAGTATGGCAACTAGCCCAATAAAAAATAAGATGGATAAGTTCAAGGGCTTTATGGGCAAGTAATTAATTTACTAAATTAATACTTTATTGTATAAATGGATTGTAACACCACCCAAAGGAGAAAGTATAAATGACTAAAGTAATCGCATCCTCAGAAACTAATATATTCGACACGATAGCTAATTTTATTCGCACACCATCAACTAAAAAACTACTTGGCTGGGCAGCAATAATAATCGTCACGACCGGAATAGGCTGGGAGTTGATCTCTAAAGGCAACGACTCAAAGGTTGACGCACTATCAAACCAAGAACAGGCAACTACTGCGGTGCTAGAAACACCCACCCCAAAAATTAATGCAAACACTGTGGCCAACATAACACCAGAAAAGACTACAGATATTCATGCTGAATCTATGAAACAATACAAAGAAATGAGCGTCGACCAGTTTGAACTTCTAGGCCTTGATACGCGACTATTATACTCGCAATATATTTTAGACTCTTCATTAGATGGCAGTCTATATAATTTAAACTTATATGATTTAAATTATGGTGTCGGTAAAAAGAGTCATGAGTTTGAGATCAAACCAACCCCAGCTTCAGAAGATAACAATGGACAAGAAATTATAAATAACTTCTTGTATTTAGACCAGATATCATTCCTCCAACTTATCATTAACCCCGATTCGACAAAACAATATAATTCAAGTGACGGTATAAAGTTATTAAGTTCTATATATTATAAAGTTGGAAATAATAATATATCAAAAGATTATATTAGCGATAAAAAACAAAAAGAGACACTCGCAAAGCCTGGGAATATGACAAATAAATATACGGCAACAAATACAAGCGACCTACTAAAAAGCGAGGGGGCTGGCTCAAGCGATAATGTCAGTTATAAGATCGTAACTTATTATACACAAGATGCAAAAACACTCTATGCTAGGTTTATATACCACGATTTCACTAGCTATGACGGGACTAGAAAGTCGATATGGCTATTTGACACCCAGGAAGAGACTCTTGACAATCTAAACAAAATACCAATAAATTGATTTGCATTTAATAACGTTAATAACGTGCTGTCTTTCTTGTATAAGCATAGTTATCGTGCTTAAATATAATACATGCACATGCGGCAAAATCAATCAAAAGATAGCGATAAATTTACCTTATCACGTTTTATTTTCAAGCTAACTGTAATGGTTGTTGTATTAGTCGTGTCGTTAATACTCAACATGATGGCACCTTCACCTACATACGCAAAAAGTATTGATACTATGAACCCAACTGAGAAAGCGAAATCATGGATTTATTACAATTCGCTGTCTGAATGTATTAACAATACAGATATAATACAGGGGCCGTTTATGTCCGTACCAGACAGACAGATTTCAGAGTCTCGAGCTATGAGCGGCCAATGGTTTGAAAACGGCGTAAATAATGCTGGGCCCTGGTCTATCAACCCAACAACGGGGTACTTTCTTAAGGGCGTAGGCGCACCAACTTCTATCGGTAAAGATGGAAAAATAGTAGGATGTGGTGGAACTGATATAGGATGGATTAAAGACGCACTAGTTAGTATCTGGGGATACGAAAATGGCGTGGATGCTTTATGTGCTTTTGGTGCGGTAAGATCAAACGATAGTGGTAATATACCGTGTAATGCAGGTACTGGTGGATATTTTACCGGACCAGGTATAAATGTTGGGAGACTAAACCTTAACACTTTCAGGGATAAAATTAAAGAAAAAGTATACAACAATCAAGAACCACCCGATTTAGCGTCAGATATCAGTAAACTAGATGACAGTTCAAAAGCGGCAAAATATATATTATATTCAAAATCATTTTTTGTTGGATGTTTGGGTAATATAAGCAAACAACCAGCCTCTCAGCAGGATATAGATAAATTATCTGACAGTGAAAAAAAAGATTTTCTATATACGTTATCCACGGGCAGCTACATAGGCAGTATTAAAAAAAATGATAGTATAGCCTTCTATATCTCAAAAGATATGAAGGAAGGGTCTGATACTTGTGGAAACATCGAGAGTGTAATTAATAACACATACAGTTCTTATACTAGTGTAGTCACAAATAACGACAGCGATCCGAACATAGTAAGTGAGGATGTGACAAATAAAACACCGTACTCTAGTTCTAAGAGCTCTTGCAATATTGATGGTGTTGGCTGGATTGTTTGTCCCGTCGTAACATTTCTTGGTAGTATGTCTACAGTCGTGTTCAACTTTTTAGCAAACAACCTGCTTGTAACAAAAACTAATCTTGTTAGCACCGACTCAGCCACATATTCAGCCTGGCAGGTAATGAGAAACTTTGCCAACGTAGCGTTTGTTATTGTATTTATGGTTATTATATTCTCGCAAATTACTAGTTATGGTATTGATAATTATGGTATTAAAAAGATGCTACCACGACTCGTTATTGCAGCGATTCTGGTTAACGTATCCTTCTTTATTTGTCAAATTGCTGTCGATTTAAGTAATATTCTTGGTTACTCACTTAACAACCTTTTTAGTAACACAAGGCAACTAATCAATATACCGCAAGATAACGGCACAACCTTTACGGGTATAGATATAACAGCCATAACAGCGAACGCATTACTTGGCACAGGCGCAGTAGTAGTGGGCGGCGTAGCTTTATTATTATCAATTACAGTACCTGTGTTACTTGCTGTACTGGCGGCTGTATTAATGACTGTATTAATATTAATTGCTAGAACGTCATTGATTGTATTGTTGATTGTCATATCCCCACTAGCATTTGTAGCTTATGTATTACCTAAAACAACAGACAAGCTATTTGGTAAATGGTACAAGATGTTCCAGGGTCTACTGTTAGTATTTCCAATTGTGTCATTATTATTTGGTGCTGGTAATTTGGCGGCTTATATTATTAGTGTCAGCAATCCGCATGATGAGGTAATGCAGTTATTTGCTCTAGGAATAGCTGTAGTTCCGCTGTTTGCTGTACCGATGGTACTAAAGGGTTCTTTGAACTCTATCGATGGTATCGGCAAAACATTGTCCGGCTGGAGTGATAGGGCTAATGGCAGGATTGGCGGCAAAGTCAAAGAGACTTCACGTGCTGGTCAGATTATGAAATACCGAAAGAGTAATACTGAGAAGAATAGAGCATTAATAAATAGTGGACAATATAAGGGTAGAAATGTATTTAATAGAGGTATGAGCTCTGTTAATAATAAGCTAAACGGATTTAAATATACACCATATGGAACCGAGATTTCTGCAGCTGGCGTATCGCTCGCTAACAAGCAAGAAGATGAGGCGATATCAAATAGAGTTACCTTAATGAAGTCAGGTGGATCTGACAAAGCCTTTGCAGAAGCACAAAAAACGTTATTAGCCTCTATGACTAACGGAGATATAATTGGGGCCAGAGCCGCAGCAAGCATACTACAAGTTAATAATAAGGGCCGAGATATGATGTATGACACCATTAAAACCGGTGAAGCAAATAGAAACAGTAAAAGTAATGCTGTGTTGTCGGCCATTAAAAGTGACGTGACCAACAAGATGGATATGAAGGGTAAAAATATCGTATTAGACACCTGGGGTACCACTGATGAAACTGAGAGCTTAGCCAATCTTGAGGTAACCAAGAAAGAATCTATATTGATGGGCCTAACTGCACAAGAACTCGCTGGACAAAGTTATGATAAAGTACTCAGTCAGGGATATAGTATACCCGAGACGGTTGCAAAGACAGTAATCGGCAACCCAAATATATCCTTGGATACTAACAAGATAGCATTCTTTGATAATATCAAGAATGGCAATAACCCAAACGTAATCGCGTCAGAGGTTGAGCTAAAAGTTGACTACAGCATCAACCAAGATAATCATAAACAATAAAATTCTGTCTCATTATAATAATGTTATACTATAAGCACTATGGCAGTGTATAAAGTTCCACAGGATGTCGAGGCGGACGATAAATTGATCGGTCCGTTTAGTTTTCGCCAATTTGTCTATTTAATTATCGTTGCGCTTGCTATCGCAATTGCCTGGGGATTGGCGCAATTATTTATGCCGCTGGCTATTATTCCACTGCCAATAATTATTGTGTTCGGCGCCTTGGCGTTGCCACTACGCAAAGATCAGCCGATGGAAGTATATATGGCGGCTATATTGTCGTTTTATTTAAAGCCTCGCAAACGGCTTTGGGATTCTGACGGAATTGAATCATTAATCGAAATAACTGTCCCAAAAACTATCGAAATTCAGCGCACTAAGGATTTGTCACAAAACGAGGCCCAACAACGTTTCAGTTATTTGGCTGAAATTGTTGATACCCAGGGCTGGGCGGTGCGCGGTACGGGAATTCAAGCGCCAAATAGCGCTATGAAAAGTGATGTTTATTTTGAAGCTCAACAAGTCGATGACGTCTTGGACAGCAATAATGCTATCGCAATCGCATTGAATCAAAAGCTAGACCAAAACGATGCACGCAAACACCTTGAAATGATTAATATGGTGCGCGGACAAGCCAGCACAGCTGCACCATCAGCCGATATGTTTAATTACTTCAGCGGCGCCACGCCAGCACCGACCACAGTTACCGTAGAAGCCCCAGTCGTTGAGCCAATTATCCAATATAATCCATACCCTAATGATATTCAGCAGTCAGTTTTGCAACCTATTAATGCGTCCGAGCAATTTCATCAACCCAAACCGCCAACCACTAGCGAAAAGGTGGCAACAGCTGATATAATTAACCTCGCAAGTAATTCTGATTTGTCGATCGAAACAATCGCACGGGTTGCCAATCGGATTCACGACAAACAAGAATTAAATCAAGAAGTAATAGTTTCGCTGCGATAATAACAAAGGGGAGTGGGAGTAAAATATATGCCGCCAACAAATCAATTTCCGATGACTACACCCGATGTTGCCAGCGCTGGCAGTTCTGTCCCTAAAGGTTCAGCAACCAATAACCAACCAGCCCCAAAACCAAAAAACGCCAATTCAACTCAAAACAGTCTGCAACTATCCGAGGTCCGCGACAATATGGTTATTATGGCCGACGGTTCGTTTCGGGCTGTAGTCGCCTGTAAATCAATTAACTTTGATTTGATGAGCAGCCGCGAACGCGAAGGTGTTGAGTATAGTTATCAAAATTTTCTAAACAGCCTAAATCATCCTATTCAAATCTTGGTCAGATCGCAACGTATCGATATCGGCCCATACATTGATCATTTAATCCAAATTCGTCGCGGCCAAGACAATATGCTACTAAACGTGTTGATGGATGATTATATTAACTTTATCGATGTTTTATCCCAAGAAGCAAATATTATGGATAAGTCGTTCTTTATCGCCATCCCATATTATCCAATGGGTGATATTACAAACGTTGTCGAACAAGGCAAAAATAGCTTTGCAAAATTATTCAGCAAATCAAAAGATACTGTCACAAAAATCGATACTGTAACTTATGAAAAAGCCAAGACCGAAATCAAAAACCGCGTTGATGGTGTCATGGGTGGACTATTCCAGCTGGGTGTCCAAAGTATCCAACTAGACACCAAAGCACTAGGCGAGTTGTATTATAACTTTTACAACCCCGATACAGCCGTTCGTGAGCCGTTAGGTGATTTTAATGATGTCACGGCAATGTACGTCAAAAAGGGCCCAGGTGAAGCACCATATATCAAACCAGGAGGAATGTACTAATGGCACATAAAAAACAGCTTGATATCGCCGCTCAACAACGCGCCCGCGAACAAGTTGAAGTCGAACAGGCGTTTTTAAAAGGCGTCACCACACTTCGTGACTTGATTGCACCTAGTAGCCTGGAAATTCACGCCGCTTACTTTCGATTAGGGACTAAATACGGCCGAACAATTTATGTTTATGGTTATCCACGACAAATTTACACTGGCTGGCTAAGTTCGTTGATTAATATCGACGAGGTACTAGATGTCAGCATGTTTGTTTACCCAATCGACAGCCAAGTAGTTTTGAATAATCTACGCAAAAAAGTGACTCAACTCGAAGCATCAATGTCAATTAACAGCGAAAAGGGCAGAACGCGCGACCCAGGACTAGAAGCGGCTATTAATGATGCTGAAGAACTACGCGATCAAATCCAAGTTGGCGCCGAGCGATTCTTCCGTTATGGACTATATGTCACACTATATGCCGATAGCTTAGACGAACTTGGTTTTGTTCAACACAAAATTGAGACATTATTTGGTCAACAAATGATTTTCAGCAAAGTCGCCAGTAGCCAGCAAGAGCAAGGCCTAAACAGCACAATTCCACAAATGTCTGACCAATTACAGATTCGTCGCAACATGAATACTGGCGCTATCAGCACTAGTTTTCCGTTCACCAGCGCCGATTTGACTCAGCAAAATGGCGTCCTGTACGGCATTAATATGCACAACAACGGACTGGTCATCTTTGACCGATTTACACTTGAAAACGCCAACATGGTGGTCTTTGCCAAGTCCGGTGCCGGTAAATCATTTACCGTCAAACTAGAAGCCCTGCGTAGCATGATGATGGGTAGCGAAATTATTATTATCGACCCTGAAAATGAGTATCAAAAATTATCTGACGCTGTTGGTGGTAGTTATATTCGCCTTAGCCTTAATTCAAATACCCGTATTAACCCATTTGATTTGCCCCGCGTTATCGATACTGACGAAGCCGACAACGCTTTGCGTGCCAACCTAATCACACTCCATGGATTACTGAAATTAATGTTAGGCAGCACTCAAACATCAGCCGCTGGCGTACCGCTATCAGCATTATCACCAGCCGAAGAAGCCGACCTAGATCAAGCCTTAATCGACACCTACGCTCGTGTCGGCATCACTAGTGATCCGCTAACCCACAACTCACAACCACCAACTGTCAACGAATTATACGACACGTTACTACACATGGGGGGCAGTGGCCCACAATTAGCGCAACGTTTGCGTAAGTATACCACCGGTACTTTTGCTGGCATCTTTAGCCAACAATCCAACACTGAAATCAACAACCCAATGGTGGTATTTAATATTCGCGATCTAGAAGATGAATTGAGACCAGTTGCAATGTATATTGTCCTCAGCCATATCTGGAATATAATCCGCACCGAACAAAAAAAGCGCATGTTGATCGTCGATGAAGCTTGGCAATTAATGAAGTATGATGACTCAGCTAACTTCTTGTTCAGCCTTGCCAAACGCGCCCGCAAATACTTCCTAGGACTAACCACTATTACTCAAGACGTCGAAGATTTTATGGGCAGTAAGATGGGCCGAGCAATTGTCGCCAACAGTTCGATGCAAATTTTGTTAAAGCAATCGTCCAGCGCTGTTGATGTGTTATCTGACGTCTTTAAATTAACCGAAGAGGAAAAAAAGCGCCTAGCTAACTTCCCAGTCGGACAAGGTTTATTCTTTGCTGGTCAAAGCCATGTCCATATTCAAATCGAAGCCAGCCAAACCGAAAAACAATTAATTTCAACAACCCCAGTCGGTACAAATCAAAACCTGCGACCAATGCCAATGGACAATTCTGGCGTCAGCAGCTACATCGACCCAGGGTCAAGAATCTAAGGTATAATGTAGGGTAGTTATGGCATATCCAAACCCCGGGGATAAAGATTACCACGAAAAAACCGATTTTAAGCCTATTAGACATGCCGAGGAAGACGGAAATCCAACCAACACAGACACGCCAATTACCAACCAAGAGGAAGACGCCAACCCCAATGGACCATTAAATTACACCAGCACTGGCAATAAATCCACTCCAAAAACAAATAAAGTATTTAGCTTTGCAAATGCAAAAAAGAAAGGCCCGTTGGCAGCGATAATGTCTTTGATTGCAATTAGTGGTATTGTAATCACTATTTTGTTAACGCCAGCTACACTATTACTCAAGTTAGCAAGTGTGGTTGAGAAGGTCGGTTTTCGTGCTACTTCGTCGTGGCAGATCCGTTCAAATAAAATTTTTGAGGAGTCTGTAAAAAAAGGCGAATTAACACCGGAACAAATCGATAATCTTGATAAAGCTGGAGTTAAAGTTAAAGAAAGTGGCGGTAAAGCAACAGAATTTGAAATTGACGGCAACAAAATGAACACTAATGAGTTTATAACGGCATACGAAGGTGATGCCAAAATCGCCAATGTAGTGGATAGTTCGGGCGCAACAGTTGATCCTGTGGTTGGTATGACTTCTGGTGAATCATCCGAATTAGCACTCGAGGCTCTTCATGTGACCAAAGCACCAAAGACTTTTGAGGGTGAAAATTATGATACACAATTTAAAAACCTAGAAGCGGACGTCACAGATACGACAAGTATAAAAAAACAACCGGAAGTTACCGTAAACGACAAAAACCCCAACACCGATGCAACCTATACTCCAGAGCAAGTAAAAACAACTAATGAAAATATAGCAAATTTTAATAAACTAGTTGAGGATGCGGGTGTAGGAGAAGAGAGTGTGGCGTCGAAAGTCTTATCAGGTACAGAAGAAGCCGTTAAAGGTTTTAGTCTTAGTGAAGGTGTAGATGCGGCATGCACTATATATCGAACAACCCTAGCTGTAGGATTAGCCGCTAAAACCGTCCGTACTCTTCAGCTTGCATATTATGCCATGATGTTTTTGAATGTTGCTGATCAAATTAAGGCTGGCGTCGCCAAACCAGAAGACGTATCGTTCCTAGGAACAATATTAACCACCCAGACATTATCAGAAGACGGTAGTACATACCAATCAGCCACCGATGGGTTTGGTTATAAATATACTGCCTATGGCGAAATTGGCAACATGCCGTCCAGCACGGCCTTATATATGGCCGGCGCTGGTCTACCTGGAGCTATATCTGCAGTCTTAGATAAAATTACGCCAGCCTTTGCAGATAAAGGTTGTAAAATCTTAGCAAACCCATTAGTGGCATTCGGTCTATTAATTGGTGGCGTTGCATTTACGGTCATCTCTGGTGGAGCAACTAAAGGATTATCCATGGCACTAAAAACAGCCGCAAAAGATATGATAAAAGGTGCCGTAAAGTCACCAACAGCCTGGAGTATGGCCGCATTAGCAGTTGGTGAAATATTCTTACCTAATTTATTAAAAGACATAGTTGCTGGCCATCTAGTTGACAATAATACCGTCGGCGCCAACGCCGGTGACGCCATGGTATCTGGATCATTAGGTATAATGGGCACTATGGCAAAATACGGTGGCAATGCGCCATTAACACCAGAACAAGCAGTAGGCTACAATAACCTAGCAAAGCAGTTAGCCGTCAAAAATGCCGAAAAAGACCGCGTCACACACAGCCCACTTGATATAACTAATGAAAACACTTTCCTGGGTTCAATTGTCAGCAATCTAATACCTTACGCTACAAAAATGTCATCGGTATACGGTACGTTGAGTACCATGTCGTCCTTTACCGGCCACGCTTTTGCTTCAATTATGCCCAGCAGCGCCCTAGCGGCAGACAACAGTCCGGATCAATATAAAACGTGTAAAGATTTTCGCTATAACAATATAACAGGTGTAGGTAGTGGGGGAGACAAAAAACAAGTCGCCACTGATCCTTTTTGTAATGTCATCTATGGAATACCGTCCGAAGATCTTAATAAAAGCCCGTCAGCGGTTGCAAATTCAGTGTCTGGTGAGGTAGACGCGGACGATAACCCAATAGCCGGCAGTGAATATGGGAAATTTATTGAAGACTGCGTAAAAAGGAGTCGTCCACTGGGTGAAGTCGACGATACTGGATCTAACAACGGTTCTGAATGTTTTTATGACTCAAAAACAAATGGAAAATATTATTTAGCTAATATTGACCATAATATAAAAAATCAAGCGACCGGCAAAGATAAAGCCTATAATCTCGCCATAGCCTCTGGGCAAAAAGGAATAAGTTTTTACAGCGCCAACAGTATATATAATAATATTGGATTAAATAGTGTGGTTGGACAATGAAAAAAGATATCAATAATTTACTGCTAATTGTGGTTGTATGTGCGGTTACTGTTCTCAATCAAACCGTTTTTGCAGTAAATAGCTTCAACCGAGATAATGGTGTTTATTTTCTTGGCACATCAACTACTGACTGTGTCGAAACTGATTCATCGAGCACCCCATCGCAAACGAAATCAGACAATGAGAATGAAAAAATTATCGCAGAATACCTGGCGTCATTAGAATTTGATGGTGCTAAAAATAAACACTTAAATATAGTCCAACTTGCAGCCTTACTTGGTAATATTGGCGCCGAGTCAACTTTTGACCCCAGCTCGAATAATAACGATAAAAACTTCGGACTAGCTCAATGGAGTAGTGATCGATGGGTAAATATCGCTGACCCAAGGATAAATATCAATAATCAGTTAGATTATATGAAAAAAGAGCTCAACGGAGCTTATAAAGATAAAGTGCAAGAGTTTTGGGACGCCTCTAAGACTGATGATTTAGAAAAGGCAACATATTCTATCGCTAGAAATTATGAAGTTGCATATAATCCAGGCAAAAAAGATTCATCTAAAGTATGGACCAATAGTGAGGATGCGGTTGCTAATATCCAAATTTGGCAAAAACGAATAAATTATGCAAAAACCGCCAATAACCAATACGGTGACGTTGCGCAGGCTAGCCTCACCACAGGGTCCAAGTGTGGCGGAGAGTTAGTATCAGGCGGAATGAATCTCAGCCAAGCTGAATCATTTATGGAGGTTTATAAAAAACTACCAAACTGGAGTGCTAAAGAAGTTGGGCCTTATGGTCTCAACTGGACTAGTTGCACAGAGAGCCCGCTCGCTAACTGCGTAGCCTTCTCTCAATATTTCATAAATAGATACGCTGATAAAAAACTCACCAATCCTCATGCTGGAAAAGATATAGTTGGTCAACTTATTGATCTAACATACAAAGATGGAGGACACACTCCAAAAGTCTACGCAGTCTTTAGCCAAGCTGCAACCGCAAAAAACGAAGACGGGCACACTGGTGTAATATTAGGAATGGACGTAGATAAGGGAACCCTTGTAATTGGCGAGGCTGCATGCTATCAAGGAATGAAGGCTATCAAAGCAAGGCCATCAACTATCAGCGAAATGTCTGGCGATAACACAACCTATGCATATACAAACCTCACCCCAGACAGTTCTGATCTTTCGGCAAATAATAATAGTTCAGGAAAATAAATGATACAACTTAAAGAATTGAGTAGACAGCAAAAAATAATTATCATTACTGTTATTTTGGCTTTTGTTTTGCTTTTTACTCTATTAATATTTTTACAACCCTCCAACCCATATGGAGAGTCTGTTGGTATTAATAATTACAATAAATATCTACCAAATCTACCAAAGGATAGCCAATATGCATCCAATAATCAGCTACGAAACATAGTTAAAGTAAACAATCCTTCAATAGACATTAAATCAATTAACGACGCCTCAATACGTGATGGTTCGTCTGTGGATAACTACAACAAAGATGACAACATGCATTATGGCAGTTTTATTATAGACATAAAAAGTATAAAACAATCATACATTGCAAGTTATTACTGGTCAAATAATCCAGACAATACAAATAATACAAAATATTCTGGTACTATTAAATGCCTACCTGTTAAAGATTTGATATATGGGAGTTTTAATTGCAAAGACGACTTCAATAATTCAATCACTAAAGAAAATATCGATCCTATTATGGATTTTTTGCCATACGACACCTTGCATATACGCGTAACAGCCAACTCAAATATAAAAGGAAAAGTATCTCTAAATGCAACAATAATCTTATCTCTAGCTGACACAAGAAACGATCAAACCGAAAATTCTGTAATTAAATACAAAAATCAAATCAACACTTGGATAATATCCAGCGGTCTTAACCCGAATGATTATCCTATAATCTACACAATAGAACAATAACTCATCTTGGTATTTCTTTTATTTAAATTTAGTTTATAATATAATTATGGCAAAAGAAGTTGATAACAACTCTCAGGATAAACTTAATCTTATTGATATCCTAAAAAAACACCCTAAAGTAGTGGCCAGCTTAGGTACTTTGACGGTATTGGTCGCAATCTGGGCGTATAATTCAACCTCAAACAAAAATAAGGCTGAGGAGGACAATATTAATAGAACCGATATTGTTAACGAGACAAATATTAAAACCCCCGACAAACAAGACGACCCACAAGTGGTATTTTACATAGATAAGTCAAAAAAATACGAAACCAATAATAAATATGGCAAAGCTATAATAATTAACAACTATGACCAATACCTAAAGGACATGCCATCAGATAAAAGAGATGCCTTAAATAATGGCCTATATAATATGGTGGACTTAAATGTTGAAGCAAAACCTATACCATTAATTCAGGATGCAGAAATAGTGGCAGGGTCA
Organism: uncultured bacterium; assembly: GCA_903899655.1. Lineage (GTDB taxonomy): Bacteria > Patescibacteriota > Saccharimonadia > Saccharimonadales > Saccharimonadaceae > UBA1547. The sequence goes on from CAIUKF010000009.1 coordinate 44,142, forward strand.
GTTAAATTAAGCTACGATGAAGAAGACGAAGTTTATTATGGTAAATTTGACGTATCAATAAAGAGTATAAACCGATTGTTTGAAATACATTTTTCATGGTCGGATAACAACACTGCCGTTAACCCTACGGAATATACAAATTCAATAAAATGCACAGGTAGTAACGATGAGTGTATTGATGACTACAAACACAACCCAAATAACCCAGAATACAATAAAGATCCGATAGTTAAGCTGCTACCCTATGACACACTACATTATGTAGTAACATTAAGTTCAAAAAACACACTCGTTACTTCTATTAATCTATCATTGTCTGACACGAGGGATGGCATGACCGAAAAATCAGTTAAAAAATACAAAAAAGAAGTAGAAGATTGGTTTAAAACGACCGGTCTAAACAGAAATGATTATAAATTTATTTATTACGTCAATCTATAACTTAACCGAGTAATAATCCTTAATAACCTCTGGCGTATGCGCCGAGGTTATTATTATTTGGCCTTTTTGGCTATCCATTAGATATTTTTGGCGGTTGTCGTCCAGTTCCGAAAAAACGTCATCCAATAATATGATTGGTTTAATATTTGTAATTTGTTCGATAATATCGACTTCCAAAAACTTCAATGCCAGCACAATTGTGCGCACCTCGCCGCGTGAGATGACCGCCAGGGCGGGTGAGTAATTAAACTGGAAAACTACGTCATGGCGATGTGGGCCTATACTAGTAAAGCCAATAATGGCGTCGCGCTCGCTATGGCTAGTTAGTTCATTTAATAATTTCTGTTTAATATCGCCAATATAAGTGTGTGAATAATGAACCGTCACAACATCGTTAGTTTTGGCGATAATATTATAGGCGTCATTTAGTTGGCTGTTGATTCGTTCAATAAACGCAATTCGCTTTTCAATAATATAGGCGCCATATTCACTTAATGTCACATTCCAAGCAAACAATTCATCGGTCGTTGTGTATTGTTGTTTTAATAAATTATTACGCTGTTTCAGCGCCCGTTCGTATTTATGTAAAATTGTCGAATAAAGTGGGTCAAGTTGGCTGATAAATCGATCGATAAACTGACGGCGGCGGGTTGGCGATCCATGCAGTAATCGCAAATCATCAGGCTCAAACAAAACAACTGGGTGTTTAAATTTAGCCGGCAGGCGATACATAACCTTATCGTCGACGGTGATTTTTTTGCGGCCCGATATTAAACTAGGATCGAATGTCGTCGTGCGTTTAATATAGTCGTCAAATTCAACATCAATTCGCCACCAAGGTGAATTGTGACGCAAAACTTCACTGTCGCTGCCTTTAAAAGAGGTGCCTTGCAATGAAATATAAATCGCTTCAACTAACGACGTTTTACCACTGCCGTTACTGCCAGTAATAACCGTCGTAGTTGGGGATAATTTTAAGACAAATTTATCATGCGACCGGATATTTTGAACTGACAGTTTTTTCACCACCGCCATAATTAACTAACTTTTCAGTGGCATTATTATATGGTAATAATTAGTGTTTTTGTCGGTCGATTTTAAGACACAAGGCGCAATTTTACCACTAAAGCTAAATTCAACCGTTTCGCCATCCACTACCGACAAGGCTTCACTTAAATAACGTGAATTTAATGTAATTTGGCCATCTTCGGTTACATCAGCATTGGCGTCAGATGTATTTTCACCCATTTGCGAGGCAATTGAGTGGACTGATAAGCTTTTTTTAGCGCTACTAGCAGTTAATGTTACACTTCCGCCTGATTCGCGGGCAAATAATCCAGCAATTTTCGTAATACGCACAAAATCAGATTTGTTTAACGTCACGGTTGTTTCGGATGTAGCTGGCACTAATTGACGATAATCAGGGAAGTTGCCGTCGATTAAATGACTAATAATCTCGGCATCATTAATTCGAAAACGCACTTGCGTATCATCAAACAAAATATCAACTTCATTCGATTCTTCGGTGATATTTCGCAAAACTTCTTGTAAAGTTTGAGTTGGAATAATTACTGACAAATCACTTTTTGTCGCGACCAAACGGCGTTCAGACAAACGATAACCGTCGGTTGCAGCCAGATATAATTGACCTTCGTGCGAATGCCAATAAACACCAGTTAACACCGGACGAGTTGAATCGTTACTAGTGGTAATTATCGTTTGCGAAACCGCTTGTTTAAAATCTTCAACCTTAATACTGTATTGAATTGATGATGATTCGTTGATTGTTGGTAGTTCAGGAAACTCATCAGCAATAAACCCATTAATAATCGATGTATATGTACCACATTTAATATGTAGATTATCGTTTACAACTTTTAATTCAACTGTTTCTTTGGGAAGGCTAGATATAAATTCCGACATTAATCGGGCTGGGATTGTAATCGCGCCAGGTTTTGAAATCTTGGCACCAATATATTGAGTAATGGCGATTTCAAGGTTAGTGGCAGCGACTAATAATCGGTTACCGTCTGTGCGAAGTAGGATATTACTTAGGATTGGTAATTGGGTTTTTGTGTTAGCGACACGACCAACGGCTGATAGTGCGTGAGTTAGATTTTCTTGGGTGACAGTTAGTTCCATTGTTATTACCTTTCTTTAATTTATCTTTTTAGTTCTAATAATAGGTGCTGTGGATTGTGAGTAAAACTTTTATGCAACAGATGAAATATTTGTTTTACGTATGTGGATATAGTGGTGTAAAAGTAGGGTTGAATTGGTGTGGTAAATTGGGCTTTTACTATGTCTAATGTTGTATTTGGTAGTATGAGTGGGTTTTTAGTGGATAGGTTTACTACAGTTGTACCGCTATTAAGTCGCTGGTTGTTCACATATTTTACACACATCATAAATAGGGAATTAGGCATAAAGTTTCTCCCGAATTGATGCAACTTGTTCGCGAATTAGAAAATCTAGTTTGATAGCTTTTTCGATTTTTTCAATTGAGTGAATAGCAGTGGTGTGGTCTTTGCGCCCAAGTTCATTGGCGATTTTAGGGAAGCTTAAATGTAGCTCACTACGAAGTAGATACATGGCAATTTGGCGGGGTACAACAATATATTTATCGCGTTTTTCACTACAAATTTCACTAACTTCTAATTGGAAGTGTTTGGCAGTGCGATCGATAATTTGTTTACTAGATATATGTTGTGGACGTGAATGACGGATATTACCCAATAACCCTTCAGCGGTAGTAATATCTGGATCGACACCACGCATTTCGGCGTAGGCCAACAGGCGATTTAGGGCGCCTTCAAGTTCGCGGATGTTAGTTTTAATGTTGGTTGCCAAGTATTCAACTGTGTCTTGGCCGAGTGTGACACCTGAAAGTGAGGCTTTGATACTTAGGATGGCGCAACGAGTTTCAAAATCAGGCAATTGAATGTCGATTGTCATTCCCATCTCAAATCGGCTACGTAAACGTTCGGTTAGAGTTGGAATGCTTTTTGGGGGTTTATCTGAACTTATGATAATCTGTTTATTATTTTGATGTAGGTGATTAAAGGTGTGAAAAAATTCTTCTTGAGTTTTTTCTTTGCCAGCAATAAATTGCATATCATCAACAATTAATACATCAACATCACGATATTTATCTGAAAAACCTTTTTTCTTAAACCTGACATAATCTAAAAACTCTTTAACGAAAGTTTCTGAGCTAATATAGGTTACTTTTTTCTTGGGGTCGTTACGTAAAATCTCATTACCAATCGCTTGCATAAGGTGAGTTTTACCAAGTCCAACGCCACCATAAAGATAGATTGGGTTATATTTTACACCTGGATTAGCCGCCACAGCACGACTGGCTGTATATGCTAGGTCATTACTTGAACCAACAATGAAATTATCAAATGTATATCGAGGGTTAAGCCCGCCAACTGCATTAGGAGTAGTTTGTGTTTGGGTGTTGGTTGTTGTCGTGCCGGATATTAAATCATCTGCCGCTGTTGATGCTTGTTGGCTAGTATTAATAGTTGTTTCACGATTAGACCTTGAATTGCGGTTAGTTGTTGTGATGATGTAGTTAATTTGTTTTGGAGTGATATTGTTTTTTGCTAAAGTTGTTTTAATTAAATCGTTATATTTAACTTCAAATTGTTTTTTAGCAAAGATATTTGGGACAGATATGATAATACCAGCGTCGTTTTGGTCAACTAATTCGGTATTTTTAAACCAGGTTGTGAATGTCGCATGCGGAACCGTCAATTCGATTTCGCCAAGCACACTTTGCCACAACGCATGATGCATATCTGCAACCCCTCTCATTAAACACACTTTATTACTTTTAAGTATACCGAAGCCGAGAGTTTTCCACAACCTAAATATTTTATATATAAGTGTAGGTCGATATAGGGGTATCATTTATACACAATTGTTAACCGCCTCAGTTAAATTGTGGAGAAGTTGATGTCTTTTGGGGATAACTTTTATATACTAAGAAATTAAATCTGTATTTTTTCAAATAACACCTTGCTAAAAGGAGTAATTTTGGGTATACTGTTACAGATATGTCAACAAAGCGAACATTCCAACCCCACACTCGTCACCGCGCCCGCACACACGGATTCCGTGCTCGCGTTGCAACAAAAGCCGGTCGCGCTGTCATCAAACGACGCCGCATTAAAGGCCGAGCTAAGTTGACGGCTTAACGATAAAACACTGCGGGAAACTGCAGTGTTTTTAAATGTTATACTATTAATAATGATTCCATTTAATAATCGATTTCACGGCCACAATAGTCTGCGCTTTGTTTACAATAACGGCCAGGCTGTTCGTTCGCATTCGATTATTATTAAATACACAACCAATCCTCACCGCAAAAGGTCACGCATCGCAATTGTCGTTAGTAAAAAAGTATTAAAAAGCGCCGTTAAACGCAACCGAATCCGTCGCCGCGTTTACGAGTATATTCGCACCAAACTACCTTACGTCACCGGCGTATATGATATTGTCTTAATTGTTACATCTAGCGAATTATTGACAGTTGCACATAAAGAAATGACCAATCAACTTGATCAGTTATTCAATCAGGCTAATATAAAATAAAAACATGCACAGATTAACACCTCTCAAGGACGGTGCTCTAGAAGTGTTAATTGTTGCACAAAAATAACACACCAATCAAGTCTAAGAAATGGTATAATAAATACTAATAATAGCCGTGTATTTGGAGTTTATAAACCCGCCATATGTTTGATACTTTCATCGTTCAGCCAATATTCAACCTACTTTTTGTCATTTATAGCCTGATTCCAGGTGGTGATTTTGGTGTTGCGCTGGTTATCTTTACAATCCTGGTTCGTTTGTTAATGTGGCCACTGGTTAAAAAACAACTACACCAAGTTAAAGCGATGCGCAAAATGCAGCCCGAGTTGGTTAAAATTAAACAACTTACCAAAGGCGACAAACGACAAGAAAGTTTAATGATGATGGAGCTTTATAAAAAGCACGACATCAACCCATTTCAGTCAATTATTCTACTTTTCATCCAGTTGCCAATTTTTATTGCCCTGTATCAGGTTATACAGATTTTTATTACCCACAACAGTGACAAAATATCTGGTTTTACATACGGCTTCTTAAAGGATATCGGTCCAATTCACAACTTAATTGCTAATCCAGCTAACTTTAACGAAAAGATGTTAGGATTTTTGGATTTAACAAAACACGCTATCGTTTCAAACCCATTTACGATTGATTATTTTGTCCTAGCTTTAGCAATTGGCGCAGCTGTCACACAATATTTAATGTCGAAACAAACAACCCCTGCAGTATCAAATGGCAAGAAGTTGCGCGATATTATGAATGAAGCGGCGGATGGCAAACAAGCCGACCAAAGTGAAATGAATGCTGTTGTGATGAGTAATATGACTAAGTTTTTGCCGTTTATGATGTTTTTCATTATGATTAATTTGCCAGGCGCACTGGTGCTATACTACACAATTTCAAACATAGTTGCGGTTATCCAGCAAGGACATATTTTAAAGGAAGATAGTGAAGAAATGATTGAAATTGCCGACCGGGCAACTGATCAAAACCAAAACAAAAAAGCTACCGCCAAAGCGCGGGAAAAACAGGCCACCGAAGCAACTATAACTCGAATTGTCGCCAAAGATACGGCGCCGAGAAGTAGTAAACATAAGGAGAAATCATGAACAAAGAAGAATCAGTTCAATTTGCGCAAAAATATTTAGAAGATTTGTTGTCATTTTTTGGAGCAAATATAACAGTATCTTCGACTTGTGATGAGGATGTGATTGAATTATCAGTGCCATCGAATGAACTAAATAGTTTACTAATCGGACGCAACGCTGAAACCTTACGTAGTTTACAATATATTGTTTCAACGGTGTTGCGCAACAAAGAAGCGATGTTTACGCGCGTTAATATTGATATTGCTGACTACAAAAAACAACGTGCTGATCGTATTGCCGCTCAAGCTCGCGAATGGATTGAAGAAGTTCGACGAACGGGTGATTCACATATTGTTAGCCTAAATGCGGCTGACAGGCGAATCGTTCACCGTGTAGCTAGTGACTACAGCGATATCCGCACCTTTTCTGAAGGTGAAGGCTACGACCGTAAGTTAACAATCGCTCAAGCGGGCTCTTAGGTTTGGCTATTGGAATTTAGCTATTAGAATATGGCAAATACTCTGGAGAAAATCCAGGGTATTTTTTTGCTTGCCAATAGCCATATTCCAATAGCTATTTGCCAAGTAGGGCGTTCACATAAACGTCATAGGTCTGTTGCGCTGTGTGTTTCCATGAATATTTTTTGATTTGTTGGTGGCCTTTTTCGATTAAACTAGCGCGTAAGTTGTCGTCGATTAAAACGTCATTAATGGCGCGTGTCATATCATCGGTATCTGTTGGATTGAAATAATAGGCGGCGTCGCCATAAACCTCTGGTAGGCAGGTGGCGTTGCTGCTGATGACTGGGGCGCCATAACCCATTGCTTCGAGGCCTGGTAATCCGAATCCTTCCATTAATGATGGAAAAATATACGCCCGAGCATTGGTATACAACCAGTCACGTTGAGTGTTTGGCAAAAAGCCAGTAAAATGAATATTCGTATAACCCTTGTCTGTAAAATATTTTTCATTACTCATTAAGCCAGCATTTTTATTACCAACTAGGATTAATCCTAAGTCGGGGTGGGTGACTAATAATTTTTGATGCGCATCCCCTAAGCGGCGAATATTTTTGTAGTCACTTTGTTGGCCGACGTAAATAATAAATTCCTTGAAAGGATGTTCATACGGTGTTAATTTATCGATAAAAACATCGGCTGCTAAATGGGTAACAACTACTTTTTTGTCAGGTATATTAACAAACTTTAATAATTCGGTTTTTGTATAGCTTGTCGGTGTAATTATGTATTCACTTGATTTAGCGACAACCTTAAAAACATAGCGCCCAATTAGTTGTTTAGCGTGATAAATCAACCAATTTTTGTCGGTGTTGTATGTCCGCAACAGTGTTAAATCATGAAAAGTTGTGACATGCTTGCCGCGGTAAAACACTGGTTGTTGTGGCATGCAAAAATGCACCAAATCGGGCGCTAATTTATCTAAAAACCTCTTAAATCCAATCTGTTCGGGTAGGGAATAGTTTTTAAAATCAGCAGTAATAACTTTAAAGTTTGGCGATTTTGGCGTCCAGTAGTCTTTATCTTTGGTTGGCACAATAATCGAGTATTGGTTGACAGTGTCGATATCTTGCAAATAGGTTAGTAATCGCTCGACGTAAGTACCAGTTGAACTGTTGATAATTCGGGCATCAATTGCAATGTGACTCATCTTGCTATTATAACATCCGAGCGGCTATTGGAATTTAGCTATTGGAATACAGCAAGCGATAATAGTACATATTGATGTTTTGATGTAAGTATGTTATTATGTAATTAAGGAGAAATAACTATGCGAACGACAATTACAATCAACGACACGGTGTTTAGAGCTTTAAAATTGCGAGCCTTTGACTCGGATGAAAGTGTCTCAAAATTAATTGAAGACGCTGTTAAGTATCAAATTTTAGAGGATTTGGAGGATATTGAGGACGCAAAAGTTCGAGAGTCTGAACCAAGTTACTCATTTGATGAATTAGTATCTACATTTAAAGCCGAAGGCCTACTGTAGGGCTATTATGTATAACCTGAAGTACAAAAAATCGGTTGCAAAAGAATTAAAAAAGTTACCGCATGCGGTTTTAAAAATTATTATACAAAAAATTCAGTTACTAGCCGATAATCCGCAGCCAATTGGTTCGGTGAAATTACGTGGATCTGACAATTTATATCGAATTCGACACGCAGACTATCGGATTATTTACAGTATCGATTCTGGTGAACTAACGATATTGGTTATTAAAGTAGCTCACCGCAAAGAAGTTTACAGAGATTTTTAGTCTAATTTTTTAAAAACAAAACGTTTATATAACAGATAATTCCAGATTAGCGTGACGACAGTTGCGGTTATTTTGCCAGCAAATAATACAATGTAATTATTTAAGGGTAGGTTAGACAATGATATTTTAATGCCTTCGATTATTAGCGGTTGAATAATCCACAAACCAAATAGGGTAATTGCTAGAAAGTATACGAACTGGGTTTTATTGGTTGCCTCATTCTTAAACGTAAATTTTTTATTTGCATAAAAACTAAAAACCAAGGCTAGGGAAGTTGATATAAAATTACTAACAATCGTAGGCAGACCTAGTGCGACTAAGATAAAAAGAATCGAAAAATCAATCGCGGTATTAGCGCCACCGACAACTGCAAAACGAACTTTTTCAGCGTGTTTTTTTAGTATTTTTCGCAACGTGACTTTCCTCAATAAAGTATAATGGTCGGTCTTTGGATTCTTTAAATATTCGGCCGATATATTCGCCAATAACACCTAGTGATAATAGTTGTACTCCGCCTAGAAACAACACGACCGCCATCATTGATGGATATCCAGCGACCGCATCGCCGAACATTGCTGATTTTATGATGATGTAGATCAAATAAATAAAGGCGATAACAGATACGATAATGCCTAGGAAAGTTGAAATTCGCAGTGGGGTGGTTGAAAAAGAAGTAATACCATCGAATGCCAAATTAGTCAACTTGCGGTAGTTTTGCTTAATTTCTCCAGCCAAACGTGGGCTGCGATTGTAAGTGATTTCTTTCTTTTTATAACCAATCCAACTATACATACCTTTGGTATAACGTTCAGATTCGCGTAATTGTTTTAAGGCTTCAATACAGCGACGATCAAGCAACCTAAAATCACCAGTGTTTTGTGGAATTTTAATCAGTTGGGTTTTGGTCATCTTGTTTAATAACCAATAATATCCATTAGCGGTAAACATCTTAAACCAAGTCTCGCCTTCACGAATATTACGTCGAGCATAAACATCGTCGTAACCTTCTTCCCATAATTTAATCATTCGTGGAATCAACTCGGGCGGGTCTTGCAGGTCGGCATCGATAATAACCATTGCATCACCAGTGACGTGGTCAAAACCAGCTATCATGGCTGTTTCTTTGCCAAAATTTCTAGATAAACTGATATAGCCAATTCGGTCATCAGTTTCAGCATATTCTTTAATCATTTTTAAGGTGTCGTCAGTGCTGCCGTCGTCGGCAAATAAAAACTCAAATTCGTACGACTTAATATCGTTTGCTAATTTACCAAGGCGGTGATAAAGCGTCTCAAGGACATCTTCTTCGTTGTAGGCTGGGATTAATATACTAATTTTTTTCATGCCGTTAGAACTCCTGTCTCAATCTGTTGTTGCTAATAATCAGCCATTTAAAACGCACAAGTATTTGATGTATATAAATATAGTTTAGAGTTCTAACGGCATTCATTAGTACTATTATAACACTCAGGATGGCTATTGGAATTTGGCTATTGGCTATTGGAATTTAATCGCCATATTCTAATAGCTATATTCCAAAGGCTAAATCTTTACTTTCCAGTAAAAAATAGTAGGTAGTAGATGGTAGGTTATTTTATGGCGCCTATTGATTAATTCATCAATAAATGCTAGTATTTAAGTACAGCGCCTTGACTTGGACTCGTTCCCGTCAAGGTTTTTTGTTACCCTAGATTATTTGCAAAAATTAAGTTATTATTAAGTTATGAAAACAATTCTAACGTTTCACATTATTCTTATTTACACAAATTCGTATAAATAAGAATAATTAGGCATAAGAAAGGATGATATAATAAAGTTATGAGTGAAGACCAGTTTACTAAGCTATTTAAATACATCGAAAAGCGATTTGACGCTGTTGATGATAAATTTAAAGCAGTCGATAAGCGATTTGACGACTTGACTAATACGATTGATGGTTACGCTGGCAAAATTGATACATACGCCCAAGAAATGGCGGCTATGGATTACAAAATCAACCGACTTGAACGTTATATTCAGATATTAGCCGATAACGCCGGCATTGACCTCGACAAAATACGCGCTTAATTTGCCACCTACTATCTACTACCTACTAACCTACTTTCCAGTAAATAATTTGCGTAATTTACGTAACCCAGTTTGGTCAGGTGGCAGGTCGCGCCAAAGCATAAATTTGATGTAATCTGTTGTGACGCGTTTGTTTTTTTGAATATCACGTCTTTGATTGACGGCCTTAAATCCCAAAACAATGCTTTGCCAAGCGCCTTTTGCCGCCATTTTGCCGCTTCCCTTTGCGACGGCATTTGCAAACATTAATAAGTATGCAAAGTAAAAGCGAATACCAACCGACAATAATAGTCCGCGAGGGACGTTTTTGATAAATAATAAAGGCAGGTTTTTAAAAGTTTGATAAACAGTAAAACCTGGCATTTTTTTGCTAGTTTCACCTTGTTTGTGATAGGCAATAGCATCTGGTGTGTAGGCTATTTTCCAGCCCGCCAGTTGAGCGCGAAAACTGATATCGGTATCTTCATAGTAGGCAAAAAAATCTTCATCAAACAAGCCAATATCACGTAGTACTTCAGTTTTATATAAACTTGCACCACCACTTGCGCTAAATACCATTTCGGCCGCTGGTGCATTAGATGTTTTATCGTTACGATTGCGCGGGAAGGGTAATCCCCAAGTTGAATACCAATCGCCTGTGCTGTCGATTGTTTTACCGTCTTGGTGCAACAATAATCCAGTGCTGATACCAATGTTTTTGCGTTTTACGGCGTCAACTAGGTTTTTCAACCAGTCTTTGTCAGCTGTGGCGTCATTATTAAACAAAGCAACATATTCATAATCACCGTTTAAGGCCCATTCAATACCAGTGTTAACACCACCGGCAAAACCAAAGTTTTTCGGATTGCGAATTAATTCAACGTTTTTAGAGTGACTTAACTGATACTTGGATAAAACCTTGTATGAATCATCGGTTGACCCATTATCAACCACGACCAATTGAAAATCCTTATAGGATTGTTTTTGCAACGAGTCTAAACAATCCAAAGTGTCATTGGCGCCGTTCCAGTTAAGAATAATTATTGCAACTTTATTCATATCAATACATCTATCTTATAACAAAAGCCAGTGGGAAGATAATAAATACATCTATATATTTTTTATTCCGAGCGGCGCATTGTTATGTCAATCTGATATAATTAGTTACAGACTTATGAAACTATCAAATATATTTAGCCGACGAAACCGCATTTTATTGCGTGAACTTGTTATCACAGATTTTAAATTACGCTATCAAGGTTCAGCGTTAGGTTATATATGGTCACTTCTTAAACCACTAATGCTATTCGCTATTCTGTATGTAGTATTTGTTATATTTTTGAAAATTGGATCTGACGTTCCACATTACCCAGTCTATCTTTTATTGGGGATTGTTTTATGGGGGTTCTTTGTTGAAGCTACTAATCAGGGGATGCAAGCGATAGTTTCAAGGGGTGACTTAATTCGAAAAATTAATTTTCCAAAGTATATAATTATTATATCGGGCACTATCTCTGCATTAATTAATCTTTTCTTGAACTTTATTGTTATATTTATTTTTATACTCATTAACGGTGTAAGTTTAAGGCCAGAGATGCTCCTTTTCCCGCTGAATATACTTGAGCTCTATATATTTGTGTTGGCTATCGCCTTCTTTTTAGGTGCGGCTTATGTTAAATATAGGGATGTTGCTTATATATGGGAGGTTGTCCTACAGGGTGCATTTTATGCGGTTCCGATTATATACCCAATTTCAATGGTTTTAGTACACAGTAAGCTTGCAGCTCAACTATTACTGCTAAATCCTGTTGCTCAGGTTGTTCAAGACGCTAGATATAATCTAGTGACAGATCAGACAATTACGGCATCAAAGTTGATTGGAAATCCATTTATTTTTGCTATTCCATACATAATAGTGGCGGTCTCTATTATTATCGCAGGGCTGTACTTTAAGAGAAATTCAAAATATTTTGCGGAGAAAGTATGATGTTGGGGTCTGAAGAAGTAATCGTAGTAAAAGATTTATTTAAATCGTTTAAGTTACCTCACGAACAAAGTACTGGTATAAAACAAAATGTAGTGAATTTTCTTCGAAGAAAAAAAGGTTACGAGAATCAAGAAGTATTAAGAGATGTTTCATTCTCAATAAACAAAGGTGAATTCTTTGGTATTGTTGGACGTAACGGTAGTGGTAAAAGCACCCTCTTAAAATTATTGGCCGGTATATATAATCCAAATAAAGGCAGCATTTCAATAAATGGTTCACTTACTCCGTTTATAGAGCTTGGAGTTGGGTTTAATCCAGAACTAACCGGGCGAGAAAACGTGTATTTAAATGGTGCCTTGCTTGGATTTAGTAGGACTGAAATGAATGACATGTATGATAGCATTGTTGAGTTTGCTGAGCTGGAAAGGTTTATGGATCAGAAATTAAGAAATTATTCTTCTGGGATGCAGGTTAGATTAGCGTTTTCTATAGCGATAAAAGCAGAGAGCGACATTTTAATTCTCGATGAAGTTTTAGCGGTTGGTGATGCCGAATTTCAACAAAAATGTAGTGATTATTTCGAGAAACAAAAAGCAAAAGGCCAGACTATTGTGCTAGTTACCCATGACATGGCTAGCGTTCAGAAGTATTGTACTAGAGCGATAATGATAGAGGACGGTTCTATTATTGCGTCCGGTAATCCAGAAACGGTTGCGTTTGAATATACTAAAGCTAATCAAATAAAAATCGAAAACAACCTAAGTGCGCAACAAGCGCAGACCCCTCCAGATCTACACGACATTAAAACGTACACCACCGATACGACAGGTAAGAGGTTAAGTAGTTTTGATGTTGGTGATAGTGTGTTATTACATATGGAATGGAAAAACGAAGCTATATGCAATGCAGGGGCTGCTTTAATTAAGCAGTCAGGCGAGGGTATGTTTGCAACTAACACCTTAATTGAGAACGTTTCTATTACTGGTAAGTCTTGTGATTACAGGCTTTCATTAGATGTTGCGCCAGGGAAGTATTTTTTCAAGATACGCTTATTTGGTAAGACCGAGAATGATAATGTTACGCTAATCGAGGAAGGTCCCTCTATCTTAATTAGAGCCTCAAAAAATAATAAAGTTGACGGATTGGTCTCGTTAGACCATAAATGGTTGAAAATAAAATAATTTTTTAGCTAAGATGGCACAACTTAGTGATATCCGGACTGGATATCACTAAGATTAGCCTTATTATTTACGCGTACTGTTAAGTTGCTCGTAGTAGTTAGAGCTTTTAAATCTTGAGGCTATCTTTCGGGAAGTTGAACTCATAGCTTTCAGCGTAGATTCGCTCGTTGATTTATTTAGTAATAATTCAATTGCTTTAGAAAATTGAGATATATCTTGCTCGTCAATAATAATACCGTTTTTGCCGTCTACTATCTGTTCTTCACAGCCAGATGAGGTGTTTCTAAGTAGGATATGACCCATTAGCATACCCTCGGCAACAAATAGTGCGAAAGTTTCATTCAGTGAGCAGCAAATGGTAACATTACATTCAGATGTTATTCTCATAGCTTCATATTTATTGACCTTAGGGTAATAATGAATCTTATTTCCCAATAAGCCACTGCCTATTGATCGTATTTGTGTAGATATGTAATCATCCCCTTTTTTACCAATCGCAATAAGCTGTAAAGAAAAGTCTCTATATTTTTCTTGATTATTATTATAAAAATCATTCATAAACTTTGAGAAAGCAGATATGGCTAGTAACTGGCCTTTTCTGCCGTCAGAAGGTGTGCCTGATATTACAAACTGAAGCTTATTTAAATCACTCCTGCACTTATCGACTTCAAATTTTATAGGAACAGTTACGCGAAGTGTCATTACTTTTACTATGTGCGTATCAAAGAAGTTGTTGTATGCGTCCGCTGTCTGTTGGGAAGGAACGTATATGTCGATTAGATCTTGTTGTATTAATCTCTTAATTCTTGCGATTAACCCTTTATCGTCGAAGCGTATTTCTGGGATATCTTCATGAATAAACCAGACCGCCTTATTTAATTTACCTTTTTCTAATAATCCAAAAACATAATCTCGATAATTTGGATATATTGCGACGGTATTTAATAGTACAAAATCGTCCCTTTTTATACCAAGTTGTTGGTGGATTATTCTACTACCAATTCCAAGTACCATTTTATCTGTCAAAATATTCATCTTACTGACACGATAAAGAAGACTTTTATCTCCACCTGGGTAAACAATATTTATATCCTTCTTGTCCACCTGGTTAAGATAATCGTCAATTACATCTAAAAGTACAAGTGGGGCACCGGTATGATCTATTGGATGAGAAAAGAAATAGTATTTTTTACTATTCGAACGTGCAGTTTTTTTTGTTCGGTTTGAAATAGTTGAGAGTACTAATTTTGTGCTTCTTTTTAAGCCTTTCTTTTTGACGATACCCAGTACTTTTCTTGGTAGGCGGGCGATTTTGCGTATTTTATGTTTAATACCACCTTTTTGGATTAATTCAATAGTGTCAGGTTTAAACTCTTGCTTAAATAATTTTTCTTCCAAATATGGTTTGTCGTTGAGACGTAATTTATCATCAAGTGGATTAACGACGTTTTGCCAATAGTAGTGTTCTCTTTGCTTGGATAGCTTGGCTTTTGCAATCCTGATGGTAGTAGGGTTTATAATGAGGTTTAGTACCGATGAATAAAGCGTTTCTTTTGAGGTATCCGTAAGTGGTAGTGCTGCACCGCTAGCAACCAGTTCGTCACTAAGCGGATCACCTCCATTTGTTAGCATTGGAACTTCACCCCAGACATAGTCCATTACTCTTGTGCGCCAAGAATAAATATTTTCCTCACCAACGTTATTAATACTTATTACCGTATTCGCGTGCTGGTACCAGTTAATTCTATCTGAGAAGTCCACCCAGTCGACGAAATACACTGAGTTGTCGATTAATTTATTCTTCTCCATGTATTTGTGGGTTTCGGTGTATTGCTTAACAAAGTCGGGGTGGTTGTTATAGGGATTCTTGCCGCCGACAATGACGAATTTAAAATTTGACTGCTCTGAAGATAGTTTCTTAACTGTATCTAATAGGGGGTTAATATTGAACCATGGGTATAGACCACCAAACCACAACAGAACGAAATCGCTCTTTTTTATACCTAAAGATAAATAAGGATTGTGAGGGTTATCTATATTAAGACCGCTCTCGATACCGAACGGCACTACTAAGATGCGCTCTTTTTTATATGAATATGGGTTTATTACGCCGAGAGCCGATAATACGCCGGTATATAGGTGTTTTTGGGGGATATTTGCGCATAAGAAATAATCGCCACGTTGCAGGGCTTTATTGTAATGAATGATGTCATGAGAGTAGTTAGAATATTCCGTTGCTTTATCTTCAGAATCACGAGCCGATACCTCAATATATATTGGCACATAACAATCAAGAATTAACCTAACATGGTCTGAGATGTTGTCGACTATATATGTCATCGGACCACCCATTGAGTAGTTTACGATCACGATGTCGTACAAATTAATTGTTTCCTTGAATTTATCATCTTCTTGCCAGTTTATAAGGCTGATGTTATTAATTGACGCAACATCAAGTAGGAAGTTAGAATTAACGCCAACTGTGACATTATAGCCCTTTGATTGCATACCAAGAGCAAGACCCCAGCAGCGCATCCCTCCACCTTCAATTTTTTGATACTTAGGAGTTGGTACAGGGCCGAAAGAAATAATCAGACAAGTTTTATCGTTAATCATTAATTACTAGTATATCAAAGCTGTGGTGGGATTGGTACTGATTTTGCTAACTGGTTAGTTATGTAGTGAGTCCGCCATGACCCAAAACCTGGATTCCAAATATGCATCTCAATATTGCCAGAACCCGAGACGGTACTTGCTAGAGCTATTAATATGCCTTCGTCTTTGCCGTCACCATCAAGGTCTGCAAACGAGACTTGGCTAACGGTTGGGTCTATAGTTGCAGCGTTTGAAATATAATGGTCTTTCCATGAGCCAAATCCTTGATTCCATACGTGCATTTCTATATTGCCAGAACCGGAGACTGAGCTGGTAAGACTCGTTAATATGCCTTCGTCTTTGCCGTCACCATCAAGGTCTGCAAACGAGACTTGGCTAACGGTTGGGTCTATAGTTGCAGCGTTTGAAATATAATGGTCTTTCCATGATCTCAGGTCGTCGTTCCAAATATGAAACTCAATTTTACCACTCGCCGTACCTTTTAGGCCTATTAATATGGCTTCGTCTTTGCCATCACCGTTTAAGTCTGCATATTGTATAGATGAGTCTGTCAGATTTATATTCGATGAATTTGATGCCGTGTGATTTTGCCAATTAGCGAGCCCTTGGCTCCATGTATGGAACT
Source organism: uncultured bacterium (assembly GCA_903899655.1). Lineage (GTDB taxonomy): Bacteria > Patescibacteriota > Saccharimonadia > Saccharimonadales > Saccharimonadaceae > UBA1547. The sequence continues at coordinate 61,003 of CAIUKF010000009.1, forward strand.
CGACACAACTTGTTGATGATCCAGAATATATCATAAATTCACCAGCGTCTGGGCTGCTTTTTTGAATTTTCTTAAAGTCAATACCAGTACTAGTATCGTTAAGTGAGCTTAAGCAATAATCACCCCTGGTGGAGCCAAACCAACCCGTAAAATATAAATAGAAGTTACGGTTGCCGTAGGCGCTGCAGCTATCGCCAGTACCATAGCCTGCGTTTAATGCAGATTGATTTGGTTGATATGGTGTGTAATCATATAGGGCTTGGGTTGATCTGTTTTGGATGTTGACTACGGAGCTACCACACGATGCATTCGGGCTCCATTGTATATTATTATTACCTAATACATAAGGCGACCACCAAGTTGGGCTATTATTTAAAATAGCTCTAAACATATGGGCTGACCAGTTGATTTGGTTAGTCAGTCCATAATATTGACTGTCGCATGGAGCAGTATCGGGGCAGCCATAGCCAGTTGCTGACCTGTATTGTTGCTCGGTTGGCCAATCGTCGGTTACTAGACCTTGTTCTTTTTGTAGTAAAACAATCAAAACTTGCGGATTAATTTGGTATTGTTGAGATACGTCGTAGATTATTTGCGCCGCAGTTAATCCATTTTCGGTGTACTCTTTCAAACATGTCATTGGTAGGGCATAGCCTTTACTTAGTACATAGTCACGGCGGGATGTTGGTGTTGATCCGTTCGTTCCCCAGTTGTCACAGACAGGCACTTTACTGTCAAGGAAAGCTTGAATTTGGGCGACATTCATTGATCTGTTGTCAGTGAAAATTCCGTCAGCAATAATATAACCAGCATCCCAGCCTTGTACTTGGATGGCGGAAACATTAAGTGTTAGCGATACGTTTTGAATTAATAAACCGAGAATGATAGATAATGTAGTTAATATATATTTATTTTTATTCATATGATTAGTTAACCGTTATAGATTTTGAAATATTTCCCGTGAGGTCGCCATTTTTGTATATTATATTAATATTCCATTGTCCCGAAAATCCACTTATTGCTATGTCGAAACCTTGGCATGTTGAATAGCTGGCCATTGGCTGCACCTTGACCGTCTGGCTGACAGTGTTTGAACCGGGCTGAGTCATCGTCATAATACAACTTCCATCTGATGTGATTCTATCTATGCTTGTAGCAATATGAAGATTAGCGTTATTCTGTGTTGTAGACAGGATTGATATAGTTATATTTTTTGTTGCGTTGTTGTCAGTTGAGCTATTTTGGACGTTATTTTTGTCTTCAGTGTTCGAAGAGTCTTGTTTTATAGCGTTGCCTGATTTTATTTGATCCTGTGAAGCTGGGCCGTAGTCTATGCTTGAGTTGTTGGTGTCGTGGCTTGATTGTTCGAGAAAAGGTATTTTATTATTTTTATATAAATAGAATAATCCGAAAAGACTCGCGACCACTATAGTAGTAACAAGTATGATGATTCTTAATTTTGAGTGTCTTTTTTTATTTTGGATTTTCATGTTATTATTATTCGTCCATTTAATATTTTATTACATTTATGTTTTAAATGATAGCCACTAGAATTGTTATGCTACAATATTATTAAATGCATCATATTATACGATATTTTAAGGTCAAAACAAGTAAATTTAATAGCCTAAGCTTTAATAATAAGGCTCTTGTGATTATTTTTACTATGTCGGTATTCAGTGCCTTGGCTATAAGACTAGCCTTAATTAAGGTTGAGACGTTCGACTATACTTATTTTTTAAAACCTTGGATTGACCACCTTTCACAAAAAGGGCTAGCGGGATTGGGCGATTCTTTTTCGAACTACAATGCGCCATATCTAATTCTGTTGTGGGTAGTAAGCCACTTGCCATTTTCTACAATAATAGATGTTAAATTGATATCAATAGCTTTTGATTTTATTTTAGCTTTTGGTGTGTACTTGGTGGTTGGGCATTTTAAACCTAGGGGTCTTTCTAAGTATTTTTCTGTGGTTGCTGTATTATTTACACCAACAGTGATTCAAAATAGCTCTCTTTGGGGTCAGTGCGACGTTATTTATACTAGTTTTATCGTCTTTTCTTTTTATGCGTACCTAAAAGGTAAGTTTAGAATTGCCTGGGCTATATGGGGGGTTGCGTTTGCATTTAAGCTTCAGTCGATGTTTTTTGCGCCATTCTTGCTATTCATGACTTTTTACAAAAAGAAAGCCTATACGGGTCCTCTTATAGCTGCAGGTGTTGTTGTTTTGCTTTCAGCGCTACCAATATTGTACGGTAAGAGTATTGCGGACATTATAAATGTATATGTCAGCCAAACAGCGCCACCAGACGGCGTAGAGATGTTGGCTTGGTTCTCTCCAACAGCCTATCAGTGGATCTCAAATGTATCATTTTACCAGGTTAGAAGGGCTGGCATTGTGTTTGCCGGTATGGTTGGTCTTAGTATAGTGTCGTTGGCATTTTTACGTAAATACAAAGACACCACGGTGCTTGCTATTGCGACTGTATCGCTACTAGCATTACCGTTCTTTCTTCCGCAAATTCACGAAAGATATCTATATACATCTGAAATATTCTTGGTAATTACCGCTTTTGTCATTCCAAGATTTATATGGGCGGCGATTGCGATGCAAATAATTTCTTCGATGACTTATATAACATATTTCACTGGTGGTAATCAGATGCCACCAATACCGTTTGCTGAACTCTCTCTGGTAGTTTTGGTTATCATATATGTATACATAAAATATATATATGATAACAGTAAGGCGGTTAATCTAGCTGCAATTGTTAACTAATTTTGTTCGTATATTGAACGAACTCCGTAGAGTGGGCGGTCTTTAACTTCGGTGTATATTCTTCCAATATAGCTTCCAAGCACGCTTAGCATTATAAGCTGAATACCACCGGTAAATAAAACCGACATTACAATAAAAGCCCAGCCCTCAACTGCATAAGCTGGAAAAGCAACCTTAACGACTAGCGCATATAGTGCACCCAAAAAGCTTAGCGCGGCTATAAAAAGTCCAACCTGTCGGATTAATTTTAAAGGTGCGTTTGAAAAACCAGTAATGCCGTCAGCTGCAAATTTTATCATCTTCTTAAGAGGATATCCTGTCTTGCCGGCGTGTCTTTCGTCGCGATCGAACTGAACAGCAATTTGTTTAAAGCCAATGAAACTTATCATCCCGCGCAGAAAGCGATCATGTTCTTTGAACTTTTTGATTTCTTCTACTACGACACGGTCAATCAACCTAAAATCCCCAGTATTACGAGGTATATCTATGTCGGATAGTTTTTGTAGTGTCCGGTAAAACATGTCGGCTGTAAACTTTTTGAAAAACGTGTCTTTGCGGGATCTGCGTTGAGCATAGACGACTTCATAGCCCTCTTCCCATTTTTTGATTAAGTTAAAACTTACTGCGGGGGGGTCTTGCATGTCGCTATCCATGATAATTACGGCATCGCCATTCGAATAGTCTAATCCTGCAGTAACAGCAATTTGGTGGCCATAATTACGGGCAAAATCTATTATAGTTGACCTTTTATCATTATTTGTGATCTCGCGTAATTTACTAAGTGAGTCATCTTTACTGCCATCATTTATGAATATAAGTTCGTAGGTATAGTCGTTATTAGTATTAAGTAGTTTGATTATTGTTTTATAGAGAAGTTCAATATTACCACTCTCGTTGTATATGGGGAAAATGTAGCTAACTAATTTTTTAGTTGATGTCATATCGATATATTATCAGGTTGCTACGATATTAACTATATTCTGGCAATATTTACTAGTCACGTCGAAGTTATTTGGGCTACTATTGAAAACTCAACTAACTAACCATATAATAAACTTAGAACATAATAATAAGTTAGTTTTGGATAGTTTATTAATTTGCTTTGCAATGATTTTTAGTGTTAAAAGGAGCTTTAATGATTGAGGTTAATTCGGAGGAGTATTGGAATAGGCGATTTAGGGGTGATTGGGATAACAACGATGGCGATAAGCAGAGTTTATTCTTTGCGAACCAAGCTATTGAAATGTTCCCTGGCTGGCTACGGGGTATATTAGAAAACGGAGGAAAGACTTTTTGTGATTGGGGATGTGCCGAGGGTGATGGCACTGATTTATTAGCGAAGACTTATACAAAAACATATTTCGAGGGAATCGATTTTGCGGATAATGCGATTATTACGGCAAAAAATCGTTTTAATAATATAAATAATTTATATTTTCACTCCATAGATTTACTTACTAGTGTATACGACAAGAAGTTTGATATTGTTTTTTCTTCAAATGTTTTTGAACATTTTGCGGACCCTTTTAAAGTCTTTGATGTTATCAGCGGCTATGCAAAAGAGATCTTTGTTATGGTTGTCCCATTCAATGAAGACCCCAACAATCTTATTGATGAACATCTACACAGTTTTACATCCAAGGACTTTAACTTCCAAAACGAAGACTGGACTATAGTTCATTTTTCGGTCAATGACGTATCACAGATTCGCGATTCGCAATGGAATGGCAGCCAGGCGATGATTATTTATGTAAAGAAATCACTTGTTCATTTGTTTGATTTGACCTTTGATAATATTCAGCTTACGGCTGATTTAGAGATGAGTAATGTGCTGAATTTAAGGAATAGCATAAAGGATTATATAAAATTAGAGAGTAGCTTAAAGCTTATAGTTCAAGAATACGAACACGATAAGAGAGAATTATTGAATAAACTAGACATAATTCAATCAGAAAAAGATTCACTGAAAGAGGACTTGTCTGAAAAAGCAGACGAAGTAAACTTACTCTCAGAAGATCTTAGGGTTCGAAACGATATTCTCACTGTGCAAAAAAATCACATCGATCATCTTGTACGTACACTTGATACACCGCAATATAAGATGGTTAGCCGGGCATTAAATATAAAAAAAAGAATAAAACCATTAAGCTTGTTGTCTGGAAAAATAGCAAGAATTAATAAACGGCATAAAGCTAAAAAGATAGCTAATAAAGTTCGTAAAATAATTGATGAGACTGGTTTATTTGACCCGGAATTTTATCTTAGAAATAATATCGATGTAAAAAATAGCGGTATGGACCCAACCCTTCATTATCTATGGCATGGTCACGCAGAGCGTCGCCGTCCAAGCTGGGCTTTTGACACGCAGTATTATCTTGAGCGGTATCCAGATGTTGCTGTTTCGGGTATGGACCCTATGCTCCATTATCATTATTGGGGTAAAAAAGAGAAACGACGACCCTACCAGGACGATATGTCTGAATACGGATCTGATTATAGGGAATACAATCAGAGATGGTCTAACCAAAGAGATTATTTAGCTAACTCGGTTAAAGCGGTCAAGAAAAGCGAAATCCATAAAATAGCAAGTATTATTGGAAAATACGTAGAAAATGGGCAAACTGTATTAATAATGCCGCTATCGTATCCATTAGGTATGACTCAACGCCCCGATCATTTAATGAGATATTTCAGCGGTAGTAATATTCCTTGTGTGATATTTGATTACAGTCCGAACGATGAGTTGTATATTAAAGAGCATAAACCGGGAATATATATTACGAATATGTTTGGGGCGGCTATATCTTACCTTAAAGATAAAAACACGGTATTATATATTACTTATCCTCACTATTCATACCTTGTTCAATTAATCAATCCAACTCGTATTATTTATGACGTTCTTGATGATTTAGTGACTTTCTCTGGGAACCAAAGAGCCCTGCGTGAAGAGCATGACAAGCTATTGGGCGTAGCGGATATTGTATTGTACTCATCGAAGTCATTAGAGAAGCAAAATCAAAGTAAAGTTTCCGGTCGCCAGATGCTTATTGAAAATGGTGTATGGGCTTCTGATTTTGAAGTTGATTCTAATAAACGTAAAAATATACGAACACTCAAGATGCATAATGAGGAAAAAGTGGTGGGATATTATGGAGTTGTTGGTAATTTATTGGATTGGGGCCTACTAAAGGATGTTTCGCACATAAAAAACTTAAGGCTCGTCTTTATTGGGCCAAAGGAGAATTTCGTAAATAGCGAGAGTGAGCAAGCGGGACTTTTGAGGGATGAGGTACTGAGAAGTGGTTCTGTAACGCATATCGAAACAGTCCCATACGAGGACTTACCCTACTATTCTAAGCAGTTTGACGCAGCAATTATCCCTTTCAAACTCAATGATATTACACATTCTGTTTCACCGCTAAAATTATTTGAGTATATGGCTATGGGGCTAAAGATATTTGCGACTCCAACTAGAACACTAATGGAGTATGATAAATATATTGAGATTGATAAGTCTAAGCAGCTAGTTGAAAGAATAAGGGTTTGGTCTGAGAGTAGATTGTTGGAGAAGAATATTGACAAATACCGCAAGGTTATTAATCGGGTTGATTGGGCGAGCCAGCTCTCTGCTGTTTATGAGTTAATTAATAAAAACGACGAGGTAAAACCGTTTAGAGGAAAATACGTTGACATTATAAATGTCAATTTCTATGACTGGCAAGGTAAAGTTTTATATAAAGGTGGTGCTGAGAGATATATTGTCGATTTAGCTATTCAGTTGAAAAAGATGGGGCATCATCCTAGACTATTGCAGAATGCAACTAAGTTTTTCGAAAAAGATTACAAGGGTATACCTGTAGTGGGCGTAAAAACGGGCGAAGTTCTGATGAGGGGTATGTCTCGAGTATATGATCAAATTTGTAGTAGATCTGACTTAGTTATTGCCTCTCCACTTGATTTAGCTTGCGAAATAAGGAGTGCAAAGGTTATCGGTATAAATCACGGTATCCATTGGGATAGTAAACTTAATTCATTAAAAGACGCTAGCTTAATGAAATATTCAGAGGTGTTTGACGCCTTAAAAAATATCGATATGGGGGTTTGTGTTGATACTAATTTTATAAATTGGACTAGAACTTACGACTATAGCTTTGCTGATAAATTAAAATATATTCCTAACTACTACGACGCCGCATCTTTCAAGGCTGATAAAAAAGTAATATCAGACAAGATTGTATTCATGTATCCACGCAGGCTTTATGAAGCTAGGGGTATTTATATCACAATTGATGCGTTTAATATTTTGTTAAAAAAATATGAGAACATTGAGCTGTTGTTGGTTGGTCAGACTGATGATGACATGGTTAAAAAGGCCGTCAACAAAATCATCAAAAGATATCAAGGTAGGGTTAAGCTTGAGGAATATGATATGGAGGATATGCATAAGGCTTACAAGAAGAGCCATGTCGTGTTGATTCCGACTTTATATTCTGAAGGCACATCATTGTCTTGTCTTGAAGCTATGGCTACAAACAATGCACTTATCTCAACTAATGTTGGCGGGCTACCAAACTTAGTCATTAATGGATTTAACGGGGTTCTTATTAGCCCAACAAGCGAAGACTTGATTAATGCTGTTGAGTCTATTATGCGCGACACAAGCTTGATTCGTAGAATGTCAAAAAATGGGTTAGAATTAGTAAAGGTTTTCGAGAAGAATAATTGGGACTTAGAGTGGATGAAGCAACTAAATGAGGAGCTTGGAAAATGAAAAAAGTATTGTTTGTTTTTGGAACGCGGCCAGAGGCTGTAAAAATGGCACCTATGATAAAAGAGCTTCAATCAAGACCTAATGATTTTGAGGTTAAGGTTTGTGTCACTGGGCAACATAGGGAGATGTTAGATCAGGTGCTAGATTTCTTTTCGATTACTCCAGACTATGATCTTAAGGTGATGAAGCCAAACCAGACGCTGTTTAGTGTCTCGGCTGATATCCTGACGGCTATTGAGCCGGTTATTAATGAAGCGAAGCCTGACGTCATACTTGTGCAAGGCGATACAACCAGCGCATTTATTGGCGCACTGGCTGGTTATTATAAACAAATTGACGTCGGACATTTAGAGGCTGGTCTAAGAAGTGGTGATATATATTCACCTTTCCCAGAAGAGATGAATCGCATACTTGCAGGACATATTGCGAGGTATCACTTTGCTCCCACAAAACGCGCAAAAGATGCACTTTTGGCAGAAGGGGTTGATTTAAATAAGATTAAGGTTGTTGGCAATACTGTAATTGACGCATTGTTGTTAGGGCTTAATATTATTAATCAAAAGCCAGATAAGAACTATAAAGATAAGTTTGATTACCTTGACTTCAATAAGAGGATTATCTTAGTAACTGGTCATCGCAGAGAAAGTTTTGGTGGTGGTTTTGAAGATATGTGTATGGCAATAAAAGAGATTGCTCAAAGAAATAATGATATCGAAGTGGTTTATCCTGTGCACTTAAACCCTAATGTCCAAGAGCCTGTTCATCGTATATTAAAGGATGTTAAGAATATTCATTTAGTAAGTCCACTTGATTATCCAGATCTAATATGGCTGATGAACAAATCATATCTAGTGCTTACTGATTCAGGTGGTATCCAAGAAGAAGCTCCAACGTTAGGAAAGCCAGTTCTTGTGATGCGCGACGTAACTGAGCGACAAGAGGGTGTGGATGTTGGTACGGCAAGGCTAGTTGGGACTGATAAGAAAGTTATTATTAAAGAAACCCAGAACTTATTAGATAATCGGTTGGCCTATGAAGCTATGGCGAATGCATCTAATCCCTATGGCGATGGAACAACTTCAAAGCAAATCGCGGAGATTTTAATTAGCTAGTATGATTTGCATTATTGCCCCAAATCCTTCTACTGTGAAAAATAAAGAGGGCTACATGCAAAGAGTGGCTGCTATTGATGATATGTTCTCTACTAAACAAAAGATTTATCTTTCAGACATAGATGGCATTGATGAAAAAATGCAGACATTAGTTAAATCATCAGCTATATATATTCATAGCATACATCAAGTTCGTTGGATATCTGCGATATATGCAGTATTTAGTGATAAGATAATCACCGATCTTCACGGGATTGTCCCAGAGGAAGAGAGTTATCTTGGGAATGAGAAAGCTTCATCTGAAATGGCGGATGTTGAAAGAGAGGTTTTTAAATACGGAAAAAAATTTATTGCCGTTAGCCAAAAAATGGTTGATTGGTACAATAATAAGTATAGTCTAGGAGATGATACGGTTTGGATTATTCTGCCGATATTCAGCGGGACACTTAGCTCGCGAAGGCACCTTTTGTCTTATAAGCGACGGCAGGTAATTTATGCTGGTGGTATGCAACGATGGCAGAACCCAGATTTAATGGTGAGAGCAATAAAAGATGCGCGTAGCTATTCTTATTGTATATATACCCACGAAGGAGATATCCTTAATGATCTCCTTCGTAAGAATTCGATTGACGGTGTAAACGTAAAGTCTGGTTCAAAAGAACAGGTTATTGAAGAGTATTCTAGCTCTAAACTGGGTTTTTTACTTAGAGACGACCATGCGCTTAATAGGGTTTCTTGCCCAACTAAATTAGTTGAATATTTAAGCAATGGGGTAGTACCGATAGTTTTATCACCTTATATCGGCGATTTTTTTGACCTTGGCTATCGTTATGTGCTTTATGATGATTTTGTTAATAAGCCAATAAATGAAGCGAAAATACATTCTGCTGCAAATCATAATTACATTGTTGCGAAGGAAATTAATAAGATCACTGCTGACGGTATTGATCATCTAAAAGAAATAATATTGAACTTGAGTAAAAAACATCAAACAATTAGAGACATAGACCGTAGTTACATAAAGGCGGTTTTACAGGGGAATGAGCTATTGATATTATCTGAAAAACACAAATCCCATATCCACATATTAGAGCATCAGATTACTTGTCAGAGTCAGACAATCAGCGCTTTGCAGTCTAGTGTTGTATCTTTGCAGTCTACAATTTCTGATATGTTAGTATCAAAACGATGGCTACTAGGAGAGATAGTGAATAAGCCCAAGGAATTGATCCGGCATATCAATAAAAGTGATAGTTCAAAGCTAAAATAGTATAAAATAAGATAGTTTATTTGACGTCAACAGCTTTTTACCAAGTCAATTAGGTACTCTCCATAACCTGATTTTTTGAGTGGTTGAGCAAGTTCGTTAAGTTGTTCAGCAGTGATGAAGCCTTCACGGAAGGCAACTTCTTCGGGGCTGCCGATGATTTGGCCAGTACGGCGTTGAATCGTGCGAACATAATCAGCGGCATCGGTCATACTGTCGATTGTACCAGTGTCTAACCATGCGTCACCACGGTCTAGGGTGGTGACTTTTAATTTGCCACGTTTTAGGTACTCTTCGTTAACGGTCGTAATTTCTAATTCACCACGACTGCTGGGTTTGACGTTTTTGGCAATTTCAACGACGTCATTATCGTAATAATATAGGCCAACAACAGCAAAGTCTGACTTTGGTTCGGTTGGTTTTTCTTCGATTGAAATAGCTTGATGATTTGCGTCGAATTCAACTACGCCATAACGTTCGGGGTCAGATACGCGGTAAGCAAAAACCGTTCCGCCATCTGGGTTAACGCAGCTTTTAAGTGACTTACCAAGGTCGCTGCCGTGAAAAATATTATCACCAAGCACTAAGGCAACTTTGTCGTCGCCAATAAATTCTTCGCCAATAATGAACGCTTGCGCCAGACCATCAGGTGATGGCTGGATGGCATACTGCAAATTTATACCCCATTGTGAACCGTCACCAAGTAAGCGTACAAATTGTGATTGGTCCTCAGGTGTGGTGATGATTAAGATGTCACGGATGCCAGACAACATCAATGTTGTTAATGGGTAATAAACCATTGGTTTGTCGTAAATTGGCATTAACTGTTTACTAATGCCTTTGGTAATTGGCCAAAGTCGCGTGCCTGATCCACCTGCTAGAATAATACCTTTCATCCCGTTAGAACTCCTTTGTAAGTTTATAGTTACTAATAATCTGTCGTTTAATTCGCATATGTACTTGACGTGATAAGTTATATAGTAGAGTTCTAACGGGACTCGCTCCTTATAGCTCCATTCAAAAAACTTCTAACTATATTTTATCATTTTTTTGTATCTTGAGGTAATATGCCGTTTAGCTGATTTTTAATTCTGTTTTTTACGTATCTTTTGCCCATACCGGTTTTTAGGTAACGTTCTCTAGCAAAAGCATCTTTTTTGTCTAAACTAGCCTCATAATATATGAGTTTGTACGGGCCACGATATTTTGTATATGTACTGACGCCATTGTTGTGTTGGGTGAATCTTTTGCGTAAATCAGATGTGCATCCGGTGTACCAATCGTTGGTTGATATGCTTTCAAGTATGTAAACATAATAAAAAGCATCAGCCATTGTTCTAAATCTCGTTTTTAAGATATTCTTTCAAAGATTGTTTCCACTCAACCAAGTTAAAACCTGTTGATTTTATTTTATCAAGGTTTAGAGTACTTTGTAGTGGCCTTGGCGCGATTCCGTCTTTACCTTGATAATATTCGGCAGTTGAAACTCCCGTAACGTCGTTGCGATTATGTCCGGTTAGTTCATAAACCTCGGCTGCGATATCTGCCCAGCTGGCCGATTCGCCGTCACCGGTTAGGTTGTAGGTACCGTATTTGGCTATTGGAATTTGGCTATTAGAATTTGGCTGAGATGACAATAAATGTTTGATGGCGCGGGCTAGGTCGGGTGTAAAGGTTAGTCGGCCGATTTGGTCGTTAACAACATTTGGTTTGACGTCACGTTCAGCCAACGATTTCATGGTGCGAACGAAATTATTACCTTCGCCAATTACCCAACTGGTGCGCAATATATAATGTTTTGGTGTTAAGGCAGCTGCAATATCGCCAGCAGCTTTGGTTTGAGCGTAAACCCCTAGCGGGCTAAATGACTCGTTTTCGGTATGGTCTGAGACTGAACCGTCAAAAACGTAATCACTGGATATATGGACTAAAGTAATGTGGTATTTAGTGGCTATTTTGCCAAGGTTGGCGACAGCATGGGTATTAATTTTCCAGGCCAATTGTCGGCCTTCGGTTGTTTCGGCCTTGTCGACAGCAGTGTAAGCCGCCGCATTGATAATAGTGTCATATTGGTTCCATGATCGGGCGCTTTCAAGGTCGGGACTGGTAATGTCGAGTTCGGTTGAATCGGTGAATTCGGCATCAGGAAACTCAATTTGTAATGCCTTGCCGAGTTGTCCATTAGCACCAGTAATCAATGTCTTTTTTGGTTGCATTGGTTTAACGTCAGATAATTTTGGATGATTTTTATCTTTGTCGGATAGTTCAGCCTGATCTAGGGGGATTGGCCATTCAATATTAACTGTTTCGTCGGCCAGATTTAGGAAGGTATATTTAGATTGGGCGTCAGCGCTCCAGTGGTCATTAACCAAATATGTATAGACCGTATTATCCTCAAGCGCTTGAAATGAGTTGCCAACACCGCGCGGTACAAAAATTGCCTTGGTTGGATCAAGTTCGGTTGTAAAGACTGCGCCAAAACTATCACCATCACGCATATCTACCCAAGCGCCAAATATACGGCCTGAACCAACAGAAATAAATTTATCCCATGGTTCAGCGTGGATACCGCGAGTTGCGCCCTTCTTTGCGTTAAACGAAATATTATTTTGGACTGGATCAAGTATTGGCAGGCCAAGTTTGGTCATTTTTTCATTTTGCCAGTTTTCTTTGAACCAACCACGCGCATCACCGTAAACAGGCAGGTCTAGAATTAGCAAACCGGGGATAGTGGTTGGTTGGATTGATAATTCTTTGCTGAATTGTAACTCGGTCGTTTTTTCGATATTCATATAATATAATTATATCATTTTGTTGGGTTGCGGAGTCTTGTAGGGGATAGTATCAAGGATTAATTATTAAATATTAAAATACGCTTAGAAAAAAGTTAGTTATTAACAATGCCGTGGTATAATTATATTAGTCTATGAATTAATATCAACATCAAAACAGTGGGGCAATATGGCAAAACAATCAATAACTATCTTTGAAGGTTTACAAATACGCCGTCAGTGGAACGCAGATAATGAAATTTGGTATTTTTCTGTAATAGATATAATTCGGGTGTTAACAGATAGTGCTGACGCCAGAAAATATTGGAATAAGTTAGCAGAACGACTTCGTAAAGAAGGAAATGAGTCGGTGACAAAATGTCACCAACTGAAATTACAATCGTCTGATGGAAAATATTACGCAACTGACGTTGCCGATACTGAAACCGTCCTTCGTCTAATTCAATCAATTCCATCACCTAATGCCGAGCCATTTAAGCTTTGGCTTGCTAGTGTTGGGTATGAAAGACTGGAAGAAACCGCTGACCCTGAACTGGCGATAAACCGTGCATTAAAAACATACCTACAAAAAGGCTACAGTCGTGACTGGATAAACCAGCGCTTGAAAAGCATCGAAATACGTAAAGATTTGACTGATGAATGGGACAATCGAGGTGTCAAAGAGGGCCTAGAATATGCTATCTTAACTAACGAAATAACTAAGGCGTGGGCGGGTGTTACAACGAAAGAATACAAACAGATAAAGGGCCTTAAAAAGGAGAGTTTGCGCGATAACATGACTAACCTTGAATTGGTCTTGAATATGCTTGCCGAAACCGCCACGACCGAAATATCTAGAAGTGAAAAACCAGCGGATTTGTTGGCCAATAAAAAAGTTGCAAACCGAGGTGGTTCGGTTGCAGGCAAAGCCCGTATCGAAACCGAAAAAGAATTAGGCCGAAGTGTGATAACTGACAAGAATCATTTGCAATTGAAACAATCTGTCAAAAAAATTAATTAAGCTTTACTGTCCTTTTTCTGCGTAGGCAGCTTCGATTTTAGCTTTTTCATTTTGCCACCATGAATCATTTTGTTGGTACCAATCAATGGTTGCCTGTAGGCCGGCACGAAGGTCGGTATATTTTGGCTTCCATCCCAGTTGGGTCTGTAATTTAGTACTGTCGATAGCGTAACGTTGGTCATGACCTGGACGGTCGTTGACGTGTTCGTAGGCGGTTTTATCCTTGCCCATTAATTCCAAAATAGTTTCAAGTACGTATTTATTATTTTGTTCGCCATTGGCACCAATTAGATACAATTCGCCAAGTACACCTTTGTCGATAATAGTGTGAACAGCGCTGTTGTGGTCGTCAACGTGAATCCAGTCGCGAACTTGCTCGCCAGTGCCGTAAAGTTTTGGTGATATACCGCTGAGGATGTTGGTGATTTGGCGGGGAATAAACTTTTCGATGTGTTGATAAGGGCCGTAGTTGTTTGAACAGTTTGAAATTGTGGCTTTGATGCCAAATGATCGAATCCAGGCTTTGACTAACAAATCCGAACTAGCCTTGCTGCTGGAATATGGGCTGCTGGCATTATATGGTGTGTTTTCGTTAAATTTAGCCGGGTCATCAAGTGCCAAGTCGCCGTAAACTTCATCAGTACTGATGTGATGTAAACGTTTGCCGAATTTACGAATCGATTCCAGGATAGTGAATGTGCCAACGATATTAGTTTGGATAAAAGGTTGAGGGTTGCGTAGGCTGTTGTCATTATGAGATTCGGCTGCAAAATGGACAACAATGTCGTTTTTGTCTACCAAATCATCCATCAAGTTTTGGTCGCAAATGTCGCCTTTGACGAAGGTTATTTTGTCCATAACACTTGTCAGATTATCTAGGTTGCCAGCATAGGTTAGTTTGTCGATAACAGTGATTTCATATTCAGGGCGATTGGTAAGAGTGTAGTGTACAAAGTTTGACCCTATAAACCCTGCACCACCCGTAATGAGTAGTTTTGTCATAATATAATTATACCGTGTTTTTAACTATTAAATCCATTTGGATTTTGTGATTGCCATCGCCATGTATCTTCACAGGCTTGGTCTATAGTTTTTTCAGCAACCCAACCAAGTTCCTTATTGGCTTTTTTGGCGGAAGCGTAACACGAGTCAATATCACCCGAGCGACGATCTACTATTTGATAAGCTATTTCTTTACCGGCAGCCTTACTGAACGCAGTAATTAGCTCGAGCACCGAAACGCCGTGTCCAGTGCCTAGGTTGTAAGTTAAAACACCAGGTTTTGAATGATTAATAGCAGCGACATGGCCTTTGGCAAGGTCGACGACGTGAATATAGTCGCGAACACCGGTGCCATCTGGAGTGTTATAGTCATTTCCAAATACGTTTACTTTTTGCAACTTACCAACGGCAACTTGGGCAACGTAAGGCAAAAGGTTATTAGGAATACCGTTTGGGTCTTCGCCAATCAAACCACTTTCGTGAGCGCCAATAGGATTAAAGTAGCGAAGGATTGTTATTTGCATAGAATTATCAGCAAAACTTAGATCGCGCAGGATTTGTTCAATCATAAATTTAGTTTGTCCATATGGATTGGTTATACCAATGCCAATCCGACTTTCTTCGGTTAACGGAAGTTCTTCCAGGTCGCCATAGACGGTTGCGGATGAACTGAATACTAGTTTCTTGACGTTATGTTTATTCATAACCTTTAGTAAAACTAATGTTGAGTCGATATTGTTGCTGTAATATTCAAGTGGTTTTTTGATTGATTCGCCAACTGCTTTTAAGCCAGCAAAATGAATAACAGCGTCAAAATTAGTGTCTTTAAAAACTGTTTCAAGCTGAACGCTATCGCAAACATCGATTTGATAAAAGGGGATAGTTTTGCCAGTAATTTTTTCAACTCGGCGTAATGATTCACGGCTGCTGTTGCATAAATTATCAATAACAGTAACTTGATGATTGTTGTTTAATAATTCAACGATTGTATGTGACCCGATGTAACCCGCTCCGCCTGTGACAAGAATATTCATTATTTAAATTATAGCAAAATTAAACTAATTTTGGCTGATTAGACCTTTTGTATGCTTCGACTATCTCGCTATCTCTGATAGTCTCCGTTTTTGTAACCTGCGAATTTATTGCGTTAGTTAATTTATCGCTAAACCCTAAATATATAAAGGTATTAATACGGCTTTTTGCTACTTTTATGGCCGGAATAAGGTCTGTGTCAGAACTTAAGATAACGACTTGTTCATATCTGTTCTCGTAGGCATCAACTATCATATCTACGGCAATACCAACATCAACTCCCTTTTCTTGAAAGCGAAGATCATGATGTCCGCAATTTTTACATAAGTCACTGTCGCGCAGCTTTAATTTACCCGATTCTATATATTGGATATTTTGTTTGTTGAGAGTATTTTTTAACCTTCTCAGGTTGTCGGAAAAAGTCCTTGATTTTTTATGGACATCTTCTCCCATATGGCTAATGACCTTTATCTTGGCGCCATAATATTTGATGTCTAATTTTTCATCTGTCGGTATAATATTAGATATAAGACCGCGGATGTCTAAATTGTAAAGTTCTTGTTTGTCGCCAATCAGGCCTTCTTTTATGAGGACATCAGAAGCCTTGTATAGAAAATTTTGACCATCAACATATACTACAGTTTTCATTCCTATATTGTACTATAAAAAACAAAGAACCTTGACGGGATTAGATCCAAGTCAAGGCGCTGTACCATAATAATAACATATGCATATATATTAATCAACATATATTGATTGATATGTCAAAATTGCATATGGTTTATCCACAAATATAGCATAATCATCCCCTAAATTTGTTAAAACTATAGTGTAGTAAATATAACTACGTATTTAATTATTAATTGGAGTGATATATAAATAAGACAGTAGACATCTAGCGGTAAAACAGCATCAACTAAGATAGGTTATAATGGAATAATGATTACAGTTATTATTGCTGGCGGGTCAGGCACACGCCTGTGGCCACTATCAACACCGAATTATCCAAAACATTTATTAAAATTAACAGGCGAGCGGACGATGTTGCAAACAGCGTACGATCGGGCATCTAAGCTGGGCAATACGATTTATGTCGTAACGGAATCCAGTCATGCTGATTTTGTTCGTCAACAGTTGCCCGAATTACCTGAATCAGCTTTTTTGATTGAACCAGGTAGGCGAGGAACGGCTCATTGTATTGTATTTGCACTGGATGTTATTTCGCGAACACATGACAAAAACGAACCGATTGCCTTTATACACTCCGATCATCATGTTCGAGATATTGGCGGTTTTGCCAGATCATTCGCCTTGGCAGCCGAAGTATCGCAAGCCAATAAACAGATTACACTAATCGGCATCGAACCAACTTTTCCATCAATTGGTTTTGGCTATATCAAACGCGACGGCGTAATTAACGCCAGTAACGGTGTGTATAAAGTTGAATCGTTTAAAGAAAAGCCAGATTATGAAACCGCAACTGGGTATTTAGCATCTGGCAATTATTTATGGAATTGTGGTTATTTTGTTGGTTCGGTTAATACATTTTTAAATGAAATGAAAGTCAGTGCGCCTGATTTACAAGCTGATTTTGATAGTCTAGCGGCGATTAACGAAGTTGGGTCTGAACAATACAATAACGCCTATTTGGCATTAGATAATCAAGTAATTGATATAGCATTAATCGAGAAAGCCAAGAGTTTGGCTGTAGTATCGGCTAGTTTTGACTGGATGGATATTGGATCGTTCAAAGATTTGCACGATGTTGTACCCCAAGATGAATCTGGCAACTATTTTAACGGTAATAATATTCACGCCATCGATGTTGCTAATGTCTATATTCGCAACGAAGAGGATAAACCAATTGCCGTTATTGGCCTTGATAATATAGTCGTCGTCAATACGTCTGACGGTATATTAGTCTCACGCAAAGACGTCAGTCATCGAACAGGTGAAGTTGCCAAGAAGTTACAAGCTTAATGGCTATAGTGTCACGTTTGAACTAAGCTGGCTTCGCTACTGCAGCTACAATCAGCCAATTGATGCGTCTACTCATAGAGATTCTTTAAGGAGAATTCTTCTGGTTCGTCGTCTTGGTTTATTTTTGTCCATATACGTTCGGTAGTTTTTTGTGATTTCATGAATAGGCTTATTGTTGTGGTGGCATAGGTCAAGTTGTCATTGTATTTTTCTTCCAGAGCTTTTTTTATTTGTCGATTGAGCTTGGATTGGGTTTTAGCATCTTTACATACAGCTAATATATATGGATAGGGGGTGTTATCGTACCAACCGTCATTTTCTTCATGATTCATGTAGTTGCGGCTTTTTTTAACACTGATAAAGAATGGCTTGCTGTCGTCCCATACATCAAGAAAGTAGGGTTGATGCTTGGATAATCTGAGGTTTATATATAAGTCTGGTCTCCAAACCGGGAAGTAATGATACGGAGCGGTTCCAGCTTGTGAAAAGATATGCATCTTTTCACCATATAATGTGTGGAGCTTTTGAGCGACACTAACAATAGATAGACAGTGACTGATAAAAGCGCTTGAGACCAACTTGTTTTTATATAGAGCTTTTGTGACTGGTTCATGGATTGTTTTCTTGCTGTTGGTTTCTATGTAATGTTTGTTTAGCTTGCGACCACCAGCCGGCGTTAGATAATATTCCGCAGCCCTACCGGCTAATTTATATGTTGAGTCGTAACGCTTACCAATAAACTTTTGACTTTCAAGAATCTTTAATTTATCTTGAATAGATTTATGATTAGATTTATTTAATAAAATTGCTAATTGCTTACTAGTGCTAAATCTATATTCATATAACCATTCTAGTACTAATAACTGACTATTATTTAATGATTTACGAAACTTAACATCACTATTGCTCATACTAAAAAACAACTCCAATCTTACTCTCATCATATCACTATTCTCTTCTTTATATTTATATAAAAAAGGAGAGGAAAAGAAAAAAAGAAAAACAGTTTAAAAAGAATAGAGTAAGTTGGGTATCGATGGATAACTTATTTATGATTGTTTATCTGGATCATATTGACGTATTGCATGCATGCTATTATGTAGACATGAAGGCAATACAATATACAATTCGTAATATACCGGCTCCGATTGATAGGCACTTGCGTAAGCGAGCAGCTATAAGTGGCCAGAGTCTGAATAGTATAATTATTGAAGAGCTGTCTAGCAGTGCGGGTGTAGACAAGCAGGACTTAACGGATACTTTGGACTGGTTTATTGGCGGTAATTATATTGGTGAATCTGAAAAAAGTGCTTTGGCGGAAGACGATAAAATACAAAAAAATCTGACCCGAAAACAATGACAAGACTATGATAATAATTGACACAAATGTCTATAACGCACTAGCATTGGAAACTAACGCATCATTAGCCACGTATGATAAGGATTTTGAAGTTTTTGCTGATATGTTTGGTGATAAACTAGCCATAATAAGTGCAATCGATTGACAATAACATACAAATAGCATACAATAATTGTATGAGTACTAAAACATTTAATTTATCACTTCCACAGGCTTTATTAGAGAAATTAGATAAACGAGCTAAGATTGATTATTCAAGTCGCAGTGAATATATACGTAAGGCTATAGTGAGCCAAATGCGTACAGAAGAGGCGCTTGAGAACTTGCTTGATAGATCTAATAAAAAAGGTGCCAAATTAGGCATTACTAGTGAGCAACAAGTTTACGATATTATTGCTGGTAAATAGCTACTATGCTAATAGTTATTGATAGCAACGTTTGGATATCGGCAATTGTTTTTGGTGGGACCCCACGTCGTTTGATTGAAAAAATAGTTCGAGACGGCGATTCGATCGTAGTTTCCGAAGAGATATTTACAGAGGTACGTAGAGTATTAAGTGTAAAGTTTAACGATTTTAAAGCAGACTTTGAAAACTTGAAGGCAATACTGCAGCTATATATTATTAAGGTTGATTTAGGCCAAATTAGAATATCGGTTTGTCGTGATGAAGATGATAACCGAGTAATTGAAACGGCCATAATCGGTCAAGCTGAAGTAATTGTCACTGGCGACAAAGATTTATTGGTACTATTAAAATATGATGAAATTATTATTCAAAAACCAACCGAATTTTTGAATGGCTATAAGTAGGCTATGAAAAAAGTTTGTCTAATTACTTGCTACAAGCAGCCCGATTATATTCGCGCCAAGACGTTGCGAAAGGCAATCGGTGATATTAAAGATGTAGAATTGATTGTTGTAAAAAATAAACACACGGGATTGTGGCGTTATATTGAAGTAGTTGGAAAGTTAATCGCAGTTCGTTTAACTAAACATCCTGATATCTATTTTTTGACATTTCGAGGTTATGAAATGTTGCCGATAACGCGTTTATTGACGCTTGGCAAACCGCTGATATTTGATGAGTTTATTAATTTGATGGAATGGGTAATTGATGAACATCACAAAATCAAACAAGAAAGCTTGTTGGCAAAATTTTTGTACGGTAATTATCGGTTTTGGTTGAAAAAAGTTCAGTTAATTACAACTGATACGATGTCACATGCTAAATATTCGGCTGATCTGATGAAACTACCAATCGACAGGTATGTCCCGTTAATCGTCAGCACTGACGAACAGACGTTTGATGGGTCAAAAGTGGCTTCCAGGCGCCATAAAAGGCCTTTTAGGGTGTTTTATTACGGCAATATGTTACCGCTACATGGTATCGAAGTTGTATTGCAGGCGATGCGTAATTTAAAAGGTCAAGATGTCGAATTACAGTTGATTGGCGGCAACGCAAAAGTCCAACAAATGATAAAACAGGCCAAGAATGATGGTGTGAAGGTAGATTACAAAACTTGGGTGCCGTTTGCTGATTTGCCGTCTTATATGCAATTGGCCGATGTTTGTTTGGGCGGTCCGTTTGGCGATACGATTCAATCGCAGTTTGTGATTACAGGCAAGACATATCAGTTGTTGCAGATGGGCCGGCCGGTAATTGTTGGTCAAAATCTGGAGTCAGGAATATTCACGGACAAATCAAACGTCTTAATCGTTAAGCAGAATAATGCTGATTCTTTGGCGGGCGCTATTTTATGGGCTCAAAGCCATCCAGTTGAACTTAAAAAAATCGGTCAAAATGGCCGAAAACTATATCAAAATAAACTGTCTAACCGTCAGTTGTCTGAACAACTAAGATTGATGTTTACGAACAAAAATTTGCTTTAGGTGTAAGCTGCTTGATACAAAAAACAAGATAACCAAGAACAAGATATAGATTGCTCGGTCGATAACTCCGGACGCAATGATTGAATTCAGTGGAATGTTATGTAGCGACCCAGACATCACCAAAAAGGCTTCGCGAAAACCAATAGCGCCAGGCGTAAGTGAAACAAAAAGTGACAGATTGGCACTGGCTGTATAAACAATAGTTTGCATAATACTGTAGCCTGCCGAATGATTAATCGCGTTTAACTCGATAGAATAAATAACCACCATTAATAATATTTGGGCTGTTGTTAATGCAAAGATATAAAGAATGTATTTTTTGAACGATTTAAGCTCAAATTTATTGGTGCCGATGATAGTCATTGTGACGGCCGCTACGATGCCAATTAACGTTAACCAAGGCAACGTGTTAATAAACAGCAGCGATATATTCAATGCAGCGAATGCAAAATAATAGAATAACATTACATAGGTATAGTCGCGGATTCGTAATTTAATTTTAGTCTTTAAATAAACCGCTCTAACGGCTGGACCGCTTTGTAATGGGCCAAAAAAATTAACCAGACTTGAATAAATGGTCAAAAGTAGGCTGTTTTTTATTGATAGCTTTTTACGGCATAACAAGATAGTGGCATACATGATGCCAAAATTAGTCAGCAGTACGCCACTATAAAATATTAACAATAAAAATGAGCTTAAATAACCAATTTCAAGGATATTTTGGATTATGTCGGGATGATTAATAAGGTAATATCCAACAAATACAAAAAAGGCCAATATAGCGGCGATTGAAATTGTTTTTTTGTTGTTTTTTAAATAAATAACACTGGTTGATTGAGATATTCTTTGAATTAATTTATGACCGACCAGCAGATATTTATTTGTCATAGAATACTATTTTTTATCTTTGTACTGCATTTCTTTGATGCGTTCTAATTGATCTTCGATTAGAATCCGGTTGGTTCGCAGCAGGTCTGAAATAATTAACAAAGCAAACGACAACAACGACCCTAGTAACATTGACGAACCAAAAATCAGCGACTGAATATGCCCGCGACTTGATCCGTGCAGCCACGAAATCGCAAAATTAATAAATGGGATTAGGCCGGCAATCAAAAAGACGATGCCCAGTGAAGTAAAGACGACGTAAGGTTTAAACATAATAAAACTACGTATGACAGCTTTGGCAGACTGGGCCATGTGATGCCAAATGTTTTTGAACAGTCGCGATTCGCGAGTTTTTTTGTTGGTCTCGATTTTGATACTGGCAATTCTTAGGCGTTTGTTACCGGCTTGGATGATTGTTTCGACGCAATAACTAAATTGCGTAACGATATTGAGTTTAATTAACGATTTGCGTGAATAGGCCCGAAACCCACTGGCCGCGTCGGGCAAATCGGTCCCAGCGGCTTTGTTGACAACCCAACTACCAAATCGCTGCATCAACTTTTTAAATGGTGAAAAGTGGGCAATACTGCCTGTTTGGCGGTCACCAATGACAATGTCTGCGGTGCCAGCAATAATCGGTTGTACTAGGTCACTAATTCGTTTTTGTGGGTATTGATTGTCGCCATCGGTTGTAACTAAAATATCGGCACCGTGTTTTAGTGCGTAATCAGCGCCATCACGAAACGATCTTGCCAAGCCTTTATTGCGGATATGAGTTACAAAATGTTTGACGCCAAACTTTTTAGCTATTGCAACAGTTTTGTCGCTTGATCCATCGTCGATAATTAATATTTCAATTTTATCGACATTTTTAATCTGCTTAGGTATAGACCTAAGGACTGACAGTATGGTTGATTCCTCGTTTAGACAAGGGACTTGAACAAACACCTTCATAATTCATCTGTAATTATAACATTGATGACTTATCGATTGCTGATAATCAGTGGCGAAATGATGTTTTTCAGGGTTTTGTTGATATTAATTACGGTTTGGTTTTGCCAATACCAACTATCTTGCGCGCGCATCAAATGTGTTAAAGCTCCGCCACCCTGTAAAGCCAAAAAAATGACAATGATAGTTAATATTACTGTAATGTACTTTGCCCATGATTTAAAAATGACAGCCAGTAGGCGACGATAGGCTAGGCCGATTAAAACAAACAATAATGGGAATACCATTACTAAATAACGTCCATTCAACGCCAAAGCAGTTCGGTATTTTAAATACATCGCAAAATTAGCATAAAAAACAGCACCGATATATATAACAACGACCAGCCCAAACAATAACAGTCGACGGTCGACGCGCAGAATAGATCGCCAAAAAATCACACATAAGAATAAACCAAATAAGCCAATTTCGGTGGCTAGAGATATCGGTATTTGAAGTGGCGGAAAGTTATTGTAATTGTAATTAATAGCAAAATATAAATGCTCCATCATGCCGTCAAACCAGGTCGAGACATAATCGTCCATCACGGGGTATGGATCGGGATCATTGTTGGCTACATTGTCTGCCATCCA
This sequence comes from uncultured bacterium, assembly GCA_903899655.1. Classification (GTDB taxonomy): domain Bacteria; phylum Patescibacteriota; class Saccharimonadia; order Saccharimonadales; family Saccharimonadaceae; genus UBA1547. The sequence goes on from CAIUKF010000009.1 coordinate 84,463, forward strand.
ATAATTTCGACCCCATGGCCCCCATTGCAAGCAGTGTGATACTGGTTGTATTTGTGCACAATCAGGCTCGAAACTATGATATTGAATTATATTGACACCGTATCTTTCAATGAATAGGCCGCCGCTGATGATGACGCCAATTGCCAAAATTATTTGCGTATTCTTGCGGAGTGATCTAAATGATTTTTTGATTGTTGCCAGCAAGATTTTTTTGGCTGGCGCACGAATAAAAATTACCAATAAATACAGGGCAACAGCTAAAAAGATTGGCAAAAAAGCATATTTTACTAAACTAGCTAAACCACCAACTATTAATAATAATAAAAAGCTGATGGCTGGGATTTTTTTAGTTTTCGTGATGGCGTTGCTGCAAATGACTGTCAAATCAACCAGGAGTGGTACTAATAAAAAGACTAAATTGTCATAATTGATCGTGGCGGCTAAAAACGGCACGACAGGTATCATAATTAGCATTAACAGTGAAAAATTTATCAATCCTTCGGGGATGTGTACACGCCTAAATAGACGACGATACAAAAATAATCCGCCGACAAATATGCCAATGTTAATGAACCTTAGAATAATAATTTGAGCAACTTCTTGATTAATAAAGGCAGCAATTAAACGATACGGAAAACTCATCAAATAATGGTACATGTACGAATCATATCTGGTTAAATCACCAAAAGCGCCAGAGTTGGCAGGCATGCTGGTAATAAACGGCGTCCATTGATGAGAGTAGATTTTAATGATACCAAAGTGATAATTTTCATCAAATGCCATTGGATATTGGACAGTCAAAGCAAACCAGGCGGCATTAATAATTAGTAGTCCGACGATGACGTAAAACAACTTTTTACTGCTGAACATGCGATATATAAATTTAGTGAATTTATTCATTACTGCGTTTGGTCGCTGACTATTTTATGAATTTTAGTAATAAATAAACTTTTATCAAAACGTTTAGCTTTACGACGCAGTGTGCCTGGCAAAAATGTGATTTTTTCAGCGCGTTTAATAGCGTTAACTACGGCATCTACTGATTGGCTGTCGAATAATACACCACTTTCACCGTCTTGAACAATATCGAGTGTACCGCCGCGACCAAAAGCAATTACTGGCGCGCCAGCGGCCAAAGCTTCGACTTGAACAATGCCAAAGTCTTCGTCGGCTGGAAAAATGTAACCCTTGGCACTGTTTAAGGCTGCCGTTACGGCATTATCGGACGCATCGCCAAATCTATCAGCAAAAAACTGTACGCTTGGTCCAGCCATTTCGACCAAACGCTGATGTTCGCTGCCGTCGCCATAGACGCGCAATTTAATTCCCAGTTTTGTAGCGGCAGCTACGGCCAAATCGACACGTTTATATGGTACTTGGCGACCCAGAGCTACATAATAATCGCCACGAATTCTGGCAGGTTCAAATCGATCAACGTCAACCGGTGGGTGAATGACGGTTGATGGTTTGCCATAATATTTTTTGATTCGTTTTTGGACTTCGCTGCTGTTAGCAATAAAGATATCGACTTTTTGAGCGGCACGATAATCTGATTTTTTCAGCGCCGGTATCATTAATGGCATGGCCAGTTTAACTAACCAATTTAATTTGCCAAAACCTGGATCGGCGCGATATTCGTCGTAATGACTCCAATAATATCGGATAGGTGTGTGGCAATAACAGATGTGAATTTGGTCTGAACGAGTTTTTTGAACTTGTTTTGATTCGGCGCTAGAACTGCTGATGATAATGTCAAATTGCGATAAGTCTAGTTTTTGAAAAGCTTTAACGCGTAGCATTGGAAAGAATTTGTGTAGTTTGCGTAGTGGCTTAGGTAGATTTTGCAAATACGTCGTGCGAACATCCAAACCCCTAAAAGCCGGCATTGTTTCGGGCGTATAAGTCGAAGTATAAATCGGTGCCTCGGGAAAAGCGTCGTGAAGTGCCAGCACGACATTTTCGGCGCCACCTTTGTTGGTGAGCCAATCATGCACAATCACCACTCGTGGTGATTGTTTGGCTATTGGAATTTGGCTATTGGAATATGGCGAGTTCATCTCAATAATCCCGCTTTAAAGGCGTTAATCAACTTTTGACAACTTACGCTATGTAGAATTGTTTCATTTAGTTCTAATTCATTTATGTATCCGAGTTTTTCTGATAAATATAAAAAGTTTTTTACTTCAAGTAATGAGCCGTAAGCCATAACGTAAAAATGTAACTTATCTTTAACGGAAGCTCTCCCAAACCCTTCAGCTATGTTTGCTGATATTGAACTGGCAGCGCGTCGTAATTGGCTAGTTAATGCAAACAGTTCATCTTTTGGAAATTTTCTTGTTAATTTATAGATATTAACAGCAAATGATTGGCTTTCTTGCCAAACAGTCAAATCTTCAAATGATGTTATGTTATTTGCCATATTCTAATAGCCACCTTCCAATAGCTATTTTGCGCCTTTCTTGCGCAAAACCACTCCAACGGTCTTGAAAAGAATCTTAATGTCCAGCCAAAAGGTCCAGTTTTGGGCGTAAAATAACTCTAATTCAATCCGTTCGTCAAATGACAAGGCGCTGCGGCCGCTAACTTGCCACATACCGGTGACGCCAGATTTGACGCTGTGCAGTAGGGCGGTACGGCCATGGGCTAACTTTGTTTCTTGAGGTAAAATTGGGCGTGGACCGACTAAACTTAAGTCTCCGCGAAGGACGTTAAATATTTGTGGCAATTCGTCTAGTGATGTGGCGCGTAAGAATTTACCAAACTTGGTGATACGTGGGTCATTGTCGACTTTACGATTTTTTTCATATTCTAATGCCAGGTCGTTGCGTCCCATTTTACGGAAGTCCTCGGCGGCGTCGCAACTGCCATATTTAGGGTTCATACTGCGGAATTTAATCAGGTTGATTGGTTCTGAAAAACGACTAAGACGCTTGCTGATATAAAAGGCTGGTCCGCGGTCAACGATTTTTTTGATTAAATATATTGCCAGTAGTACAGGTGATAAAATAATAACCAAGATTAAGCTGACAATAAAATCAAAGATTCGCTTGGCAATAGCACCCCAGCCAATCAGTGGCGTTTGGTGAACTGAAATCATTGGATAGCCCAAAAAGACATCGATGGTGTTTTTGCCAGAATAAAATTCAGCTTCGCCAGGGATAAAACTATAATTAATATGGTGCGTCTGGGCCGCACCAAGAATCTTTTGATTGCGTTCGGATGAATCGTATAAATCAGTCTGGATGATGGCAGTAATATTATTTATTTTGATGTCATTTAAAGCTCTTTCAAGGACCGAATAATGATAAACGGCTAATTCGGCCGGAACGACTTTTTTAGGACCGGCAATCGCAACAACTTCGTAACCACTTTTTACCGTATCAGCTAAGTTGCGGGCGATATCACTAGTTACATCTGATGTACCGATTAATAATACGCGACTGACGCCGCGGCCATAACGAAACATTAGGCTGCGAATAAATCTGAAAGCTTCACGCTCGATGATAATCAAAACGAAAGCTGCAACTAGGCCATATAATGCAACCAATCTGGCGGGTAAGATATTGTCGCCACTGACGTATTGCCAACCGATGACCAATAATATGCCAATGAATGTGCCAATGGCAACTTTGGCGTATTCAACTAAACGACGATTATAAGTGCTGGCTTGGTACAGACCTAATACGGCAAAAACTAGAATCCAAAAAGGAATTATCAAGATAAAGGCTCGCAAATAATCATAGGCGTGGATGTTATTAATCAGTGGTCGCGGATCATATTGGACGCGGGCGATATAGGCGATTGTGAAGGCGCCTAGTAATACAAATGTGTCAATTAAAACGAGAATTAAACTATAGAATTTGATGTTTTTACCTGGCATAAGTAGTCTAATTATAACATCTTTGACTTGTTAGCTATTGGAATATAGCTATTGGAATTTGGCAAATTATCTAATAGCCATTAGCCAAATTCTAATAGCTATGCACGATTGCATAATCTATACTAGATAAAGACATGGTAAAAAGTAGTCGTAACTATCTAAAAAAAGCTTACATAGGCATTCTTTTGTTGATTTTTGGTGGGATTGTTTTACAGGGGCCGATTAGTGTCGGTTTTGGCACTTTGTGCCCAAGTTATGAATTACTGATTAAATCCTGGAAAGAGATTTTGATGCTGGTGGCTGGTTTGATTGCACTGTTTTTGTTGCATAAAAACAAGCAAATGCAAATATTACGTGATCCAGTCATTTTTGCAATTGGCGCTTATGGAATATTACATCTGGTGATGATGGGATATACCTTTACTGGCTGGTCGTCCAGCCTGGCTGGGTTGGCGATTGATTTGCGCTATGTACTGTATTTTGGTCTGGTTTATATCGCGATGCGACTGTATCCTGAGTATCGCCAAATGTTTATCAAAGTTGGTATTGCTGGCGCGCTGGCAGTTTTAATTTTTGCAATTTTACAGGTATTTTTGTTACCCAAAGACGTATTAAAATATATCGGCTACAACGTTAATACTATCAGCCCATATTTAACAGTTGATCAAAACCAAAATTATATCCGCATTAACAGCACGTTGCGCGGCCCTAATCCGTTGGGAGCATATGCTGGTATGGTTTTGGTGCTAATAACGGCTGCGATTGTAAAGTTAAAAAACATCAAAGATAAGTGGCCGTTGATTGCGATTTTATCGGTTAGTGGCGTCGTCGCATTATGGGCTAGTTATTCGCGTAGTGCCTGGGCTGCAACTGCTGTTGCGATTGTTGTCGTGATGGCTGTTGCTGGCGCTAAAAAACTGTCACCTAAGGTTTGGGTGCTTAGCGGAATTATCGCAGCTGTGGTAATTGGCAGCTTTTTGATACTAGGTAATACGCAATTTATCTCAAATATATTTTTGCACGAAAATCCGAATGGCGGCAGTAGTGTTAATTCAAACGAAGGTCATATTAGTTCATTACAAGATGGTCTGAAGCAGATGGTCAGCCAACCACTAGGTGATGGTGTTGGTAGCACCGGATCAGCGTCGTTGCAAGGTAGCAACCCAACAATAATTGAAAATCAGTATTTGTTTACAGCCCATGAAGTTGGCTGGTTTGGGTTGATATTGTTTGTTTATATATTTACGCTGGTCATGTTGGAATTATGGAAATTACGTCAAAATTGGTTGGCACTGGGACTGTTCGCCAGTGGCATCGGCTTGGCTGTTATTGGGTTATTGTTGCCTGTTTGGGTTGATGACACAGTATCGATAATTTGGTGGGGAATGGCAGCAACAGTGGTAGGTAGTAGGTGGTATATAGTAGATGGTAGAGGTAAAAAGCATGGCAAACATTGAACGGTCGACAAAACGTCAAAAAGAATTATTAACTTTTGTTGATAGTTTTATTCAAGGACATGGTTATGGTCCAAGTTATCGCGAAATTATGCGCGCCTTGGGGTATAAATCAGTTTCGACTGTAGCGGTCCACATCGATGGGTTGATGACCAAAGGTTATTTGCGTAAACGTGACCGATCAGCCAGATCACTGGAAGTCGTGACGACTCATTTTGATGACGCGCCAGTAAAACGTGGTCCAACGCCCGCTCAAGAAAAATGGATTATTAATGTTATTAACGATAAATTTAACAGTCTTGAAGAGGCCGAAAACGCTGCGATTTTGGACGAATTATATGTCTTAATTGGTGCTCTTAAAGTCCTAGGCCTAGACGGTGCACACGTCGCAACCAAGACGCGATTGATTGATTATTTGAAGGGGCAAAGCAAGAGTTAGCTATTGGAATATGGCTATTGGAAGATGGCCAGCAAATATAAATAATATCTACTTAACAGTTGACTAATCTAAAGTGTAAAGTATATAATATCAAAAGTATTCCGACGTAGCTCAATGGTGGAGCAAGAAGCTGTTAACTTCGAGGTTACTGGTTCGAGCCCAGTCGTCGGAGCCATAAAAATTGTCAGACCTTTTGGTCTGGCATTTTTTATATCCCCGACGCTTGGCGCGAGAACCAGGTCTTTTGTGAAACAAAAGCTGGTGCGGCGTAGCGCAGTGCAGAAAAGAAAGCACCGAAGGTATTTTCTTTTCAAGCAAGCGGAGGAGGCCAAAGGCCGACCCAGTCGTCGGTTTTTTATTTGGATCCGCGCCATGGCGCTCGAACCAGATCTTTTGTGCAGCAAAAGTGGTATCGCCTTCGGCTCTTCCGCTCACTCATTGTGTTGAAAATAAATTTTCACACAATTTCATATCGCTTCAACGGTGTAGTGAGCGGAGCAAAAAAGTGTTTACATTTTTTTGTGAGCGAACGGAAAAGGCGAAGCCGCTGGCCAGTCGTAGTTTTTTCAAAACTATCACAAAATAACACCTATCGAGGAACGTCCTTTAATGCTTTCCAAGGTCTACTAATTCTGTTGTGCTATGTGTATCATTGCCTCGATACTGCTTTTTTACATTGAATAAATTAGGTTTTAGTATTTTTCATATTTTTAATTAATTCATTAACCGTATTCTCAGACCAGTGTTTGATTATTTTTGATGATAGCCAGCTTATAATAGATAATATAATTATGAATATTGTTATTAAATTCCAGTCTTTATGAGGAGGAGTGTTATTAAGGCTGCCAAGAAACTGACCAATAAAACCTAAAATTAGAAACCCGCTACCGAGGATAGCTTCGCGCTTAGCTACTATGGCGCTAAGCGTATTTGGAACGCTATGTTCAAGATAAGCTCCTGACGTATTAAAAATATCTATGTTACGTCGAAGAAAAACCGCCTTAGCAACAAATACGGCACCAACTATATCTGCCATTAATCCCCATAGAACTAAATCTTCAATCAAGTTATTAAACATATAACTATCGTAATACTATTATCTATTTTTATCAAAATATGAATATTGGCGGTATAACTTGTAATAGAACATACGATACTGAAACTGGTGTGAATTTAGATAAGTGATTGTGAAGTGTATCTACAGTTGGAGCTAAATAAATAAACCTACAAGGTAAAGGTAGCGAATGAGCGAAAAAGGCGAAGCCGCTGGCCAGTCGTCCAGACCTTTTGGTCTGGAACCGTCCCCTTATTATAGGCTTGAATTGAAGGCTGCTGTCGATACTACGTGATAGAATATTTTTTTCATTGCGTTTATTCCTTTCGTTACTTTTATTTGTCATATCGACTTCCAAAAGAGCGTCAAGAAATTTGGCGAGTTGTTCTAACTCGTCTTGGTTCAATGCTGGCTCGTTTGGCTTTGTTTCCATAACAAGCCAAGAATAGCCTAGCGATAGTAGGGTTGTCGCTGTTTGCGATTTATGTCGTAGTAGTGCCGTTCAGAATGGTATTTTGGTCGTTATGGCACTGTGTTTTATCGTTATCTATCGTTAAAAAGGTATCTGGCTCAAATCTATCGGTTTATCATCGTCATAGATTACGTCAACGCCTAAATCTTTTAGTTTGTAGTCAAGTTTGCTAGTGTCGATGTTTTCACTATCTGCTACGGCACGGCTTACGCGTGAACGAAAGGCGATGCCTTTATCTTTATTAGCAATTGGAAAGAATAATGCTCGCAATGTCTTATCAAAACCAAGTTCGCCAAGACTGGTTATATATGGTCTGTTTGTGGCTATTTTTGTGCCATCTTTTGTTGTAGGTATACTTGCGTCTTTGTTGTCATTTCGCACGGCAAAGTCCATAAGCATATCAGTAAAACTGCCTGTGTTTGGCTTTCGTAACGCTAATTTGCCGTTGATTGTAATGATGCCGTTCTTTGAGCGTTCAACATAATATTCAGGAATATACCAATCACAAACTTCCTTGCCTTGTGTGAGATTGTTCAAGAACGCACTAATTTTAGCGAAGGCTATTGTTCCGTCATTTACGATGGTTTGTTGTGCTTGAGTAAGGTCGGCTGTTTCTTTGCCGTTTATGATACACAGTCTATTTACTTTTGCATTGTGAGCCTGTCCATAGCCATCGTTGCGATACTCAAACTCATATTGGTTTATATCCCAAAGTCTTCCTTCGATAGTGTCAAAGTGCTTCCACGCTGGTGTGGGCGTTATCTCTGAAAGTTCAGGGTTACGGTCATATATTTTAACTAATTCATTGACTAATAAAATATAACTACGATTTAGTTTTGTTAGGTCAATATCTGGCGTAGGCGATAAGCGTGATATATCAGCAATGGCGGCAAAAATGCCTGTAACTAATAAGTTGATTTCTTTGGCAATGGCGTAGTCGTTCGGCTTATCGCGGGCTTCAGACAGGCTATAGGCATACTCAAGGACGTTAGTAACCTGTATGTCGCTTAGTTTGTAACGTTCCTTTATTAGTTTGGCTATATCTTCACGCTCAATCATTACTTCTTTCTACTTTCACGTTCTTGTAAAGTATTATAAGATATTGTTATATGAATGCAAAGTTTGAAGATTTACCAGACATTCTAACTCTTGAGCAAGTTTGCGGTTTGCTGCAAGTTCATCCTAATACTCTTCGTAATTGGGATAGAAATGGAACGCTCAAAGCAATTCGCATTGGAGTTAGAAAAGCTAGAAGATATAAAAAAAGTGAAATTATAAAATTAATAGAGGAATAAAATATGAATGATACGATAGACAAAGAAGTAGTAATAAGGCAACTTGTTAAAAATGCAATTGAGAGTTATTCTGTCGGTTTTTCTACACGCCATATAAGTGAGTTTGATGACCCCGAAGGGACTATAAATTCTAAGATACATAACGTATTTATTGCTGCGTTAGGTGCGGATATTCAATACTATTCGAGTTTAGTTAGGTCCTTGGATAGTTCATTGGGTAATATGCTTGAAAAGCTAGCAATTGGAATTGCGGAATTATCGTATGATGTATCGAGGGAAGTAAAAGGTCCTCTTTCTGTTGAGCAAACAAGATTTGTTGCCGAGCTTTTGGAAAAGTATAAGAGGCGTGTGCTAAAGCCTACAGAGGATGACTATCAGTGGCTGAGAAACGGAACGGATGACAAGGACCTTGAAAAGAGGCACGATAGTGATTATTACCTTGTTGATAAAAAAACTGGCAGCAGACATCTAATTGAACTAAAGATAGGTGGCGACCTAGATAATAAGAAGGCTAGGTCGGAAAAAGAGGCTTTATTGGAACAATACACAATTTTATCTAACACGTTAAACCAAGACGAAAAAATCAATATACATTTTGCAACTGCATATAACAGATATGGTGAAGATAAACCTTGGAGGCAAGAGCGTGTAAGGCAGTTCTTTGCAGACGAAGAATTGATGATAGGCAGGGACTTTTGGAACTTTGTTACAAAGATGGATGACGGTTATGAGATTGTTATTTCGGAATATAAAGCAAACGCACATATTCTGACAAAAGCCCTAAACGAAATTAAAGATACTTACCTTGGTGAAAATTAATGAACCCGTTAATTAAATGGCCAGGCGGAAAATCTGGAGAATATAAGTATATCAAGGACTTAATACCAGATTATGATAAATATATTGAGCCTTTTTTTGGTGGTGGAGCAATCTTCTTTAAGCTTGAGCCAAAAAAAGCAATTATTAATGATATAAATCAGGATTTAACTAATTTTTATCAAAATATTAAAGAGCGAAATAAATATTTTTTAGAGCTATTAATCTTTTTTGCTGATGAATGGGAAGCGATTTCTAATTTAATAAATGAAAAAGAAAAACAAATAATACATCTTTTTGGCAACAAAGAGAGTGCTGAAGTCGATACGTATAATCTTTTATTTTCAGAATATACCTTCAAAGAGCACTATATTGACGTAGTAAATTTGAAGCAGCAGATTATTAAAAATCTTAAATCCAAGATAAGACGCACAAAGAAAATTACTGACGAAACCACGACTAACGATGATATAGTGCGGAACATTGAAGCTGCTGTAAAGAGTGGGATATATATGCACTTTAGGGATGTTTACAATAAAAAAATAAGAGAGCTTACTTCTGAGGAGAAGGCAGCGGTATTCTTTTTCATTAGGGAATTTTGCTATGCATCTATGTTTAGATATAACAAAAATGGCGACTTTAATATTCCATATGGTGGCATAGGCTACAACCGAAAGAACTTTAGATTAAAAGTTGATTATATTGCTAGTAATGAAGTTTTTCAGCAGCTAAAGAATGTTGAGATATTTAATGAAGACTTTGAAGATTTGATATTAAAAAAAGCAACAAGTAAAGATTTTATCTTCCTTGACCCGCCATACGATAGTGAGTTCAAAGACTACGACAAAAACCCATTTGGAAAAGATGACCAGAAAAGATTGGCAGATACTTTGTCAAAAACAGAAGCTAAATTTATTTTGATTATTAAACAAACTGAATTCATCAGCGGTTTATATAAAAGTAGAGGGTTTAAGATAGAGAGTTTTGAAAAGACCTACTTATATAACGTAAGAGGCAGGAACGACAGAGAAGTTAATCATTTACTAATTTATAATTTCTAATTTCTAATATATAGCTAACAAAAAGACCAACAATTCTACCACTGTTGGGGGTGCTTAATTGTTGGGTAAAGGTAAAATGGAGTAGTTTTTGTCGTTTACGTTATTTTAGATAGTATGTGCGTTTACAAACTTCCAAAAATATTGAAGGCAAGGCATAGGGGGGGGCTATGCCACGCTGAGTAATAATGACTTAATGTTACGCACTTGGCTGTCATCATAGTCCATACTGGCAGTTCGCAATTCGTTTGCTAGGGCGAGCCAAATAAAGAAGACCTGTAAAGGTCTTTTTTATTTGGATCCGCGCCATGGCGCTCGAACCAGGGCTTTTGCGCAGCAAAAGTGGTATCGCCTTCGGCTCTTCCGCTCACTCATTGTGTTGAAAATAAATTTTCACACAATTTCATATCGCTTCACCGGTGTAGCGAGCGTAGCAAAAAAATGTTTACATTTTTTGTGAGCGAACGGAAAAGGCGAAGCCGCTGGCCAGTCGTCCAGACCTTTTGGTCTGGAACCGTCCCCTTATTATTTTGAATAATGTTTCTCGATTTTATTATGATTTTTTTCTATGAATTATCGCAATAGTACGCAGAGAGTATCTTGGTTAATGTATGGTTCTATGTATTTTGGGTCTGCCAAATTTATCAACAGATAGAAAAAGGTTCCATAAAATATTTTATGGAACCTTTTTGCTTATCTGTTAAATTGGTTCGATTCCACGAAGACACGATAAATAATGACGTCTTGTTAAGAATTATAGATTCTTATGCTTTGAAATAATACAATCTAGGTTTATCTTAGAATTATTATGAATCTACCCAAACTATCATCAGCCACAGACGAGGAAATGCGACTTTTTCTAATCGAAGAAAAGAAGATTGCTGAGAAGAATAATCTACCCTTTTCAAAATATATTAACACCGACAAAAAATCCCTCAACAAAGCAAGAAAGCTTTGTGAAAGAATCGACAACGAAGCCGAAAAAAGGGGGACCAATTGGATCCACCATTTGTCCGAGGACAAGGATATGAGAGATATTTTAAAACGTATGATAAAAGCCGAGATAGCTTACGCAAAACAAAAAACGCGATAAATTATAAATTAACAAACTGTATTACATTTTAACAATCAACTCTAAGCATTCAGACACTTTTACTACAGACAGTGTTGGAAACTGCTATAATGTTTCTATGAGTATTGACGCTATCGGCATATTTGTATATGTAGTTGTTCTTCGTTATATTTCAGTTTTCGATTTGAGTATTAAATTTTCAGCAATCACTATTGGTGTTATGCCATTGATTCTCAAAGCAGCGTATGGATATGTTACATCGGGCACCTACAACCTACCTCTTTACAGATTCATTGTCCCGACAGACATTGTCATTGCGCTAGCACAATTAATAACAACATTCATTGTTTTATATATTATGCAACAGAAAGAAGACGATACTGCGGGTTGGTTTATGATTGCAGTGATTGGAGCTGGGATAAACTACACATTAATCCCATTTGTCATACCAATGTTTGTTTCGTACTAACTCGACTACACTTAAATATAAAATGGGCCTAGACATTAATTTGCTAAGCCCATTACTACTAATTTAGTATCTTGCTGTTAATGTATTTTATACTCGACAGTACCAAGAGTAAGCGTTGTTACGATTATAAAAACGTATATGTGGTACACGACATGTCCAAAATGTGCAAAAAAGTACGGCAAAAATTATACCGTAATTATCGGTAAGGCGTCGTAATGGACCAAAAACTTGAAACGACAGTAGAAAAAACGGTTGAGGCTTTAGCCAGAATTGGACGCTTTATTGATAAATATGGCAACCAACTTGATAAGCGACAAATAGAAAAAATTAGCAACAAGGTACAAGAATTACAGAAAAAAGTTAACGATCAACGTTAATCTAATTATTATTTTAAAGCCTGCGTCAGATAGGTTTAATACCTAGTCGTCCAGACTATACGGGCTGTTTAACAGTGGTGAATCTCAGAATAATCTGTCGTTTTGTGTTATAATACAGATATGCAAAACATTGACGAAATAAGCAAACAGCGAGCAATAAAGCTTTTTGGTAGTCTGGAATTATCGTCTTTTGAAGTCGGCACTACAAAGAGTTTACGGCAAATACACGAGTACCTTTTTGGTGGCCTGTATGATTTTGCTGGAAAAATTCGCAATCTAAATATCAGCAAAGACAATTTTCGTTTTGCTAATTCTTTATATTTGGAAGACGCTTTAAACAGTATAGAAAAAATGCCAGAAAATACCTTTGAGGAAATTATTGAAAAATATGCAGAAATGAATATTGCTCATCCTTTTATGGAGGGGAATGGTCGTAGTGCGCGCATCTGGCTTGATTTGATTTTAAAAAAGCGTTTGAGTAAATGCATAGATTGGTCAGCCATAAATAAAAATGACTACCTGGAAGCTATGATACGCAGTCATGTTAAAGTCACGGAACTACGTGAGTTACTCCGCACGGCATTAACTGACAAAATTGACGATCGTGAAGTATTTATGAAAGGCATAGAACAGTCGTATTATTACGAAGAACCAGATAATTACAAGTTATAGTGATAATTATGACAAAAAAATATGACCTTATAGTAATTGGCGGTGGCGCATCAGGGATGATAGCGGCTGGGCGGGCTGGTGAGCGCGGACTTAGCGTGTTGCTGATTGAGAAAAATAAACAACTTGGCTGCAAATTGCTGATAACTGGCAACGGTCGCTGTAATATATTGAATGCCATACAGGATGAACATATGCTGCTGGAAAAATATGGTAATTCAAAGCAGTTTTTGTATTCGCTTTTTGCTCAATTCGGTGAAAAAGACGCCTTTGATTTTTTTAATTCGCACGGATTGCCTTTGGTAGTCGAGAATTATAATCGGGTATTTCCAAAATCGCAAAGTGCAGTTGATGTTGTTGATTTTTTAGCTGATTATATGAGTCATGGCAATGTCGAGGTGCGAACTGGATGTGCCGTTTCGGGCGTGCAAATTAAAGACGGCAGTATTGAATCTGTTTTATGTAAAGATGAAGTGTTGACTGCCACAGATTATATTTTTGCCACTGGCGGCACGTCGCATCCCGAAACTGGATCAACCGGAGATGGTTATAAATGGCTAAAACAACTAGAGCATACGGTCGCCAGTCCAACACCTAGTTTGGTGCCCTTGGCGGTTAATGAAAATTGGGTAAAGGAGTTGTCGGGTGTATCGCTGGAAGATATGAAGATAATTTTTTTTGTTGATGGTGAAAAAGAATTCAAATTAAATGGCAGATTATTATTCACTCATTTTGGTATTTCTGGCCCGTTAATTTTAAATAGTGCGTCGAAAGTTTCGAAACTATTACCAACAGGCATTGTCACTGCCGAAATTGATATGTTCCCAAAAACAGATATTGGAAATCTGGAACGCCAAATAATTAGTATTTTTGATGTCAATAAAAATAAATCACTTAAAAATATTGTTAGTGATTTGGTGCCGGCAGGTATGGCAAAGGGAATTTTGACATTACTTATGGCGCATATGGATATGGAAACAAAAGTTCATTCAGTGACCAAAGACAATCGAAAAATGATAGTAAATTTATTTAAGGCTCTGCCAATTACAATTACAGGGTTGATGGGGCTGGATCGAGCTATAGTCGCTGATGGTGGTCTGTCGCTGACTGAAGTTGATATGAAAACTATGCGGTCAAAAAAGATAAATAACCTGTTTGTGACTGGTGATTTGTTGCACATCAACCGTCCATCTGGCGGCTTTTCGTTGCAACTGTGTTGGTCGACTGGTTACGTGGCTGGGTCAAGCGCCGGTAAAAAAGATTAATCGTAGTTCTATTATTGCCCTGAGATTTTTAGACCATCTCTTAGACTCTGTGCATCTTTAATAAGATTATTATTCAGTGTATTAGGTTTTTGATCACTTCGTATCGCAATTCTGGCGTCAACTTGGCTTGAATCTCCACCTAAATCTGGTAAATGCATCTCGCCATGTCCGCCAATGGCTATTTTAATCTTATCATTATCACGATTAAGTTCAATAAATTCATTATCTTTATTATCATATTCATCAAGAACGGCTCTTGCAAGTTCTGCGTCTGTGGTGTTAGTAATTTTTTCTTGGACAAATATATCAGACGTTTGCTTATAAAGTTCTCGTCGGATTGCATCAGCAATATAACTTTGTACTGACGGGTTATTACGAAGTCCATCGATTTTATCCCTCTTTAGCTCAGGTAGATTAATTGTAGCCTGCATTGCAACGTCAGTTAATGGGAGTTCGGGTTGCGTATCTACGCCGTCTATTACTTCAAAAGCCGTTTCAATTGCCTTGATAGTAGCCTTGCCACCATCAACTATTTTTTCGGAATTATATATACCTATCGCTAGCATACTTATAGCTAACATTGTCCCAGTGGTAACTTTTAGTTTATTTAGATTTTTTAGTGTTTCAGACATTTCGTATGTACTATAGCACAATATAAACATAAGGTCAATGTTATTGAATAATAATTAGATTAGTTTGATATAGTGTACGATACTTATTTTTTCGCTAGCAACCCACCAGCATAAATCACCAATAACGAACCGATTACTGCAACTATAAACGAATTCAAATTAAATCCAGTAACACCTACTCCAAATAATAGTTGTCCAAAAAAACCGCCGACAACGGCGCCGATTATTCCCAAGACAATAAGCCCTAAAATGCCTCCTTTTGCGCCTGGCATTATAAAACTAGCAACGGCTCCAGCCAGTAGACCAAAAATTATCCAATAAACTAAACTCATATATTTTATCTCCTTATTAAATTTTTCCATTGGCTTGACGCTCAATTCCCGAACATGTAGTTCAGACGTTGAGCGCCAAGTTATACCCGATTACCCGATAGCGTGCCTTTTTACTAAATGCATTCTTACGAAAGGAATCATAGGGGAATCTGTATTATCGAATTCAACTGCATCAAAATCTGACTTTTTATCGACGTACAAATTTCTGAGTTTTTTGACAGTCCTTTTAAGCTCACGTCGCATAGCGAATACACTATTTGACATCTCAATTTCAATGTCTGCCGATAAATCGCTAGAGTCAGTAGCAAATAACTTACCGGAAACATTAATATAATCTTGGTAAGACAATTTTGGGTGTTCGTGTTGGTTTCTATTTTTGATTGGATAATTATTTTTCATAACTATTCCTTCCATGGTGCTTTATGTCCAATACGTTATGCCCAACAACTTTGACGAACATCCTCCTTTCGATAATGTGCGCAATGTTTGCTCTTCATCAGGTATTATAGTGTGCCTACATTGATAAGTATGTGAGTAATATCACATCACCTCAGTTTAATCAGAGTATAATTAAAGTGTGAGTAAGAATGTGCTAAATGGCTTACCGACACCTAAAAACGAAAGTGAAAGTATCGTCGCTCACTTCAGTGATGGCCTGCTGATGCATTTTACAAAAGAACAAACCATTATTAATGGTATTAATGAGCCCGAAGGTGTGTATTTAATAAAAAGTGGATTTGTTAAGGCCTATTCTGTGTCAAAAGCTGGCAACGCTAATTTATTATTGATTCATGAAGCTGGTGAATTTATACCTTTGCCTTGGGCACTGGACGGTGCCAGGACGACCGGACTTTATTACGAGGCCATGACCGACGTGACGGTTTTACGGGCCTCCAAGGACAAATTGCGGGCAGCAATGGGCAGCAATAGTTGGTTGTCGCAGGAAATATTTAAACAAGCCGTCAGTATATTGGCAGTATATTCAAACAGAATTCAAACGCTAGAGTTTCGAACGGCACGCGGAAGAGTTATTTCCGAACTGTTGAATTATGCTGAAGGATTTGGCAAACTTGTTGGCAAAAAAGTTATTATTAATGCCCCAATTACTCAACAAGATATTGCCGATTCAATAAATATGACCCGCGAAACCGCTAACATAGCCCTTGGGTTGTTATTTGAAGAAGGTTTGGTTGGTCAGGATGAGCATTTGTTCACGATTTTAGATTTGCCAGGACTACAAGCCGCATTAAGTTAAGTCGTTCATCGGTGTCATTTTATGTAATATGTTAACATAAAGTAGTAATGGTTTTTTCTTGGCCCAATATTAATAAAATAAAAAACAAGTCAACAGTAGGTTCGGTAACTTTAATATTGGGATCTTTATTCGTCACGTGCTGGACTTTGTTTAGATTTTATACAAAAAGCGTTAATTTTGACCAGACGGGGCAGCAGTTATTGGCTAGACATTGGCTAGATGGATCGCTAGGCGGTTCGTTGATGGCGCCAACAAACTATATTATCAAAATGGTGTCATTATATATGCCAGCAGAAATTATTGGGATTAACCATAATGCCTTTTTGATACTTTCTACGGTTATTATAAACGTGGTGACATATATCGGAATCTATATTATTGTAAAAAAGATTCTCGAGTTTTTTTCTATTCCCGTATCGGTAATATTTAATTTATTAATGCTTTGGTTATCTACTATTATTGGCTCAGTTTTTTGGATCCAATTTACAAACTCAAGAAATATAGAGGTAGTAGCTGGTTTAGGCATTGTATATCTTGGCCTGTTATTAGGTAAAAAAGTTAGTCCAAAGCTTGTGATTAGTTTAATAGTACTTTCGACCGTGACGTTTTTTGCTGATCCAATGCAGCTGTTTATAACAACCACGTCGTTGCTGCTGTATTTAATTATCAACTCAATATTTATCGATACTGATAAAAAAAAGAATACGATAGTTGTCGTCATCTCGGTTATTATTGGCTATCTGCTGTCGATTTTGTTAACTTCGGTTGTAAAAAGTATTACGCATGTTGAGTTTTTTGGCGTTGGCTCATTAGACCAAAGTTTGGCGATTTTCTCCCAGCCCAAACTAGTAATTGTAGAGACTGCGAAGAACCTGCTGAGGTTAATTGCTGGAACTAATGAGATGGGTAGTTGGCGTCAGGTGTTGAACATTGGGCTAGTTGCTTTGATGATCCTAGCTGTTATTAGACTCGTGGTTCAAAAAAAGTTATCTAAAAAGTTTATTTTGTTTATTACAATCTCAGTTTTAACGCCAATTATGGTTTATGTTGCCAGCGGCCAACCAGTCTTTAAAACAGACACCTCAAGATATCTAATAATGATTGTTCCGGCAATGCTAATTGGTTTCGCTTCTTTGGAATTGCATAAAGGTTTAATCAGAAAGATTATTATTGCCATCATCGTATTGATTTTATTTGCCAACGTTTTATCCTTATTGAATGCAATTATCAAGACTCAAAGTTTTGACTTGGTAGGCGAAAATGCGTTAAGAAATAGGTATGAGTATTTAATCGCAAATGATTACAGGTATGGTTATTCTAGTATGGACACAGCCATACCAAGCATGTATTTGTTTGGCAATAAGTATAATACGTTGCTACCGCTTTCTTGTGAGAATAACAAACTAAGAAAATCGACGCTATTTTATGATAAGTCAGTTTTTGAAAATAATAATCTTATCCCCGTCAAGAATGTACCAATTATATTAGACGGTAATGCTATCAGTAATTCGCCAAGCGTTTGCACTGTAGATGGAATTGCCACCCAACTGGGTGCGCCGCTAAGACTTGAAAAGACACAAAACGGCGACGAAGTCTTGATATATAAATATGATTCAATCAAGAATATATCTTTTTAGAGTATTATATTTTTGGTTAAAATATTAACTAGGCGCACTTTAATTGACGTAACTTGAAAATTAAGTTACAATAATCACGATATGAATAAAGCAACAAACCGTAATAGCATTTTATCTTTTGCTTTTGCAGATTTCCTTCTCTTTACGAAAAGAGATCGGTTTGTTTGTGTTCAGAATTAAATAAAAGCTTTCTAAATAGACATAAACCGATCTCACCCAAGAGGTCGGTTTTTTAGTACTTTGACAAAATGGTTTTTAGGTAAATTTCTTTTATCATATTTGTTTTTTAAAACAAGTATCGATACGAAATAACAAACAAAACGGAGAAAACAGATGAGGCAGATTGTAATAGGTAGTGGCGCCAATCAATGGCAAGTGAATGTCAAAAATCAAGTGATTCAGTTGCCTGACTGGATCGCTGATGCTGGTAAAAATGCAGTCCAAAAATGGGAGAAAATATTTCCCAAGGAGGCAAATTGGGTTCAAAATGAATTCAATATACCATCATTCATCGTCAGAGCTGAAGGTGTTCCCGTTGGTGACAAATTCCATTTCTTTGAAATCGAAGAAAGGCCAGCGGGGATTGGAGTTGTTTCACAGTTTTCTTCGTCTTTTGCGGATAAACTGGAACAACTGAGTGTTAATTGGCCAGATTTCAAAGTACTTGTCTCGGAGGCCCGTCAGGGTTCAGGGGACGATTATCTGTGGCGTGAAATCGTTACTGCGGATCAAGTTGAAGCGTCTGATCTACTACTTATTCGAGCTGAGCCCGAAGAGTCAGAATATCATCGCTTTATGAGTCGCTGTGTATCATCGTTGGTCGAAAAGGGCAACAAGATATATGGAGAAAAACTTGGTTGGTGGAAAACAGTTTACAACGATGGTGATCTACCGTGGGAATCGCCGTTTGTTATCAAACCTTGCCGAGGCAGCAAGGCTCGTGGATTGGAAATTTGGGATCCAATCAAAAAAAGAAAAGGAAGTTCGACAAGATCAAAAATTGTTCGAACTTTATCGGAAACCACAGGAATGTACTGCCAGCCACTGGTTGACCCCATCGAACATCAGGAAGGGATGATGATTTATAGAATCTTCTATGGATTTGACCCCAAAACCTGCGATTGGGTTTGTTTGGGCGGATGCTATAACATTCGTCCGAATTTGCGAATTCATGGAGCCAAGGACGCCTTATTTGGTGCTTTGGTGTATTGATTCCAGACCGTGTTGGCAAAAACAAATGGGAGTGAAATCACAATTGATTTCACTCCCTATATTAAAACTAATGGTAAAATACACTTATGTTAGAAGAATATTTAATAAAATTAATTAAATTCAAAACTATCACCAAAGATCTTCAGACAACTGAAGAGGCTTTGCAGTGGATTGAAGATAAAATAGAAGATTTGCCGGTTTATGTTAAAAGGTATGAAAAAAATGGTTTTCAATCTTTAATAATTACGACTCAAAAAACCAAAACTCCTGAAATCGTATTAGCGGCCCATTTGGATGTAGTCAAAGGCAGTGACAATGTTTTTAGACCGGTTATTAATGACGGAAAATTGTATGGTCGTGGGGTCTTTGATATGAAGTATGCCATTGCTTGTTATATAAAATTGCTACACGAACTAAAATCGGAATTACCGAAACTCGATTTAGGAATAATGATAACAACCGATGAAGAAATTGGTGGTACAAATGGCGTTAACTATTTATTAAATGAAGAAAAATATAGTGCCGATGTGTGTGTTTTACCAGACGGTGGTAAAAACTGGGAATTAATTACTGAATCCAAAGGCATATTGCAGATAAAAGTTAAGTCCGTCGGAAAGTCCGCGCATGGTTCAAAACCATGGCTGGGCGAAAGTGCGATTGATAATTTGCTGGATTTTATGCAGAAGTTAAAAGCCGAAGAATTATTTGATGAGAGTTATTATTCGCGAGCATTAGAACATTATTATAACACCGTAAATATTGGCAAGATATCTGGTGGTGAAGTCGTTAATCAAGTATCAGATTATGCTGAAGCTGTTTTAGATATCAGGTTCGTATCAAAAGAAAACGAAGTCGATATAATTAATTTGTTGAAAAAAATCGCAAATAAAGCAGGAAAAATTGAAATAGAAAAAACCATTTCGGGCTATCCGTTAAAAACCGATGAAAACAATGTTTATGTAAATCAATTTATTAAAATAGCTGCGCAAAATGGCATAGATATTAAATCAACGTTTACGCATGGTAGTTCTGATGCACGTTATTTCTCTGAAAATAGAATTCCAGTTATTGTCATCAGACCTGATGGTGGTGGTCATCACAGCGAAGAAGAGTGGGTCGATTTAGCCAGCTTGAATAAATTCTATCAAGTATTAAAGATGTTTGTTGTCAATAATTCTTAGAATTTTATAAACTTTGAAGATATCTGCCTAGGTCTTCTGGCGTATCAACGAATTTTACCAAGTGCTGATCGTATAAATAACCTACGATTGTGTCGCGTTGTGGTCCTTCTGGGCCAACCAAAACTCTGTGTCCGGCCTCCATATTTATCATGTCAACGTCATTAATGGCGTTACCGGCAACTAGTAAATGATGTTCGAAAATACCCAGACGTTTTGTCATATATGTAATGGCTCGCGCTTTACTGACGTCACTTTTCATATATTCAAGGGCGCCGTCTTGAAATACGGCTTTGATTGATCCGCCAGTAAATTCGATTTTGAGATTTTCGACATGGATATGTTTTTTAAGTTTTAATGTAATATTGCTGATTGGTTCATTGTATAGCTTTTCTTTGATATCAATTAAAGGGCCGGTCGTTATGTCGGCATAATCACCACGTTCTTCGCGAATCTGATCGGCATCTAATGGCTCTGGACACCAAATTTGTGTTCGGTGGTTTTGGATGTCAGCAGGATTATAAGCCAAGAATCTGACCATATCCAAGTTTAAACCTGTAAATTCAATTAATTTGTCAATATCTGTTCGGCTGAATTCGGACTCGACAATGACTTCGCCCGATTTGTTAACGATTTTTGCACCATGCTCTACTAATATATACGCTCGGTCGTCAATTAAGCGATCGAAATTATCACCCAATAGTTGTTTCATTCGAACGTATGGCCGTCCTGTGCAAACAGTGGTAATTACGCCATTTCCTCGCAGATGATCAAAACCACTAAGTACTTCTTGAGAGATGTCTTTACTGCGAACTTGCGTTATCGTGCCATCGATATCAAATACCGCCAATTGTGGTATCGTATATTTTTTATCTTGGTCGTCCATAAATATATTTTAGCATAAGCGTTAAAAAATAGGCTGAACTGTGTATAATAATAGATTTTGTCTGTGCTACTGATACAATATAGTTAATTGGTGCAGCGTAATAATTATAGATTGAAAAATAATGAAAAAAATTGATATTCAAGAATTTAATGAACTAATGAAAAAGGCTAGTTATATCAGGCCCAAACTAAAGAGGGAATTAAAATTCAACAATAGTATTGCAGGTTTGTCTGACGAGAAATGGGGCTGCACAGAGATTATGCCTATTTTTGATAAATCAAAAAACCACGGGGTCTTAGTCGTTGATTTTGACGATAATGAGCAGTATCTTGTTCCATTTGACTTGTATACCATGTCTACGAATGTAATTGGCAGAACAAAACCAATTATATGCGATTTTTGTCGAACATGGAGACCCGGATCGGAATCTAGCTCAATCTCATTTCCAAAAGACAAGCAGTCACTCAATACCACTACATTCTTATGCTGTGGTGATTTAAAATGTAGCATGAATTCTAGAGGTAAGACAGAGGCTTCGATACGAAGCCGGACTCAGATCCGTGAGGATATATCGATTGATGATAAAATATTAAGGCTTAGGAATAAGATCACGGAAGTAATAAAAGATTTAGGGCTGAAGGCGATTGAATAATCTATAAATATAACTATTTGTCCATCTGTTATAATCACCTATATGAAACATATAGTCTTGGTAACTGGAAATGACAGAAAGTTAGGTTTAGCCATGATCCCAAAGATTACGTTTGGTATCAATTTGGCCAGTGGTTTAAAGTATAATTATCATAGTAATTAAATTATTTGTCCGATAAAATGCAACAGTAGGCATATAATGATATATGTGAAAGTTGATGAAATTACCGCTCTTATTAAGGAGAATATTACGCCTTCAGGGAAGTCTATTGCCGACTTAAAGAATATTTTGAATGTTGACGAGGCGGAAATTTCAAGTTGCCTTTATAGGAATCTTGGAAAAGAGTTTTTTCAGGACAACAGGTATAGGTGGTATTTAAGGGCGAAATATATCTCTGCTACAACGAGAAGAAATGACGATAACGGCATGTTGTCCAGAGTATGTTCTTACTATTTGGATTGTATACGTCAGACAGATAATACTCAGTATTCTTGTTTTGCGGTTAGTAAATATGACAAGCCTGATTACACTGAAATTAATGAGCTACCAGGGCTTGAAGGTCTTTCGTTATATTCAGACGTGATAATGGACTTACGGTCCCGTGCTACGAGATCTCGCACCAGAAAAGAGGTATACTTTGGTTATCCTGTTCGTTTGAAAAAAATCAGTAGTAAAAAAGGATGGCAAGGTTTTATTGTTGAGCCAATCGTGATTTATTCGGTTAATTTTGATTCGGATAGTCCTGTAATTGAATTTCAAAATCCTACAATAAATCCTTCAATTATCAAATCAAATTTTTCAGGTGATTCTGTTGATGAATTGTCGCAAGAAATGATAACACTGGAAGAAGATCTAGGGATTCTAAATGATATCGTTGCATCGCCTGCGGATATAGTCCGTCGACTTGCAGCAATTCGTAGTGCATGGGATTGGAAAGATGAGATAAACCCTTTTAATCTTAATTGTAGTCAGCCAATCATAAATATTAATGAGGATGGAATTTACAACAAAGCGGTTTTCTTTATGGCTGAAAGGTCAATGTATACTAAGGGGCTTGAGTCCGAATTAGTCCAGCTTGCATCGCCAGAGCTTGAGTCGCAACAAAATGCCTTGACTAGTTTGTTGGTCGACGATGACAGTAACAGTGACAAAGGTGATTTTTTGGCGCCATTACTTGAAGTTTTGCCTATGAATAATGAGCAAAGGCAAGCGGTTAAAAAGGCGCTAGTAAATGATTTAACTGTAGTCACTGGTCCTCCAGGAACTGGCAAATCTCAACTAATTACGAATCTAATTATTAATGCAGTATGGCAAGGTCAGACAGTTATTTTTGCGAGTAAAAATAATAAAGCGGTTGACGTAGTTGACAAAAGAGTTAATTACGCAACAAATCATGAAGTTATGATTCGAACTGGCTCTGGTCAATATCAGACACGTACGGCCGAACATTTGTTAAATTTAATAAATTCAACAACTTCTCAAATTGATAGAGAAGATTATGACCATTACAAATCTGAGTACGCGAAAAAGCAGGGTGAACTGCAAAAAATTCAGGGTGATATTGAGGCGTTAAGAAATTTAAGAAATGCATTAGACGATCTGGACAAGAAATTTGAGGACATTATTAACGACAAAGGTCGGGACTATATTAATGTGATTAAATTACTTGACAGTCGTGCCATAAATGAATCTGTTGATAGGATTAATTATTTACGGAAGATTTTAAAACCCAAAACTGTTATCGAAAAACTTAAGCTGATATTCAAAAAGAATACTTATAATATTGAATATTTAGAACAAGAAAAAAAATTACGTGATTCATTGAGCTATGATAAGAATAAGAACGAAGAAGAGAGTGTCGATTCAATATTAAGACTGGCACAAGAAAATATTAGCGATCGATTATTTATTGACGAATACGACGCAGCGGTCGCTGGTTTGAAAGCAACCGCTTCTTTTGAGAATCTTACAAAAAAGCAAGTCGAACTACAAAAGCAGATAACATCAACTAGTGATAGGTTATGGCGTTTATATATGAAACTAGGGTCTGATCGATTAACAGATAAAGCCCGATCGACTATAAGTAAATATAAATCCATACTCAAGATGATTCAGAAGGATACGGATGTTTATAAGGACCTTGGAGCAGATGTTTATCGTGTATATAAAAAAATCACAGAGGATGCTGTATATTATCTGCCAGCATGGGCGGTGACGGCGTTATCCGCTAAGGGGAAGCTCCCTTTTCAATCTGGTCTATTTGACTTGGTGATTTTTGATGAGGCTAGCCAATGTGATATTGCGTCAGCATTACCGCTTTTGTATCGTGCGAAAAGAGCGGTTATCATTGGTGACCCAAAGCAGCTTAGCCACGTTACAACGCTTAGCTCAAAGCAGGATAGATTACTGATGGCAAAACATAATTTGTTGGCC
This sequence comes from uncultured bacterium, assembly GCA_903899655.1. Taxonomy (GTDB): domain Bacteria; phylum Patescibacteriota; class Saccharimonadia; order Saccharimonadales; family Saccharimonadaceae; genus UBA1547. The sequence goes on from CAIUKF010000009.1 coordinate 109,000, forward strand.
GATTGTCCTGAATGGAGTTTTACTACAAATTCATTGTATGATTTGGCGCAAAGCACGGTTCACAAGTCGAATTTTATTAGCTTGCAGGATCATCACAGATCGCACGGTGATATTATTAATTTTGCAAATGATTATTTTTATGGTGGTAACCTGCGAATTGCAACACGATACGATAATCTGGTTGCTGTGGATGGTTCTAGTGGCGTCAGATGGATTGACACTGGGTGTACTGATACTGTGCGTCCCAAAGATGGGGGTGCTGTTAATGAAAAAGAAGCAGACAAGGTAGTAGATGTCATATATGATCTACTAGTCACCAAGGGTTATATTGGTAGTGTCGGTGTTGTGTCGCCGTTTAGGTATCAAGCAAACTTAATCCAAGAAAAAGTGGTCGCCAGATTGGATATTAGTTTGTTGGATAGGGCTGGATTTATGTCAGATACGGTTCATAGGTTTCAAGGTGATGAAAGAGATGTGATGATTTTTTCTTCGGCTCTTTCCGAAGGCGCGTCATTTGGAGCGGTCGCTTTTGTTGCTAATAATGCAAATCTATTTAATGTAGCACTTACCCGAGCTCGCGCGCAATTTATTGTAGTTGGAGATAAAGACTGGGCGCTGCAATCAGACATTCCTGTATACAAAAAATTTGCATCGTATACTGATCAAGAAAAAAATATTAGGAATAAATATACGCAAACACCGACGGGAGACCCTAATGTATATGATTTACTCCATGGCAATGCAGTTTTCTCTGACTGGGAAATTAAATTATACAAAGCGCTACTTGCGGAAGGTATTAAGACGATACCGCAATACAGCATAGATTCATACAGGCTAGATCTTGCTCTCGTTGATAAAAAAAGAAAACTTGATATCGAGGTTGACGGTGAGCGTTATCACAGAGAATGGTCTGGCGAACTAACAAGACGCGATCAATTGAGAAATCAGCGTATGTTTGAATTAGGCTGGGACGTACAAAGGTTTTGGGTTTATGAAGTACGCGATGACATTAAAGGTTGTGTCGAGGTTATTAAACGTTGGCTATCTGATGGCAAAACTGAATAAAAGTTATTGTTGTTAAATTAAAATTATCAATTGAATGCTTTAGCTTTGGTCTACATTATGGTTTAGGACCAATTAAAAACTGGTTGTATGAGCGCGATTAAGATAATCGGCTAGATTTTACCAATCATATTATGATAATAGATCACCAGGCAAATTGTCTGGCAATTTAGTTTCTAATCAGGAGTAAAATAGTAACAGAGATAAGAAAGGAGCCAATCAATGAGAAATTATATTGCTGCAGACGTTGATGAATATATTGCTAGCGCCGAACCTGCCGCTGGTCCGACGCTGAAGTCGCTGCGAGAGTTAGTTAAATCGACAATCCCAGCGGCCGAAGAAAGTATTAGCTGGGGAGTGCCGTTTTATAAATACCACGGTCTGTTGGCTGGTTTTTCGGTCTTTACTAGTCATGTTAGTTTCGGACTAGCCTTTGCGTTGGATGACGATGTTCGTGAAAGACTAGCGAAAAAAGGCTATAAAACCGGCAGCAAAACTATTCAAATTAAATTTGATCAAATAGCGCCAGTTGTCGAGATAAAACAAATTTTAATCAAACGCGCCAAAGAAAACGAAGTTAAAAAAGCCGCAAGATAATTACCCAAGGAACAATGTTATGATTGATAAATTACCTGCTGATATTCTGCGAAAACACAAAGGTGTTAGTTTTGTTGGTGTGACAACTTGTTTTATCTGTCACGATGGCAATGGTAATATTTTTATGGCTAAAAGAAGTCAAAATGCCAGGGATGAACATGGCGCTTGGGACGTTGGCGGTGGCGGTTTAAAATGGGGCGTAACCGCTCAGGAAAATGTTATTAGGGAAGTTAAAGAAGAATATGGTACGACGCCAAAAGAAGTCGAGTTCATGGGTTATCGAGATGCTTTTCGTAAACTACCCGACGGTACTTTGACCCACTGGCTGGCATTGGATTTTATAATTTTGGTTAATCGAGACCAGGTCAAAATTAATGAGCCAGATATGTTTGATGATTTTGGTTGGTTTACTTTAGATAATCTACCATCGCCATTACATTCTCAGCTTCACCACACTTTTGAAAATAATAAAGACAAATTAAAATTAATTTTAAAACTGGATAAGGGTCGTAAATGCTAAATATAAATTCAACTATCAAATTAAATAATGCTACGGCAATGCCACTGCTGGGCTTTGGTACTTGGCAGGCTAAGGATGGCGAAACGGCTTACGATGCGGTTTGTGGTGCTTTAAAAGCTGGTTATCGACATATTGATACGGCAAAATTTTATGGCAATGAAGAATCTGTCGGCAGAGCAATTCGGGACAGCGGCATTGCCCGCGAAGAAATTTGGGTGACGACGAAACTATGGACGACTGATGCTTTGAACCCAGAAAAAGCTTTTCAAACTAGTTTAGACAAATTGAACATTGGCTATATTGATTTGTATTTGATTCATTTTCCAGTGCCAGGACTGGTGACGAAAAATTGGTTAAAACTTGAGAAGATATTCGAGGGCGGAAAAGTCAGGACGATTGGCGTCAGTAATCATTCGATTGCGCAGATAAAAAGTATTTTAAAAGTCGCAACTATTAAACCGGCCGTCAATCAAATTAAATGCTCGCCATATAATTACGACCCAGAGATGCATGAGTTTTGTAAAAATAACGGCATTGCGATGGAGGCGTACAGTCCGCTGACACGCGGCAATAATTTGAATGATGCTAAATTATTGTCGATTGCTGAAAAATATAAAAAGTCACCGGCTCAAATTCTGCTGCGATGGTGCATTCAAAAAGATATCGCAACTTTACCTAAGTCTGTTCATGAAAACAGAATTATAGAGAACGCAGATATTTATGATTTCGAACTATTAGATTCAGACATTGTATTGCTTGATTTGTTTTCGAAGTTTATAGAATAAATGCTATAATAAATTTAATATGATCCTGTGGGATCCACTATGCGCACACGTTTGGACGAGCCGAACCAATAGCGCCAATAATAAATCACAATAATTATAAGGAGTTAAGCGTGTATCAACGACGAATTAGTGTGCGTGGTGTTATATACAAAAACGGCAAAATATATGCCCAAAAACTAAAAAATAAGGATGGCATTCGTAATTATTGGTCAACGCCAGGTGGTGGTTTGGATGATGGCGAAGATTTACTAAGTGGACTACACCGCGAAATGATTGAAGAAACTGGGATTGCTCCACAAATTGGGCGATTAATGTTTGTTCAGCAGTTTAATATCAGAGGAAAAGAACAACTAGAATTCTTTTTTCATATTACCAACGCTGATGATTATGAAGATATTGATTTAACAAGTACATCACACGGTTTAATTGAAGTTGCTGAACATGGTTTTATTGATCCAAACAATGAGATAATATTGCCAAGTGATTTACAAAAGTTTGATTTTGAGAATTACACAAAACATGTCGAACCAGTCGTGATATTGAACGAATTAGGATCAATTTAATCGTTTATAAAATTTCGTAGCTTGATGATATCAAGCGTTTTTTGGACGTGTCTGAATTTGAATTCAAGGTCAAAGCCTTCTTGGTTGTTTTGATAAATATAAATGTCAAAACTTTCAGCAAAGTCGATTGGTCCACCTAGGTCGTCTATTATGTCGGTTGAATCAGGCTGGTAATCTGACAAAAAGTAATAAATAAATGACATCAAGACTGGTTCATGTGATCCATTAATAAAGTTGACTCGGTGCTTGGTATCTGTTAAATTGGCAAATCTAACCTCGGTGTCGATAACGATGGCGATGTTTTTTGCCATTTGTGTTGGTGAATAGTAGACATCAGGTTCGGATGATTTGTCTTCAAGATTCAGGAAATTGTCGATTCGATTTAGTATGTTTGCGTAGGTAACTTCAATATTGTCCCAATGACTAAATAAGTCACCTTTATTTTTCGGATTTTTAAGATAATGCAGGTTTGGAACAACATAATCTGCGATATTTTCACCTAATTCCAACAGGTGTTCCTGGCTTTCTGATAAATGTAAATGAGCGGCCATTGTGCGGACAGTATCTTTGACTCGGTCGACACCGCTATGGAACAGAATAATCTGGTCGTTTAGATGATCAGTCTTAAGGCCGGCGTCTTTGGCTTGGTGGTGGCCATTATGGGTTAGGTTGCCGTCATCGGCTTTTTCACCGTGGCGCATAAAAGTCAGTATTGCTGTTGGTTTTTTATTATCGTTCATAATCTTAATGTATCGCTAATTTAATGCCGATAATAGCGGCGCCGATAATAAACTGGATGGCGACTGAAATTATGGCGTTTTTGACGTTGCCGTAGGTTGATTTAGACGCTTGAATTGTCATGACCGCCATTGTCGTAGCGGCTAGGGCTATGTCGACTATAAGAGCTGTTTCGATTGATATTATTCCCATTGCAGCCACAGCCAATAGGATGATTGAGGGCAACGCAGAATCAAGAATACCGCGATGAGCAACTACACTGCGAGCTAATTTTGCTCGCGGTATTAATTGTCCGTGAACGATTTTGTAAGACATAAAAAAAGCAAATAAACTGGCCACCCAAAGACCAAGCGTAGTAAAAATAATTACGGCGTAAGCGTGCCCGATAGTTAAGGTTGCGATATTAACCAGTAGGCTGATATTTACGGCCATCAGAGTAATTGCGCCATAAATGCGCTCACTTAAAAATTCGGCGTATAGCTCACGTTTCTCGTTATTTATATCTGGCATGTGTGAATACTATTATACCATTAGGGCAACGGCATAATATGATTGCGATATGTAATAAATAGTATATAATAACATTATGAAAAATGATTTAATTAGTGAAGAACCAAAAAGCTACCGGACGGTTACTGGTGACTTTGAAAAAATCAACGTCGAGCATCTATCACGATTGAGAGTGCTTGGTAAGGTTGCAAGACTATCTGTTTCTTCTGGCGGCAGAGTGTTTATTGAAGGAAATGTCGAATACGCTGACGTAGCTTATAAAGGCGAAGCAATAATCATAGGTAATGTAAAGACTGCTATGGCAAGAGAAGGTGGGGTGATAGATGTTGCTGGTAAAATATCAGAGGCTTACGCTATACACGGCGGTAAAATAGTCGCTAGTGAAGATATTGGTCTTGCAAAAGCATCAGTGTCTGGAGAGATTAGGTCAATTGGAAAGATTGAACAAGGTGATGCATTTCACGCTGGGACTATTAACGGCCTTAAGGTTCATCATAATTAGGCCAATCCAAAACAAATAAAAGTAGCTACCGATAATAATACAAAATATCATCCAAATTCTTTGGTTATTATCAAGCTTGTGGTTAAATAATATTAAGGTTATGAAAAAGAACAAGAAAAAACTGGTCGAACACGCAGTGAAGAGCGTTAATAAATCACGTTTTCCTAAATTTATCTTGTCGTTTCGTAATATAAAATTTCCAATTGGTATTTTTCATCAAATAGCACGACATAAAAAATTAATATTTATATCTGTACCTGTTATTTTAGTGGTGTTAATTGGCGCATTTTGTGTTTGGCAATGGACAAAAGTGTCCTGGTTTGTTCAATCGTCGATGGCGGACGCCAAAACCTATCCTTATGTTACATTTTTTGATGCTAATCTGGGGAACTTAGACAAAAGCCAACTTGATAGTAAGCTAGTTAGCCTTAAGTCTGACTTTGGTAGCCGCAAAATAACGTTAATTAATGGCGATAAAACATGGACTTTTAATTATAGTGATTTAGGAGCGTCATTCGATACGGATGTTGTTAGTCGGTCGATAATGGATCTAAATAAAATGAGTTTAGATGAAAAGTATAATATGCTAGCTGGTGGATCGAGTTATTTACCCAAGACAATTGTGCAGTATGACAATGCACAGTGTACGAAATCGTTTTCAGGAATAACGATTGACCAGGTTAATCCGATTGATGCTTCGGTTTATTCTGACCAGACTATCCAGATTAAAGCAGACCAACCCGGAACGAAATTTGTTGTGGCGTCAAATTGCCAAGAACTGTCAAAGTGGTTGGCGTCTGGACTGACAAAAACTAATGTTTATTTAGATGTTATTGCCGCAAATATAAATACAGCTGATTTGCAGTCGAAGTTAGATCAGATTAAATCATTAGCCGAAAAACCAGTGACTGTAAATAACGGCAGCTATCACTTAACTGAATCGTCGACAGACTTGCTGGCATTGATTGACATTAATAAAGATGAGTCTGGTATTCATGTTAATTGGTCATCATCAAGACTAGACGAATTAGTCACCAAAATTGCTAATAGTGTCAATACTAATAATAGTGCACCAAGTTTGGGAGGTTGTCAGTACTTAATCAGCAGTGGCGGACATTGGTTAAACAGTGATATTACTAAGAAGATATTTTTGAATCTCAATAATGATAGTCCGCGGTCATATGATTTACAAATAGACAATTATGCGGCATCTATTGGCACGCGCAATCGAGTTGCGGCTGGTAGCAGTACGATTTACTTAACATACGACGACGGTATGACTTATGCTGATCGAATTATGGACTATGCATCATGTTATGGCGTGAAGGTAACTTTTTTTGAAATCGGCGCCAGGGCTGAATCTGATGCAACCCAGTTAAGGCGAGCGATTGCCGAAGGTCACGCTGTTCAATCTCACGGATTTGAACATGCCTTGTATGATTATGGTGATCGTAGCTATGATTGGGAAAATAATGATATGGGCCACTCAATTAGTGTGATTCAAGGCATAACTGGCGTACGACCAACTTACTTCAGGCCTCCTGGTGGTAATCGTAGTGCAACCACATATAGTGCTGCTGCGGCCAATGGTTTACATTTGATTTTATGGGATGACGCGTCAAGAGATGCAACAGTTGGTGGTCTAAGTTCGTCGACAACTTGCGCTAATGTGCTGGCTGGGGCTTATCCTGGCGCTAGCGTCTTGATGCATTCGACACATTATTCGACAGCTGAAGCTATGCCATGTATCGTGGAAGGTTTGGCGGCACGAGGCTATACAATGGCGGCTTTGCGTTAGATTATTTTAGAATTAGTAACGTCAAGAGCGTGACGGTTGTAACAAACGAAACTGCACCGCCAACTAAAAACATAATTCGGAATGATTTTGTTGAAAGAGTTGCGATTTTATTAAACTCAATCGATTTTATTGCAGCTAATAATTCATCCTTATTTTTTAAACTACTTGAATAGCCAACGTTGTCTGATACGAAGTGCTGTGCGTAGGGGAAGCAAACTATTTGGGCTGGTTTGTTCGCAAATAAGCCAGGGTACCAGCTATTTAACTCTAAGTTTAAATTATCTTGTGGAATTTGAAGTGCTTTTTCGACTTCGCAAGGCTCAAATTTTAATGAAAAGATATCGGCATTGTTGTTGGATAAAACCTTACCATAGCCAATTGACAAATTACCTTCCAGCCATAGCCTTTGGTCTAGATTTGTCATTTTACCTGATTCAATGTTGGCATCGAATGTTAGTCCGCGACTGTTGTCGTCGCGCATAATATCGACAAACAACTTGCCACGGTGATTGATAGTGATAACTGATTTGCTACTATTGGGCGATCTAAGGCCATTTTTCTTGTCATAACTGATGGTATCGGTGTCGTAATCAACAATTATCCAGCTGAGTAAGCCAGTTTTTTGGTCTTCGGCAATGATATAAAACTCAGTTCGTGCTCCCCAAAATGCGCTGGTGTGGGCGCGAAAGCATCCAAAAATACAATAATATTTAGGCTCGTCATTTTCAAAAACTTTAGTTTTAATTAGTTTAAAACCATCTGGTAATAACGATTTTGCTTTATCAATGTCGGCAATTTCATAACACAAGAAACTACTATATGGTTCGACGACAAAGCCCATGTATGGTATTTTTTTGAGATGAAGCGGTAATCAGCCGAGCTTGAATTGGCCTTGGTAGCAGACGGTTAAAAGATTGAATAAAATGTAAGGTTCCGACGCTAATTGGATCAATTAATCGTTCGACGCCTTTGGCAAAATTATTTTTATCCATATTTATTTGGTCCACCTATGCCGTATTATGTAATAGCCTAATTCTATCTTAATAAATAGTATTATGAAAGCGGTAGCAAATATAAATTGCTATAATAACTTTATGGATAAACAACAATCTCACCCAAGTGTCGTTCACCCCAACAGCTTAATTAAACAAAAAGAAGGCAAGATAAACCAATTCAATAATCGTTTTGCCGTTTGGATTGGTACACATGTCGGTTCGATGTACTGTTTTTATTTGTTTAATGTTATTGCGCTACTATCAGCCCAGGCGGCTTTTGAAACCCATAATTTAGTTCCAATCATCAACTGGGTCAGTTCAAACTGGATTCAGTTGATATTGTTGCCAGCGATTATGGTCGCACAAAATGTCGCCCAGGCAGCGACTGATGCTAAGGCAGAGGCCGATCACAGAACACTAACTTATCTGACGAATTTACAAGATCAACAAATGGAAGAATTAAAAAACCAGACCAAAATATTGGAGTATCTTCAAAAGGCCGACAAAGCCTAATTTGACCGATAAGCGTATAATATAATCAGGATGAATGAGTTAACACCCGAAGAAAAACGAGTAATCGTCGACAAGGGAACGGAAGCTCCTTTTACTGGTGAATACGTTAATAATAAAGCGACAGGCGTTTATGTTTGCCGTCGTTGCAATGCGCCACTTTATGACTCTAAGGATAAATTTGAATCAGATTGCGGGTGGCCAAGCTTTGATGATGAAATTAAAGGCGCAACAATAAAAACTCTGGATGCGGATGGAATCCGGACGGAAATAACTTGTACTAATTGTGGTGGTCATTTAGGCCATGTCTTTGTAGGTGAACATTTTACGGATAAAAATATTCGTTATTGTGTCAATTCAATATCGATGAAGTTTATCCCAGGGAGGTGATGTTTTGATAAAAAAAGTAGTCTTAGGGGGAGGGTGTTTTTGGGGGTTGCAAGATTTGATTCGTAAACAGCCCGGAGTAATTAAAACTCGTGTTGGTTACGCTGGCGGAACTATCGATAATCCAACCTATGAAAATCACCAAGGTCACGCTGAGGTTATTGAAGTTGAATATGACACGGAACTAACGTCATATAAAAAGATATTAGATTTCTTTTTTCAAATACACGACCCAACAACCTTAAATCAGCAAGGTAATGATGTTGGCGATTCGTATCGATCAGTTATTTTTTATGATGGAGATGCTGAAAAAATACATGCCGAAAACTTTATCAAATTAGTTGATTATTCTGGGCGTTGGAAAAAACCCGTCGTCACGACGCTAGAGCCTTTGACTAAATTTTATTTAGCAGAGGACTACCATCAGGATTATTTGCAGAAATTCCCCGACGGCTATACCTGCCATTTTATTAGATTTGGTAGCTACTTATAATCTATCGGTTTTTCAATTAGCTTGAAATAGTAGCGGTATTTACATATAATATGAATAGTACGAAATATCATACTTGATAAAACTAAAATTACGGGAGTTAAAAATGCCAAAGAAAAAAGTTATAGAAGTCGAGAAAAAAGAATCGTTTTTCAAAAAGTGGGGACCGGTCTTTGTTTTGAGTCTGGCGCTTGCCATTATCTTGATTGATACGACTCTGTTAAATGTGTCACTAAAAAATATCATCAAAGATTTGAATACTGATATCCAAAGTATTCAATGGGTCATTACGGCCTATTCATTGACGATTGCAGCCCTAACGATTACCGGTGGCCGATTAGGCGATTTGTTTGGTCGTAAAAAGATGTTTATTGCTGGAGCTTTTCTGTTTGCTGTCGGTTCATTCATCGCTTCGATTAGTACTAATGTTGGCATGATGATTGCTGGTGAGTCAATTATCGAGGGTATTGGTGCGGCGTTGATGATGCCAGCTACAGCTTCGATTTTGGTATCTAAATACAAAGGCCGTGATCGTGGAATTGCTTTTGGTATTTGGGGCGGTGTAGCTGGTGCTTCGACGGCAGTCGGTCCACTTTTGGGTGGATATTTGACAACTTATTACAGCTGGCGCTGGGGTTTTAGGATTAACGTTGTTGTCGCGCTGGTTTTAATAGTTGGTTCAGTCATCATCAAAGAATATCGTGAAAAGATTGTAAAACCTAGCTTAGATTTTATTGGCGTTATCTTGTCGTCTGTCGGTATGTTGTCGCTAGTTTATGGAATTATTGAAGCCTCAACTTATGGTTGGTGGTTGGCAAAAGCACCATTTGCTATATTTGGACAAACATATGATTTGTGGGGTTATTCGATTACGCCATTTGCAATTGCTGTCGGTCTTGCCATTTTGACGGCCTTTATGATGTGGGAAAAAAGAGTTGAACGACTTGGTAAAACGCCGTTAGTTTCGCTACATCTATTTAGTAATAGGCCGTATGTATCAAGTGTCGCAACAACATCACTATTTTCATTAGTGCAGGCTGGATTGATATTTTCAGTGCCAGTATTCTTACAAGCCGTTCGTGGCGCAAGTGCTTTTGACACGGGTGTTGCGATGGTTCCACTTTCAATTATGGCATTAATTACGGCACCAATTGCTGGTATTTTGTCGCACAAGATTCCACCAAAGATTTTGGTTCAAATCGGCCTAGGTTCGTTCTTGGTTGGTTATGGTATTTTGTATGCAATTTTAAATGTTAATACTGTCGCTGCCGATATGGCACTACCGTTTGCGATTATGGGCTTTGGTATGGGTACAATGATGTCTTCAACCAGCAACTTGGCATTATCAGCAGTTTCACCTGAGCAATCAGGCGAAGCATCGGGTGTAAATAATACTTTACGTCAAATCGGATCAACCCTTGGTACGGCTATTATTGGTGCTGTTATGTTGACGGCGGTTTCGACGAATCTGACGAATGGCATTAACAACAGTACAGTTATTCCCGACAGTATGAAATCAGTTATCAGCCAAAATGTATCTGGTCAAACTTCAAATGTTGAATTTGGTAGTGGGGCACAAGTTTCTGATAAAGTACCAGCTGCAATTAGCACTGAAATCACAAATATTAGTCACACAGCAATCAAAGACGCAAACAAAGAGTCATTAGCATACGCGATATCGTTTGGTGTTGTGGCCTTGATATCTACAATTTGGTTACCAGGCGGAACGCATATTGATTTTGAAAAGAATGTAGTCGAGAATAAAAAAGCCCATGCTGCAAAAGCAAAGGTTAAATAGTCATGTTTCACGATAAACCACAAATCTGGGGTGTCACAACTGTCGGCGAGCGTGGTCAGGTTGTGATTCCAGCCAAGGCTCGTGAAGAATTAAAACTTGAAAAAGGTGATCAATTGGTTGTGATTTCAAAAGGCAAAAAGCTAATTGGATTTGTCAAAGAAACTGAAATAACAGGTATGTTGAAATCTTGGCTGCGCGAAATCGAAGGAATGAAGCAAGAATCATAATTTAGACTATAATAGTACTTATGATTAAAGGTCTAACGTTTAAAGAAGTAAAAAAGTTACGTAAACAGTATGGGCCTAATGAGTTACAGGACGATTTAGGCAGGGGTAGGGCATTATTGGCTTTTTTGGCTCGGTTTAAAAATCCGCTAGTAATAATTTTGATATTAGCCGCAACTTTATCACTTTTTTTTGGTGATAAGGCTAGTTTTTTTATCATCATTGCTATTGTGATGTTAAGCGTTGGATTGGATTTTCTAAATACCTATCGTTCGCAACAAGCTGCCGAAGCACTAAAGGATAAAGTACGTGTCAAAGCACGCGTCATTCGTGAAGGTAAAGAACACTTAATTGCCGTTAGTGAATTGGTACCAGGCGATATTGTTATGCTGTCGGCCGGAAAAGTAATTCCAGCTGATGGAATTATGATTGATGGGAAAGATCTATTCACCAATGAGGCTGCTCTTACCGGTGAGTCATTTCCTCAGGGTAAACCGGTTGACGCTGAAGTTTTTATGGGCAGTGGTGTTATTAGTGGATCAGGTATAATGCGCATTGTTAAAACAGGCAAGGCGACCAAATTTGCCCATATCGCCGAAGCTTTACAATCAGCCGAACGTGAGACTGAATTTGAGCGCGAAATTAAAGAATTTAGTTTGTTGATTATCAAAATCACCTTCTTCTTGGTTGTTTTTGTATTGATAATCAATGTTTTGTTTCAACGTAACATTTTGGAGTCGATACTATTCAGCTTAGCCTTGGCGGTCGGTTTAACACCTGAATTACTCCCACTAATTATTACGTTGAATCTGACAAAAGGCTCCCTAAAAATGGCCAAAGAAGGTGTGATAGTTAAACAATTATCAGCCGTTCAAAACTTTGGCAGTATGGATGTTTTGTGCACCGACAAGACCGGTACTTTGACTGAAGATAAAATTACATTGGTTAAATATGTCGATGGCAAAAATAATGATTCCGATGAAGTCTTACGATTAGGCTATTTAGCAAGCTCATTTTCAACTAGTTTCAAAAATCCTCTCGACAGTGCAGTCAAAGCGCACACTGGCGTTGATATCTCAATGTTTGAAAAAGTTGACGAGATTCCTTTTGACTTTGAACGCAAACGTGAAGCTGTTGTAGTGCACCATAATCACCAACAGCAACGTTTTTTGATCGTTGAAGGTGCGCCCGAAGAGGTTTTGAAAATATCAACAACCTATGGGCCTGGTAATGTTCATTTAGATGATGAATTGAGACAAGCTATCCAGTCGACTTATAATCAACTTAGTCGTGATGGCTTTCGAGTTTTGGCAGTTGCATCTAAACAGATTGGTCCTGAAAAACATTACGAACCAGATGATGAAAATAAGCTGTCATTTTATGGTTTTTTGGCGTTTTTGGACCCAGCCAAAGACTCAGTATCTGAGACTCTGGAGCGTATGCGCACCATGGGTATTAGTATTAAAATAATCACTGGTGATAATGCCTACGTTACCGAAAAGATTGCGCGTGATATTAATTTGCCAATAGGTGGTATTATAACCGGTGATGAAATCGACAAATTATCATCTCGTGAGGTTGCTATAGTTGTCGAAAAAACAACTATTTTTGCTAGGGTTAATCCTGAACAAAAAATGCAAATTATTCAAGCTTTGCAATCAAATGGTCATATTGTAGGTTATATGGGTGATGGGATTAACGATGCACCAAGTTTGCGCGCGGCCGATGTCAGTGTATCTGTTAATAATGCGGTTGACGTCGCCAAAGACGCGGCTGACTTTATTTTGTTGCGTAAAGATTTACACGAACTAGTTAATGGTGTAGTTGAAGGCCGCAAGACGTTTGCTAATACAATGAAGTACTTACGAATGAGCCTAAGCTCTAATTTTGGTAACATGTTTTCAATGGCTGGTGCATCATTATTCTTACCATACTTACCAATGTTGGCGACTCAAATTTTACTTAATAACTTGTTGTATGATACTTCACAATTTGCGATTCCGCTGGATAATGTTGATGAGTCAGAAGTGTTAAAACCGCACACATTAAGCATCCCCGACATCAAAAAGTTTATGTGGTCTTACGGATTACTTAGTTCGTTATTTGACTTTACGACATTCGGTTTATTGCTGTTTGTTTTTCGTGCCGATCAATCAACTTTTCAATCTGGATGGTTTTTGGAATCTATGATGACACAAGTATTTGTCGTCTATGTCATTCGCACAAAACTAATTCCATTCAAACAAAGCTACCCTTCAAAGATGTTAGTTGCTAGCACGTCACTTGTTATCTTAGCGGCGTTTTTGGCAATATTATTACCAATCCGTACAATATTCCGTTTCGGATTATTATCATATACGCAAATCGGTAGCTTAATAGGTCTCGTATTAATTTATTTACTGTTGGCTGAGGTTATGAAGAAAAAATTTTACGCTAGCAAAAAGTAACTACACGTTTTTAAAAACAGCTTCAAATTTAGCTCGGTCAAAACCAATAATTTTTTCAATTTTATTATCACCATATTCGACAGTACTAAATGGGACACCCATTTGGCCACTTAATCGAACCATGTTTTGGGCGGCGACTGGATTTTGGTCAACATTGTAATTGGTATACTCAATTGATTTTTCGTCCAGCCAACGTTTTAACATAACGCAATATGGACAACGTTCGGTACTGTAAATTGTAATTTTCATAATAGTCTTATCCTTCGTTTATTGTTTTATAATTCCACCAAGCGATTGAACGTGGGTGATTGCACCTAAGTCGGTGACTTTATAACCTGATGCTTTTAAAATTGTCGTGGCTTGGCTTGATCGATTACCACTGTGACAATAGACGTAAATTGTTTTGTCTTTGGTGATATTTGGCATTGTGCCTGATTGCATATCCTGCAGCGACAGGTTAATTGCACCGTCAATATGTCCAGCGGCATATTCATCAGCCGTTCGGACGTCAATTAATTGAGCGCCACTTTTTATGTCAGTTTGAATGGTCTGAATTGTCATTGTTGGTACTGTGGTTTTAGTGCTGTTACTTTGAGCGACAAATAACATGCCGCCAACTCCTAGGATTATCGCCAAGCTGATTATTAACGGCTTCATTTTTTATATCCTTTCGTACATTTTTTGCAAGCACCAGTAACTAATAATTGACCTGAAATACTACAACCATCAATTGTTGATTCTAAAATTGGAATAATTTTGTCTTTGATGTCGGTGTCATGTAATCGGCCACAAACTGAACATTGAAAGTGGTCGTGCGGTTTTGTGTTGGAGTCATAACGCATTGATCCGCTGTTATCGGCTGGAGCGATAGCGATTTTGCCGCGTGATGCCAATCTGGCGGTAGCGCGATGTATAGTTGTAGCACTTAAGTCAGGGTACGATTTACGCAAAGCAAGTAAAATTTCGGCATTTGTCGCATGGCCAAGAACACCAAGAGTCTGCTCGATTGATTGGCAATATTTAGTTTGTCTTTCGGGTGTTGCGGTGTCTTCCATAGATAATATTATATAAAATATTATTGCTAATGTAAACCATTTACATTAAAATAGATTCAAAGATAAATAAAATTGGAGGTATATGAACAGAGTTATTATAGATGTACGTGAACCATTTGAATTTGCAACTGGGCATGTTAATGGAGCAATCAACATTCCACCATCAAAGTTAATGGCTGGCGATAAAAGACTAAATGACATTCCAAAGGATGCTGAAATTATTTTATATTGCCGTTCGGGCAGTCGGTCTGGCGTCAGTGCTCATATTATGAAATCGATGGGATACACTAATATCACAAATGGTATCAACAAAGATCAAGTCCGCGCTAGGTACGGGCTTTAGGTTGCGATAATTTAACGGTCACGATATAATAATTGACAGTACATTAAATTAATCAGTATCCAGAGTGCAGCGAGAGAACTAGCTTTATGACCTGCCGGCAACCATTCGTAATTAAACGAAAGCGGTGCCAATTCTAGCCCATATGGGAAAGATAATTATAGGCGCAAAAACTCCTTTTATCTTGACCATTGGGTGTCGAGATACTGTAAAAAGGAGTTATTTTTTATGTCAAATTTTAGAACCGCCGAAAGTGTATCACCAAAACACCCAGACAAGATTTGTGATCAAATATCTGACGCAATTTTGGATGCACATCTGGTTCAAGATCCTAATGCTAGAGTTGGAGTTGATGTGGCTGGTGGGCATGGTATTGTATTTGTGACTGGCGAAGTGACGTCACTAGCCAAAGACATTGATGTTACGGCAATCGTTAAACGTTTGGCGGGTGATGTTGAAGTTATTGAACATATCGCCGCTCAAAGCCCTGAAATTGCGCAGGGCGTTGATATTGGTGGTGCCGGCGATCAAGGAATTATGGTTGGCTATGCCTGCAACGAAACACCAGAACTATTACCACTGGAAACTGTATTATCACGTCGTTTAAACCAATATATTTATAAAAAATGGCCATTTGATGGCAAAACCCAAGTTACTTTAGAAGGTGACAAGATTGCCAGTATTGTTGCAAGCTTCCAGAACGCTGAAAAGTCAGAACTTTTGACTGAAGTTAAGAATTGGCTAACAAATGAACCTTTGGCGGAATATGATGAAGTTGAATATCATATCAATCCAGCAGGTGATTGGCAAATTGGTGGGTTTGCGGCTGACGCGGGACTAACTGGACGCAAATTAATTGTTGATAATTATGGACCACGTATCCCAATTGGTGGTGGAGCATTTAGTGGTAAAGACCCCAGTAAAGTCGACCGATCAGCTGCCTATATTGCTCGCAAAATTGCAGTTGATTATTTGAAAAAACGTAATGCAACCGAAGTTTTTGTGCGTTTAGCTTATGCAATCGGTTATGACCAACCGCTTGAAGCATCGGTTATTATTGATGGCGTTCAGGAAGAAGTTGAAGGTTATGACTTGACTCCAAATGGAATCATTAAAACGCTTGAATTAAAGAGGCCGATCTATGAAGAAACTGCTAAGTGGGGCCACTTTGGACACACCGGTTTCAGTTGGGAATGATTAGTTTAGTTCGTAAGTTACGCTGACACTGAACCCGTAATCATTTAGACCTGGTTGAATCGAATATGATGAACTAGTGCCTGAACCACTGGCTGAATCGATTGACGACTTAGCCGATGAATCCATTAACCATGGCATTGGCGTAACGCCGCCAGAGGTATTGTCAGTAACGCTGATTACTTTGCCAAGTTTGGCGCCAAGTTGTTTGGCGCTGGCTTCGGCTTTGGCCTTGGCATCATTCAAGGCGTCTGTTCGCGCTGACGACTCAAGTTGTTTTTGTTTGCTGGTTGAGAATGATATTTGAGGAGTGATTGAACCGGCTGGAGATGTTGTTACTAAATAATCTTGAACTTTTTGAGCCAAAGTTTTATCAGTCAAAGTGACTGTGATGTACAGCGTTGTTGTCGAATTACCCGTGCCACCGTAATAGATGTTGTATTCATATGAGTTGACATCAGTTTTGATGGCCGAATCGCTTACGCCAAGTGCTTTTAGTTTTTCAACTATCGTTTTTGATAAATCACTCAATTCAGTATTGATAGCAGTTTTGTCGGCGCCTTCCTTTTGATAGTAAGGGCTGAATACAAATTGGTCAGGTTCGGCTTGGATTGTAGTTGAACCAGTAATGGCAATCGTTCGACTGCTAATCGAATTATTATTCCACGGTTGCCAAAAACCAATAGTTGCCAAGTTAGCAATTAACAGAACGGCACATATTATCCAGGCGTTGATTTTAATACTAATGCTTTGTTTCATGAATATATTATAACACCAGACTTGTATAGATATGAGGCTTAACAATTACAACAAAATCTGCTACAATAACCGCAACGTGTTTAGTATTAGATTTTGATATTAACACCTTATACAATGACCGAGTTGATATATTTAGTGATCTCAATCATTTTAATAGCCCTGTGTGGGTTATTTGTGGCTGCCGAATTTTCTTTGATTGCTGTCAACCGAGCGACTGTTGATAAGCAAGCCGCCAAAGGTGATATTAATGCAGTTGGGCTTAAACATGCTCTAGAATTATTATCTACTCAATTATCTGGTGCACAAGTTGGCATTACGATTACAAATTTAATTATTGGTTTTTTGGCTGAACCGGCGATTGCCTCGTTATTGAAAGCCCCACTCGGATCAATAGGGTTAACTGGTGACGCACTGGCGGTCATATCAGTTGGTTTTGGTGTTGCGATTGCAACTGCTGCTACGATGATATTTGGGGAATTAGTCCCAAAGAACCTGGCGATAACAAATCCATTAATGGTTGCAAAATTTATTCAAAAACCGATGCAAATATTTACCCGAGCTATTAAATTGCCAATCAATATTTTAAATGGTAGTGCTAACATTATTCTTAGACAATTTGGCGTCAAATCAATTGAAAAGTTAGCTTCGGCTAGATCGGCTGACGAATTATTATCACTAGTCCGTCATTCTGCAAAAAAAGGGTCGTTGCCCAAAGAAACAGCTATGATGTTGGAAAGGTCATTGTCATTTGGTGACTTAACCGCTGTTGAAGTTATGACGCCAAGGGTCAGAATGCAGGCTATATCAACTGACGCTACAGCCGCCGATGTTTTGAAAATGGCTAAATCAAGTGGTTTATCGCGTTTCCCCGTATATGGTAAAAACATTGATGATATTGTGGGTGTGATTCACATCAAACACGCTGTCAGTGTATCCAAATCAGACCGTGAAGCAACTTTGGTTGGTCAAATTATGCAGCAGCCGTTAATGGTGCCGTCAAATATTCAACTAGAAGCACTTTTGGACGCCTTAAGGGCTGGTGGTTTGCAAATGGCAATCGTGATTGATGAATTTGGGGGTACTGACGGACTTGTCACAATAGAAGATTTGTTTGAAGAATTAGTTGGCGAGGTGACAGACGAACACGATCGTCACCGAAACCGCGATAAGGCTATTGTGACGAAACTATCTGATGGTAGTTGGACTTTTTCGGGACTATTACGCCCTGACGAAATTAGCGAAGAAATCGGCATTATTTTACCCGAAGCCGAGGATTCCGATACGGTTGCTGGTTTAATAATCTATGATTTGGAACGTATGCCTAGGGTTGGAGACGTTGTCTATTCGGCGGCTGTAAGTCATGACGGCAGTGACATAACTGTTAAATTAAAAGTTGAGCGCATGGATAGTCACAGGGTGGATAGTATTCGAATGTCGATTGTAAATAAAGATGAAATGGCCGAGGTTAAATTATGAGTTTAGGCATGTCGATTATTCTAGCGGTGGCGATGTTAATTGGTAATGTGTTTTTCGTTGGCGCCGAATTTGGTTTGGTCTCAGCCAGACGAAGTAGTATTGAATTACAAGCGGCTCGGGGTTTAATATCCGCTAAAATATCTTTAAAAGCTATGGAACAGGTTTCATTGATGTTGGCTGGTGCTCAATTAGGAGTGACGTTATGTTCGCTAGTTTTTGGTGCGATTGGCGAACCATTGGTAGCACATTTGTTGGTGCAACCTTTTCAAAATATGGGGATTCCCGAACTCCTGATTCATCCGATATCATTGATTATTGCCTTAATAACAATGGTTTACATTCATGTTGTAATCGGTGAGATGGTGCCAAAAAACTTAGCACTGGCATCACCAGTCAAGGTTGCATTGCTGTTAATACCACCACTGGTCTTTATTGTTAATTTATTGAAACCATTGATCATAATATTAAATGCAGTTGCTAATGGCACATTAAAACTAGTCGGCCTAAAACCTAGCCAAGAAATGACCAGCAGTTTTGGACGCGATGAAGTGGCTGGATTTGTTAAAGAATCATTACATGAAGGATTGCTTAGCTCCAAAGAAGAACAATTGTTGTCGGGTTCACTACATTTTGATGATGTTATTTTGCAATCAATCATTGTGCCTGTCGACAAAGTCATCGCAACGTCATCCAAACCAACGCCAGCCGAAATTGAACGTTTGACTAGTCAAACTGGCTTTTCACGCTTTCCAGTTATTAGTAAAAGTAAACAATTAAAAGGCTACGTCCATTTGAAGGATATCTTGCGTATTCCGGATAATGAATATGACGAACCGTTGGCGGCGCATCTAATTAGACCATTAGTTTGTGTTAAGATTGCCGCTACTTTACGTGAAGCACTGGAAGTTATGCAGCAGTCTGGTTCGCATCTAGCTAAGGTGGTTGACGACAATAGCTTTGTTGTCGGTATCATTGCTTTGGAAGATGTGATTGAAGAATTAGTTGGCGAAATCCAAGATGGAACTCGCAAACCCCAAGTAAATATTTGACATACATTTCATACTATTATACGATAAGTATATATGCAAGATAAAAAGCTATATGGTACGGCAACTGTTGGCACCAAAGGCCAGATTGTTATTCCTGCCTCGGCTCGTGAGGAATTAGGGATTAATACCAGTGACAGGCTGTATGTTATCGGATCACCTGTCAAAGGTGTCGTAATGCTGCTACAAGAGAGTAAATTAGAAGAGTTTATTGCTCAAATGAACCTGCACGTTGAGACTTTGAAAGCTTTCAAAAAAAGTAAATAAATAGCTATTGCGCTTTGTTTTAAAACGTTCTATTATAGGAAACACGAGCGTTATGTATAACGCTTATCTTGACGTATCAAGCCAGGTTTGATACTATTGTTGATGTATCTCGCGCCGAAACTAAATAAATAAAGGTCGGAGCGCGTGAGATTGTACGTAGTACAAGGAGAGTTCACATGCCAATAGCCGTCGAATTTGTGTCGTCAAGACGCAAAAAGATAGCAGTGGATGTGGTGCCTGCCGAATGGCAGCTGTATATTGCACAGTAGAATCAGAGTCTTCTGATTCAAAATCCAAGTCTCAATTGAGACTTACAAAAAAACTAAAGAACACCCCAAGGCACCGGGGTGTTCTTTTATTTATCAAGTACTATTCTATTTTGTTGTTGTGACCGGTAAGGCGATGCCAGCCTTGGTCAGTTCAATATCTATGGCTGTTTTGAAGGCCGTATCGTTGCCCCAAACAGTTGTTTCCAGCTTCTTACCATTAAGGAAGAATGATGGCGTACTGTCGACGCCAGCTTGCTTGCCGAGTGAATAATCATAGTTAATCTTAGCTGTAATTGATGTTGAATTAGTTGTACCGGCCAGGTCGGCATTGAATTTAGTTAAATCTAAACTAAGTTCTTTAGCGGCATTAGCAAAGTAATCAGTTCGTTTACTATCAATCAAATCTGACCAGTCGGACTGTGCTGCATAAATTTTATCGTGCATTTCCCAGTATTTGCCTTGTAGTCCAGCGGCTTCGGATGCACCAGCTGCTGCTTTGGCGTTGGCATGAAGCGTTGTAAGCGGGAAGTTACGGAAGACAAATTGTAACTGATCTTTGTATTGTTCGACTAATGCCATAATGCGAGGATTTTCTTTTCCGCAAGCTGGGCATTGAAAATCGCCATATTCAATCAAAGTTACTTTACTGCCTGTTTTTCCATAAATATGGTCACCGATATTACCATCTTGGCTGTTGGCGGTTTGAATGTTGGTCTGGTCAATTTTGCTGACATCTACGCGTGAACTGTCCGAAAACATAACTAACGAGGCTAATAACCCTATCGTTAAAACTGCAAATATAATCCAACTTTTATTACTCAAAAGACTCTCCCTCTAATAAATTTCTGTATTTATTGTATCAAAAATATCAATTACTTAACAGGTCTAAAGAGGTGACTTACCGACTTAATGCTTTGGTCTGATTAATAATGTACAATAGGGATAATATGACAACGTTATTAGTGGTGTTATTGTTTATTCTAATTATGATATTGCTGATTGTGACAGCGATGCGTCCAATTCAAAGTGAATATAGTTTGTTTGAATTGCAACATCGATCAAGCAGTGGTGATCGAGAGGCGAAAAGAGAATTAAAACGCGAAGAGCATGCTTACGATATTATGTCATTGCAGCGCGTCGCGGTTGCATTATTGTTGGTAACAATAGCTCTAGTAGGTGTAATAGCCTATGGCTGGCTGGTTGGCGTAGTTGTAGTTGTTGTTGTGGCACTGGAATATGGTGTTGTGGCGCGATTAAAATTTATTAAAGCTTTAGCTGTGAAAATATATAAGCGTATCGAAAAAAGTATTATAAAATTTATCGCCAAAGTCCCATTTGTAATTAAACTGATTCGTAATGTATCAGAGACTGATGCTATTACGAAACGCCTGGGTTCAAGGTTTGAACTTCAAAATATCATTAATGAATCAATGGATACATTGACGGCAGATGAAAAGAATCTGATTGTTAATGGACTGTCGTTTAATGATGAAATTGTTAGTCAGGTTATGACACCGCGTGATGCAATTGTCAGTATCGAAAAGACAGAATTCTTAGGTCCGCTAACTTTAAATGATTTGCATAAATTAGGCCACAATCGATTGCCGGTTATTGGCGAAGACATTAATCACGTAATTGGTGTTTTACACTTGAACCGTTTGTTTACGCTGGATGTTAAACGGTCAGTAACGGCTGAAAAAGCCATGGAACCAAGCGTCTATTATATTCGCGATAATCAGACGATGAACCAAGCCTTGGCAGCGTTTTTAAGTACTAATGACGATCTGTTGATCGTGGTTAATGAAGCCCGTGAAACGGTTGGGTTGCTGACCTTGCAGGATGTAATTGAAGCCTTGTTTGGTCGTAAAATTGTTGATGAATTCGATGATCATGATAATTTGCGGTCGGTTGCTGGAAGAATATAAAAATACTTAAACCCATTCCGCGGGTGACGTCCGTCGGGGCGGCCCCAATTTACTACAAAATGGTAATCCATTTTTATAAATTAGGGGCGGAACGGACGGCAGGACCCGAGGGGGTTTAAGCCCTTAGCTAAATTAGTCTGGTTTTAAAGAGGTGTAAGTGCTAGAATAGACCTCAAGATGATAATGAAGTGGTCAAACGGCGATAATAACCAACGGGTCGGCAACTAGCCGGTGTGCTAGTTGTGTCATCGACCCTAGACAGCCACACCTCCATTACAACTAAACAAAGGAACAGATTATGACACGAACATTGACTAGAGAGCTAGCATCAAAGATTGGTCAGACCGTCACTATTAACGGCTGGCTGCACAAAAAACGCTTAATGGGTGGACTTAACTTTATTACATTGCGCGACCGCAGTGGTGTGGCGCAGACTTTAATTGAAGACAAAGATGAAATCGAAAAGTTACGTGGACTACACATTGGTACAGTCTTGGCCTTGACTGGTACAGTTGTGGCTGATGACCGAGCGCCAGGTGGGGCTGAACTTCACGATGTTAAAGTCGTGGTTGAAGTACCGGTAACCGACGAACCGCTGATTGAAGTTGACAAACCAATTTCACATAAATCCGAGCATTTGGAAACACTGTTTGATACTCGTGTATTAAATATTCGCAACTTACAAGAACAAAAAATCTTTAAAATTCGGGCTGATTTAACGTATTATATCCGCGAATTTTTGCGCGGACAGGAATTTGTTGAGATTGATACACCAAAACTACTAGCTGAAGCTACTGAAGGTGGTTCAGAAGTCTTTAAATTGGATTATTTTGGTAAAACTGCTACATTGGCTCAAAGCCCACAGTTTTTTAAGCAAATTATGGTTGGTGCCTACGAACGCGTCTTTGAAATCGGGCATTCATACCGGGCTGAACCAAGTGCTACGACACGCCATTTGACCGAACTGACGATGTTGGATATTGAAATGGGCTTTGTTGAAGGACATGACGAAGTATTAGATATGGTGGGCGGTATGACACAATATGTTTTAAAACGTGTTTATGAAGAGCATGCTGACGATTTGAAGTCACTTAATGCGCCTGAACTAAAATTGCCCGAAGACGGCAAAGTGCCACGCTTTACAATTGCTCAAATTCACGAAATGTATACTAAGGCCACAAAAAATGATACGACTCAGGAAAAAGATTTGATTCCTGATGAAGAGCGCTGGATTAGCGACTATGCTCGCAAACAATTAGGTACCGATTTGGTTTATGCCGTCAGGTTTCCAATCGAAGCTGGCAAATTTTATCACAAATTAGATGTCGAAGATGGTACTGTGCTGTGGGGTGACTTGTTGTTGCGCGGTCTTGAAATTGCCACTGTGCCACTACGTGAAAACAACTATGAAAAAATGATTGAACAGATGAAAAAAGCCGGTCTGGACGTTGAACACGAAGGCTTTAAATATTATTTGCAAGCCTTTAAATATGGTCTACCTAAGCATGGTGGTTGTGGATTTGGCGTTGATCGCTTGGTCCAAAAAACTATCGGTTTGGCGAACGTCAAAGAAGCTTGTTTGTTCCCACGCGATATAAACAGGTTAACTCCGTAACTATGGACGAAAACACTACTTTGGGCAACGTAGTGAACCCGCCAGAAATTGTCGCTGTTAATAAACAGCGGCATTTTTTGGCAGCATTTTTTATGAGTCTTGTTTGGGGTGTTTTTGGTGTCGATAGGTTTTATTTAGGCAAGATTTGGACTGGTATTTTAAAACTGATTACACTGGGCGGTCTAGGTATTTGGGCTGTAATAGATTTATCGTTGATTATGTCTGGTCGTATGCGCGACAAACAAGGTAATGAACTAATTGATGCAGCCAAATATAAAAAGTTCGCCAATCAAACAGTGGCAATATTCACGTCAGTAATAATAATTGTAATTGTTGTGACAGTTGCTTTGTCGGTTTATGAAATTTATAAATTAATACAAAATGGTGGCCTCGATAAGATGTTGCAGAATATGCTTCCAAGTACGGGTAGCTCGACTTTAGACCTTAACCAGTTGCAAAATTATAATTTTCAATAAAATAAGTGCGATTGACCAAATAGGCCTAATCAGTGGATAATAGGTAAGAATGAAAATATCAAAAAAAGTATTAATGATTGTTATGATTTCTGCCATTATTGCTGGCAGTTTAGGTCTGTTGCGCGCTTCAGCTGAAGGTGTATCGATGACCGATCAGCAAATTGAGCTAATCCGCAGTAGCTGTTTGTCAACGAAAAGTACTTTAAATCAGTTACATGTTAGCGATGCATTACTCCGCGTTAACAGGGGTCAGATATATGAATCGATGTCGACTAAACTAATGGAAAGATTCAATAGCAGGACGAGTAATAACAGGTATAATAACAGTGAATTAGTCGCCGCTACAGCCTCATATGGACAAGCGTTGGATAAGTTTAGATTAGATTATATAGACTACGAACAGCAATTGTCGTTGGCTATTAATGCTGATTGCTCAAATCAGCCAGTGGTTTTTTACGACGCTGTGGCATCAGCTCGTAATAAACGCAACCAGGTTCACGCCGATGTATCGCAGCTGAATCAATATATCGACCAATACCAATTGGCATTGGATAAGTTTGAAAAAGATTATCAATCAGCTACATCTGGAGGTAAATAATCATGGAAGACTCAAAAGTAATTGCTGCAGTCCATGAGTTTTCGGCCAGCAGTAAACACCGATTTTTATTGATGATTACAATGTCGGTAATAGTTTCGATTGCCTTAGTGGTTATTAGCATGGCGATGTATAACAGTAGTGGCGCAGCTCAATTAGATCTAAGTCGACCAGGTTATCAAAGTGTTCGGTCTCAGGCTGTGACTGATGATAGTGATTTTCAAAACTACACAGCAGGTGGAGTAATCAACCAGTCAACTATTAGTGAATTTAAAACACTATATGCAGGACAAGCAACTAAAACCAAGTCAATTGATGCCTTTGGTAGTGACCCACTTAGTCCTGATGCTTTGGGTCTGACAGTAATTACGAACTAGAATCTTTAGCTAGTTGTTCGCGTAGCCAACCGTCTATTTTACCAGCACCCATGCCTAAAACTAATTTACCTGCACTGCGAGCTGTTTGAATATTATTCCACAATTCATCATTAAATTCGGCTATTTGGATAGACTCTTTGTTGGTGATATTTTGGATCAATTCGGCCGGTGTTAATATTGGCAGATTGGGATCTTCGCGTGACAAATAGGTTGGCAACCAGTATATTTTTTCGGCCAGTTCGAATTGGTTAGTGTATTGGTCGCGGATTTCATGTTGGCGGATATTTTGGTGTGGTTGATAAACTAATACAACGTGATCTGATAATTCGCGCGCTAGTTGTAGTGTAGCGGCAATTTCAACTGGATGATGGCCATAGTCACTGTACAGGTTGTCGGCTAGTTTTTCGTTTCGACGGTCGGTGCCAGGGAAGTGGGCGATAATATCGTCCGTTTTTTCCAGTAGACCAAGGCGTTTTATGGCTTCTTGGACTAACGTGGCATTGCGGCGGTTATGATAGCCAGCAATCGACAAGGAAGTATTGATATCGAGTTGATGTAACAAACTAACTTGGTATAAATCTTCAAAAATTTCACCATGTTGATCGTCCCAAGCGATAACTTGTTCGCTGCCAGCGGCAAATTGGTGAAAAGCCTGCAAGTATTCATTTTCAGTAGGGTAGGTGTCAGGATGGTCGTAATCAACAGAGGTGATAATGGACAGGGTAGGTTTAAAATTTAAGAAATTACGGTCAAATTCATCACATTCGTAAACGAAATATTGGCTAGCTGGATCAAATTTACCGCTTGGTCCGAAACTAACTGTTGTACCAATTGAGTAACTGATAGGGATATTCAATTGTTGTAAAACCCACACCAATAAGCCAGTTGTGGTTGTTTTGCCGTGAGTTCCGGCAACAGCAATCAATTTTAACTTTTTGTCCGCAATAATGTAGGCTAATAATTCATCACGTTTAGCGACGCGAATTCCAAGTTGACGCGCCAAAACTAATTCTGGATGATCAGGCTTCAGGGCTGACGTGTAAATAAACCAATCAATCGGTTGTTCGTCAAAACGGGATTGTAAAAATGAGCCATCTTGGCCGATATTAACGGCAATTCCCTTTTTTTGTAATTCTTTGGTAACTAGCGACTCTTCTAAGTCAGAACCAACGACGTCATAACCTGCATCATGCGCGACTTCAGCCAGTGGACCAATACCGACACCACCAATACCAGAAAAATATATATTCATAGAATTTAGTATATCACTTCATCTTTGAGACTTTCTGTGTTGTAATAGAATAAGCATTATAATTTTATAAAAAACAGACATGATTAAATCATTTATTTACAAGCTAATCGAGCGTCGTCATTTTTGGCGATATGCTTCGTTTAATGAAATAGCTGAACTTTATGCTTCACGAACCATCAGGGTGATTGCGATGAATATTGTGTCTGGATTTACATCGGTCTATCTGTACGAGATGGGTTATAATTTGCAATTTATTATGTTGTTTTGGTTGTATTTTTATATTCTCAAAATTCCTTCAACCTTTCTTTCAAGCTATTTTGTGGCACATTTTGGTCCAAAACACGGTATTTTGGTTAGCAACTTACTTTATGTGCCAGCGATGGCAGCACTTGGGTTGGTATCCAAGTTTGGCATAGCTAGTATTGTGGCTTGGGGTGTATTTATGGCGCTGTCATCAGCTATGTATCACATATCCTATATGATTGATTTTTCAAAGGTCAAAAATATCGATCACGCTGGTAAAGAAATTGCTTTTATGAATATTCTTGAAAAAATAGCTATCGGCATTAGTCCAATAGTTGGTGGCTTAATCGCTCTTTGGTTTGGTTTGCAAATTGTAATATGGGTGGCGGCATTGTTATTTGCTGTCTCGGCCTTACCACTATTCCGATTAATTGAACCTGTGCGAACTCGTCAAAAACTTGAATACAGTGGCTATCCTTGGCGTGAAACAATTTTAAGTATTTTTGCTCAAACTGGCGTTGGGTTTGACTATGTTACAACTGGAATTGTCTGGAGCCTGTTTATCGTTATTGTCATTTTCCCTGGCGTCGGTTGGGACGTTTATGTCAGGTTGGGTGTGCTGTCGTCTGTAACGATTTTAGCGGCTGTAACGGCTTCGTATGCTTATGGCAAACTAATTGATAGAAGTAAAGGCGGTAGTTTGCTGAACATCAGCGTCATGGCTAATGCATTAGTGCATGCTTTTCGACCTTTTGTGAATGCCCCTTCGTCAATTGTCAGTACTAATATTGCCAATGAAGTTGCCACTATGGGCTACAACATGGCGTTTATGCGTGGTGTTTTTGATACGGCTGACTTATCTGGACATCGCATACTATACTTATGCTTTAGTGACGTCGTGGCAAATATTGGCGCAATCATTGCCTGTATTATATTGTTGGCCTGTACGTCTGTGTTAGGTGATACGGAAGGTCTTAGAGTATTCTTTTTCTTTGCCGCCGGCTTTGTCTTATTAATTGGCGTAGCGCACTTCCGCATCTATCGTAAATAATCCCTCGTGATATACTATATTTAATAGTAAGGTGGGTTTTGTCAGTGGTAAATAAGAAAATTGCAAAGCGAGGTATTAATCAACTACAGCGTGTCAAAACGTGGCAGTTATTAGTACTGTTGGTTTTGATGGGGTTTGTATCAGCGACTTTTTTGCGACTGAATAATATTGGCATGGTTGAACGTCGGACAGCTGTTTACGAAGCGGACAAAACCGGAAATGACAGTATAACCAAAAGCAGGTTGTATGATTTACAACGCTATATTTCGGCTCATATGAACACCAATATAGATAAAGGTGTTTTTTTGGCGGCGACCTATAATCGCGACTACAAAGCGCAACTCAGCGAGGTTGCAAATTACACCAATGAGAATGGAAATATATTTAAAAAAGCTCAGGAAATTTGTGCACCACAGTTTAGCTATTGGTCGCAGGTTTATGTGCAGTGTACCGCTGATGAATTGGCGAAATTTCCTTCCGGAAAAGAACTAGTTAGCTCGGTAAATTTGCCCATGGGGCCGTACTTGTATACCTATGAGTCACCGCAGTGGTCACCTGATTTTGCTGGTTGGTCGTTGGTATTTTGTGTAGTAATTTTAATAATGATTTTGATGCGTTTTATAGGTGTTGTTATCTTAAGAATTGTACTTCGTCACCACTACAAGAGTATATAACCGTTGACACATGGGGCGTAGCAATGTACTCTAGCACTTGGATAGTATTAACAGGAGGTATAAGCATATTATGGCTTTCAAGCACACAAACTCTAAAGGTGTAACTTACTACTTGCACAGCACAGAAGTAACTCTTCGTGGTGGCAAGCAACAAACTATTTACTTTTTCGCAAAAGTAGAAAAGAATCCAAAAGGTCAACCAGTTGATCTTCCAGCAGACCGAGTTGTCAAAGAAAATCCACGCAATGGTTTCTTGACAGTTTCAAAGAAAAAATAGTTAATTTAGTACTTGCAACATAAGCACGTTTGGTAGTATAGTAAAACCAAACAAACAGGTGCCAAAAATGTCCCTACGGGGACATTTTTGTTTGGTTTAAACGCCTGTATATTATTGACAAATAACAATAAAAGTTGTAAAAATAGTAGTATGAGTCCTAATAAAGTTTCACCTAACCAGTTGAGAATGTTCTTTGATGGTGATAAAAATCAATATAGTTCACCCCCAGCTGAGGATCTCGGTCAGAGTCTACCTGTTATTAGCACCAATCTAGCTGAGCGCGCTGAGCGTTTATTAAAAGTGATTGATTTTTATTCGAGCGCTTCAAAGTTAGCTGGCTTTAATAAGGTTGCTAAGTTCAACGAGGATATTAACAGACGCTACAGCCCATCCGAAATTTCAGAAATTGGTAGTGCTGAGGATCTTAATAAGAGTGCTGCTTATAAAGAGTTTTATAAGGCATATGGAGCGCAGGTATTAATAGCCGCAGGGATTGATAGCGCAGAAGTTAATCATGATGCACGCTTTGGCGCAGAAGGTATAGAAGAGTTTAAACTTAAATTCATAGGGCCTTTTAATAAAGATGCCCGCAAAGATTACAGAAAAGTTTTATCAAAACAACAAAAGCAAAAGCATATTGATATATATTGCTGATATAATTAATCTGTGAAATATATTTTTCGATTCTTATTAATATTATTCTTGTTTGCGGTTGGGGTCTTTGGATATAGCTTTTTTCAAAAAAATATATTAATTGAGAACAAGAATGTTTCATCGGCCAGTCTAACTGAGCCTGTTCAGACTACATCTGATGATTCGTACTCGATTAGTTTTAAAAGTGGTAATTATGACTATGCTGTTAATCCGCTTCATAACTACACTATAACGGGTGTTGTTGTCAGCAAACATGACTATAATCCAGATGAAACTGATATTGAAAGACCGATTCGGTATGATTTGTGTATCGTTTGGGGTAAGAATATATCAGAAAAGACGTATATATCGACAGATATTAGCTTTTCGCAAAGTCAGCGATTTTGTAACTATTCCTATCACAACAATCCAACTTTTTATACTCAACAGATTTCAAATAATCACATAGTCACTACGAACGGCGCTATATTAGATAAGTTACAGTCGATTAATCCTGGTGATGAGGTAAAAATAACAGGTCAGTTGGTTAATTTGTCGGTTACGGGGAATGATAGTAATGGGCAAATAGTTAATAACACTTGGAAATCCAGTACTGATCGCAAGGATACCGGTGCGGGGGCTTGTGAGGTCATCTATGTTGATTCGGTTGACATATTATCGACGGTTCACGAAAAAGACGTTGTGATGAATAATTATTCGTACTATGTAATTATTGGGTTAGTGGCAATATTCATCATAAGAGCAATTATCTTTGTATTATTTACGGGTACGAAAAAAAACAATGGACGAGTTGTCGGGTAAAACCTGCAATTATAAATATTTTTAAAATGTCTTGACAATACTTAGATATCTAAGTAATATGAAATTATGGATCCGTCGAATACATTAAGTTACAAATTACACGCTGTTGTTTATTCAATTGATGCGCTGTCAAATCGAATCTTTAAAGATTACAGCGATATTAATTTTCCTCAGTTTTTGATTATTCTTTGTGCATATCAAAATCCTGGCCATACTCAAAAATTTTCTGCTAGTTGGCTGCAACTAACTGAGGCGACCGTCAGTTATATGGTCAAAGTTGTGCATAAAAAAGGTTACATTGAAGTTAAACTGGATGAAGATGATTTAAGAACCCGCAATATCTTTGTGACTGATAGCGGCAAGGAATTAATCGAGCGAATCTATCCTATGTTAGAGGAATCTTTGGGTGGTTTGTTTGGTGATATTGATCCGAAGAAAATGGCTGAATTTGTTCAAGGTCTAGATTTGGTTTATAAAAGTTTAAATAACAAGATGGAGGAGTACGAATGCATTTAGTATTAGGTGGATCAGGTGCGGTTGGACAAGGTGTTGTCAAAGAACTAATTGCTAGGGGGTTGCCAGTTAAGGCTGTCGAGCGATCTAAGGATGTAAAAGGTATTGAAACTATCAAGGCTGACTTGTTGGACGCTGGGCAAACAAAACAGGCTATTGCTGGTGCCGAGTATGTTTATCTATGTGTCGGACTTCCCTATTTTGGCGCCTATTGGACAGAAAATTGGCCAAAGGTTATGACTAATGTGATTGAGGCTTGTGTAGCAGCAAATGCTAAGCTGATATTTTTGGACAACATTTACATGTATGGTCCAGCGCCACTGCCTGTGCCGTTTGATGAAAATACTTTCAAGCAACCAACATCTGTGAAGGGACTGGCGCGTAAAGTGACTGAGCAAATTTTGTTGGACGCGATGGCGGCTGGCAAAGTAAAGGCGGTAATTGGACGGTCGGCTGACTTTTATGGCCCTGGGGCTGTTAACACTTTGTTTTACTCGACATTTTTGACCAGGATGGCGGCAGGCAAGGCGCCGCAATGGTTAGGGTCGGTGACGGCTAAGCATACTTATTCGTATACGCTGGATAATGGGCGAGCCTTAGTTGAATTGGCGTTGGATGATAGTTGTTATGGCCAAACTTGGCATCTGCCAGTTGGTCAGCCAATTGATGTTGCAAAAGTTTTGGAAATGTTTAACAAAGAATTTAATGCGCAATATAAATTGTCAGTTTTACCAAAGTTTATGAGTAATTTTTTGTCATTATTTATGAGTCAACTGAAGGAATTAAAAGAAATGGCTTATCAATTTAATGACGATTATGTCATGTCGGATGCCAAATTCCGTCAGCATTTCCCTGCCTTTCAAACTACATCATACGAACAGGGTATAAAAGCGTCGATTGATTCGTACAAAGAATTGAACGTTAAATAGCTAAAAAGAATAGGCTCCAAATCGGGGCCTATTTTCATGCACGGCCGGGAGCTAATGTTCTTGATGTGTTAATATAAAGCTTATGAAAGAAAAAGTATTACAAGGTTCATGGATAATTGATGCACCCGTAGAAGATGTTTATCGAATTATTTCAGACTTCGAGAGGGCGCCTGAATATTTTCCGATAGTCGCTAAAGGAATGAGAGTTGTCAGCAGGGAAGGTAATAATTTAATCATAGAGGCGACTACAAATACTTTTGGAATTAACTTTAAAGTTGGTATGACGACTACATTGATGCCTAATGTTGGTTTTAAGTCGATTAATGTATCAAAACTTGCTATCGAAGACGAACAATTTTTGCTAGAGCCAGTTGCCGAAGGCACGCGCATTAATTATATAAATAAAGTCACAATTAAAAACAATATTCTTAATATGTTTTCGCGTTTGATTATTGGCAAAGGTGCGCTTAAATTTTGGGAATTTGCTTACATTAATCGGTTAAAGAAGATACTTAAAACTGAAAAGAAATAATTAATAAAAAATCACTGTCGTAAAGGCAGTGATTTTTTATTGGTGGGGGCGGTTGGAGTTGAACCGACCACCAAAGCGTTATGAGCACTCTGCTCTAACCGATGAGCTACGCCCCCAGACTTAGACATTATAGCGTATTATTATCTGTTGGGCTATAATAATGGCAGGGAAAATATGAAAAAAATAAACATTCGGCGAATTTATTATCTGGCGCGTCACAAATATTTTACGCTTAATAATGGCGTAATTGTGATTGCATTTATGATTACTGCTGGCTGGGTTTGGGGTAGTTTGGGTGTTATGCAACGAAATTATAATTTGCAAAAAGAATTAGATGACAAATCTAGGCAGTTGATTGTTGCGCAGTTGGACACCGAAAATGCAAAATTAGAACAGCGGTATTATCAGACGGACGAGTACAAAGAGTTGGCGGTTCGTGAGCGATTAGGTCTGGTTACGCCAGGTGAGAGCGTGCTGATTTTACCGCCAAATTCTGAGGCGGCTAAAAATGCAGATAGTGCTACGACGGTAAAAAAAGTCGAGTCAGTGCAGGTCAGTAATTTTGATCAATGGGTTAACTTTTTGTTTGGCAATAATAATAAAAATATTTCAAGCTGAATTAGAAGTGGCTATTGGAATTTAGCTATTGGCTATTGGCAATTAGAAAATTAATTTTGTATTTTTTGCTATATTCCATATTCCAATAGCCAATAGCACCGTCTTGAAGCTTGCAATTGCCAATTATATCTGTTAATCTGGTATATGTATCGCGGGGTGGAGCAGTCTGGTTAGCTCGGATGGCTCATAACCATCAGGTCGCAGGTTCAAATCCTGCCCCCGCAACCAAAATAAAATACCTATCGGCTGATAGGTATTTTATTTTGTCTGGTGGGCAGGATTTGAACCTGCGACTTTTTGCGAAGCAAAAATAGTCAGTGGTCGCGTAGCGTCGTGCAGCGAAAAAGTGTTTACATTTTTTCGCAAGCAAGCGGAGGAGGCCAAAGGCCGATAATCCACTCCCCGTTTGGTCGTGACCCCTTTATAATGCTATTGTTAATCGTGGTTATTTTTGATACAATTTTGTCATAGTACGAGGGTGTTAGTAAAGAAAAATTAGGGGGAGTATGGAACGAAGCAATACTGAACGAGTTGATGATGGGCAATCGCCTAGCGGGGCTTCTGTGCCTCAATCAAAAAAATCAAAATCAAGTAAGGTATTATCGGCAATAAAACGATTTTGGTATATTATCGTTATCGTTATTGTCATAGTAGTTGGTGTCATTGTTTGGCGTACAAATGTAACTAATCAAGATAACGCTTGGGCTCGTGCAACGGCATTTTATCAGAAAGCTGATTATGATAATGCCGCAAAAGAGCTCGCCGGGTTACCTATGCCAAGTGATGCTGTAAGATTGAAAGTTTATGCTCAGACTATGCTTGCAAAACGCGATGTAGAAAAAGCATTACCAGCGTATGAAAAATTATACACTGCCACTAAAGAGCCTAGTTATAAGGTTATTTTAGGTAATATCTATAACGAACAGAAGAATTACGACAAAGCCGCTAGCACTTACAAAGAAGTTATTGCGGATAATCCTGGCTATACACAGGCGTATGTTAACTTAGCGATTCTATATAAATTACAGAATAAAATCTCAGAGGCAATGGCTATTGCGGATTCAGCTGTAAAAAGTAATCCTAATAATGTGACTTTGTTAGAACTGAAGGTTTCAATCTTGATGGAGGATAAAACCACAGATGATTATAAGACGGCTGTAAAAGATTTAGCAGCTATTAACCCCCAAGACCCATTACTTGACTCGTTAAAATAGTCAGTTCCATTAGCACATTAAACCAGATTGGTTGAAAATTAATGAAAATAAAGATCGCTACAAAAAATATTAGGGTGATACCAGCAACCAGTTTAGTTGTTGGTGTTATTCTTTTAGCTTTTGGCGTTTTTTATACACCGACAATCGTAAAAGCTTATTCAGCTAATGGCCAAAATGCTTTTAATGCCGTTGGCCAGACACTTGCTACTGGTCAAGTTAATTACACATCATCAACGCCAAACAACCCAATGAATGTTGGTATGCAAAAGCCATCTGGGGCAACGATTGACGCTACCCGTCACAAAGCGTTTGTTGTTGACTCGGATAATAACCGCGTGCTGGTTTACGATTTGGATACAAGTAACGTTTTTGTCGATTATCAGGCTGATTATGTTATCGGTCAACCGAATTTCGCGCAAACAACGCCAAATCGAGGCGCTGCCAATCCAGCCGCTAATTCGTTGGATAACCCAACCAAGATTTATGTTCATAAAACAACCGGTGATGTTTATATAACAGATACGGGCAACAACCGCGTGCTGGTGTATAGCGCAATTACTGCTAGTGATCCAAATGCGACTTATGTAATTGGTGCGGCTGATTTTACAAGTAAAAATACCAGTGGCGTGGTGTCATCCAGCAAAATGTTGTCACCAAATGGAATAGTCGCCAACGGTGATGGTGCCAGCTTTAAATTGTTCGTAACAGACAAAGATTTTAACCGTGTTATGGTCTTTGGGCAGATAACAGGCAGTGGGCAAAGCGCTACGGCTATTTTGGGTCAAGCGGATTCGATTAGTTCTAGCGCAGCATTGTCACAAGGCGGTTTAGCTGGACCATCAGGCGTTGCAACTGACGGAACGAATGTCTATGTAGCCGACACTAATAATAGTCGCGTGATGATTTGGGGTATCGGTGCAACAACTGGCCAGAATGCTGTCAGAGTATTAGGCCAGACCTGGTTTTATTCAAATGGTGAGGCAACAACGTCCTCGGGTATGAAGCGCCCACAAGACGTTTATTATGCCAGCAATGGATATTTGTTTGTGGCTGATACAGATAATCATCGTGTAAATGTTTGGTCTAACTCGGTGACGACAAGTGGACAGGCAGCTAATTATGTTATTGGACAAACAAGTTTTACTGCTGGTAGCAGTGGTACAACGCCATCGAATTTATATTATCCGTCGGCTGTCAGTGGTGATAACGGTACAATATTAATTGCCGATACTGAAAATAACCGCGTTGTTTCATATTCAACGTCAATATCTAGCAATGGCCAGTCAGCTATTTTTGCACTGGGACAACTTTCAGGTGGCGTGGATGTTGATTTTTATGGTAATACAATTAACAACCCTCAAGAAAAAGGTTTTAACAACCCTCAAGGTACAGCAGTTGACAGCGTAAATCATAAAATGTTTGTTAGTGACGCTAATAATAACCGCGTCTTAGTGTTTAACTTGGATGTATCGAATAATTTAATCGATTTGTACGCCGATTATGTAATTGGTCAGCAGACTTTTTCAGTTACATCACCTAATCAGGGTAGTACGGCTGGACAGGGAACATTGAATGGTCCGACTGGATTATTTTACGATAGCATTAATCAGCGACTTTACATCAGCGATACTGGCAATAATCGTGTCTTAATCTATACATCGGCGATTAGCTCTAATGGGCAATTGGCTAATTTAGTGTTAGGGCAATCAAATTTTGCAAATACAAATGCTTCAGCAACACGTTCGACTTTTTCATCACCTGAAAGCGTCACAGTAAATACCAGTAATAATTATGTTGCTGTTGCTGATCGAAATAATAATCGGGTCATGGTTTGGTCATCAAAACCGACTTCGAATGGGCAATTGGCAAATTATGTATTGGGCCAATCTAGTTTTACGGCTTCGGTGTATGGTACTACTAACCATAATTTAAGGACGCCTCGAGGTGTTAGTTTTGATATTACGACTGGGTATTTGTACGTTGCCGACAGTGATAATAATCGTGCGTTAGTCTGGACGAGTGCCATTACAGCAAGTAATCAAGTAGCAAACCGCGTGATTGGACAGGCGAATATGACGACATCGACCGCTCAGACAACCAGTAGTCAATCGCTAAAGCAGCCAACCGCAGTTATATCTGGATCAACAAATGGCGTAGTCTATATTGTCGATAAAGGCTCTAATCGAGTTTTGATATATAAATCTGTTATTTCAGGTGACAACCAGGCTGCAGATTTGGTTGTTGGTCAATCAGCAATGACGACAAGTGGCGCTGGTACGTCACAAAGTACACTTGCTAACCCTTCATCAGTGGCAATTGATGAAACTTCTGGTTATGTTTATGTGGTTGATACGGATAATAATCGTGTAATGCTATATTCCAACTCGGGCCCAGCAAAACCGACAACATCTAGTCCAACTAGTGGACAAACTGGTGTTAGTAGCACGCCAACTTTTGTAATGTCATCCAGTGACCCTGATGGCGATGCCTTGCAGTATTCGGTTCAAATTGCTCGTGATGCTGCTTTCACGGTTGGCGTGTCGACGTTTAACCAGAACAGCTCAAGTGTCGGCTGGAGTGGCCAAAATATTGGTAATACTTATGGATTAGGTGCGGTCGGAACATATACTTTACAGCCTACCGATATCTTGACTGCTAACACGACTTATTATTGGCGCGTTCAATCATATGATGTTTACGGATCACGGACCTGGAGCACTTACAGTAACGTTGCATCATTTACAACATCTCCACCTTACGCTCTTACGGTATTAACAACAACTCAGACGATTGTGGCTGGTCAGGTTTCAACTGTTATCCAAGTCGGACTGACAGACGCCAGCAGTAATGCGGTTAGATCTAGTACTTCGACGCGTATTTATTTAACGAAAAGTTCTAGTACCGGATCATTTTCAGTCTTAAGTTCGCCATTCAATAGTGTGACCTATGTTGATTTGCCAGCTAATACGGCGTCGGTAAATTTTTATTACAAAGATAATACTGTTGGCAATCCAACTATCA
Organism: uncultured bacterium; assembly: GCA_903899655.1. GTDB lineage: Bacteria > Patescibacteriota > Saccharimonadia > Saccharimonadales > Saccharimonadaceae > UBA1547. Next base: position 146,099 of record CAIUKF010000009.1, read on the forward strand.
CTATTTCAGATCATACTCCGCCAGATGGTTCGACGGGTTTAATCGATACAACATATAGTCCAACTATTGTCTCGTCTCAGTTGGCTTCGTTTACAATCAATGCTATTGGGACTCAAATAGCGGGTACGCCATTTACAGTTTCAGCAACTGCCAAGGATAGTTTTGGCAATGCAATTGTTTCCTTCACTCAAGATATTAATTTGTTGTCAACAATCGGTACGATTAATCCGACGACCGTTACTATGACTGGTGGTGTCTGGTCTGGTAACGTGACTTTAACTAAAGCCGGAACGGATAATGTTAAATTTAATTATCAATCAACAACATCATCAAGTAATGGATTTACGGTTAGCGCGGCACCATTGAATAATGCGACGATTAATCCAAGTTCGCTAACAGCAATGGCTGGTTCATTAACGGCTTATAGTGTATCAGCTTTTGACGTTTACAGTAATCCAATTTCGACTGGTTTGACCTATGCTTGGCAAATACCAGGTACTTTGGGAACATTGTCGACCAATAATCAAGCAACATCGAATTTTACAGCCGCTGATAATATAAGCACTCAAGCAATTCAGGTGACAATTACCCAAGGCGTAACACCAGTAATCGTTAGCTCGACGGTTTCAGTAATTCCGTACAGTTTACAGATTGCAACCATTCCAGCTTCAATTATTGCTGGTTCGTCAAATACGGCAACGATTACAGCTCGCAGTAAAGGTGGCGGTGTAGTCACAGGCGCAAATTATACGGTAAATATAACTGATTTGACTGGTACGATATCAACTACTTCGGTACAACTGGTAAATGGTACTTGGACGGGTGCGTTTAGTATTATATCGATGTATACCAGTGACAAAATAAGCTTGTCGACGTTAAGCGGCACTGTTGTGGGATTAAGCAGCGCCTTCAATGTTGTACCAGGTGCTTTATCAACAGTTGCAATTACCCCAACAGCGATAAACCAAAATGTTGGAACAACAGCTTCGATGACAGCTCAGGCCTATGACGTTTATAATAACCCAATAACTGGGCTGACTTACAACTGGTCAGCTACGATTGGATCAATCCCAATTACAGGTGCAACTGTGACTTATACTACAGGGACGGTTAGTGGCACAGGTACAATTGGTGTTAGTGTAACACAAAGTGGCAATACTAAAACCAACTCGATACCAGTGACATTGGCACCGTTAGTCTTGGACCATTTTGCGATGGCTGCAGTGCCAGTTAATACAACGATTGCTGGCCAATCTTTGAATTTGACGATTACAGCCAAAGATATAAATAACAATACAATTACGTCGTATACAACCAGTGGTAATTTGACTTATTCGGCTGGCATGATATCTCCATCAGTGACGAGCGACTTTGTAAATGGCGTTTGGACTGGATCGGTCAGAGTGTATAAGGCTGCAAGTGGTGTGAATATTGTGTTTACTGGAGCCAGCAGTAAGATTGGTACGACTAATAATTTTAATGTCAAACCTGATCAGATGAGTTTAGTTTCGATTGATCCAAGTGATTTGACAATGGATTTGCAAAATACGACACCATTAACAGTTAAAGCTTATGATGCCTACGCCAACGAGATTACTACTGGTGTGACATATATTTGGTCATCTAGTGCGACGGATATTGTTGGTGCTTCACCTGCTAATACACAGGTTACTTCGGCAACCGCCACTACCAAGGCTGGGCAAGCATATATAAATGTTGTAGCAACAGAGGGTGGTCAGACAGCAACTGCAAGCATAATGGTGACAGTTAATCCTGGACAACTATCTAATTTTAAATTTGATACGATATCATCGCCAAAGCCAACTCGTGAGATGTTCACTTTGGTTATTACTGCCTATGACAGATACGATAACGTTGTAACTAACTTTGGTGGTACAGCTTTGTTGGGTGATTTAACAAGTTCTTTGACGCCAACGCAAACAATGAATTTTACAAATGGTGTTTGGCGCGGTTTAGCTCAAGTCACTCAGGTATATACTCAGGATGTTATTACGGTATCTTCAGGAACTATTTCAAGTATGTCGAATACGTTTGATGTCATTTCAAACTTGCTTGACCATGTTGTCATTACGCCATCAAAGACGACGGTTGTAGCTGGTCAGTCGCAAGGCTTCTCAGCTCAGGGCTATGATGCCTTTGGAAGTGCCATCGTAAATATTGCTTACGACTGGTCGGTAATTGGTGCCGTTGGTACAACCGACCCGATATCAGGCTTAGCAACAACGTTTACTGCTAATACAGCAACTGGGGTTGGAACTGTCCGTATTCGGGCGACACAGGGAACAATTACAAAACAAGCTGATGCGCAGGTGACGGTTATTGCAGGATCGATTGATAAATTTACAATAACGACAATTCCAGATGTTGTTGCTGGTGATCCAATTTATGTGACTATTACTGCCAAAGACGTCTATGGCAATACGGCGACTCAATTTACAAGTAGTGCGTCGCTAAGTGATGTTTTGGGCGGGATAGTACCGACGACAACTGATCCATTTTCATCTGGTACATGGACTGGTCAAGTTGCTTTCCAAAAGAGTGGATTAAATAAAATGACAGTGATTTCAAACGCAATTAGTTCTGATTCTGATCAGTTTACGGTTATTCCGGCGCCACTTTATAGTGCTGAAATTAGTCCTGACCCAGTAATTATGGCGGTCGGAACAACCAAGCAGATTATTGGTTATGGTAAAGATCAGTATGGCAATATTATTAACGACTTGTCATATACGTGGTCAATCCCTAGTGTTCTTGGAGTATCAACAAGTCCAGATGCGAAAGAAGTTTCAATAACGGCTGCGACTAAAATTAGTCAAGCTTCAATTAGCGTTATTATATCGCAAGGCTCCAGATATGTTAGTAAAGCTGTTGATGCCAATGTTATTGCTGGTGATTTAGTTCAGTTTAGTATTAGTCAGATTAACTCACCGCAAATAGCTGGAACGGCATTTTTCGTAAACATTACGGCAGCCGATTCGTATGGTAATACGGTCACTAGCTATAACCAATCGGCAACTTTAAGTGATACGACTAATACTATATCGCCATCTAGCACTGATAACTTCCGTAATGGTACTTGGTCGGGGTCGGTAACTATCACTCAATCTGGTGATAATGTTAATTTAATTGCGACTAGTGGATCGGTACAATCGCCAAGTAACTCGTTTGAGGTCAAAGCCGGTGTTCAACAGATATTCTTGTCGATTGAAAGTGGCGCTAACCAAGCGGGAACGGCTGGTTCTGAATTAAATACACCATTTGCCGTTCGGGCAGTTGATATGTATGGCAACTATTTGAAAGATGTCAGTATTAATTATGAAGTAAGCTCTTCACCGACCGATGCAACTGGAGTTATTTTGAAGCCAAGTAATGTCCTGACGGATGCAGACGGTATTGCTAGGTCAATATTAACGGTTGGAAACAAAGCCGGTACGTATATTGTTAATGCGTTTGTTGATGGTCGTTCATCATCATCTGTTAACTTTTACGTCTCAGCTACATCCGCTAAAGTAATGTCAATCAAAATTTCGCCATCTAATACGACGCTACTTATTAATAGCTCACAGTTATTTACAGCTGAAGCTTTTGATAGTTACGGTAATCCTATTTCGTCACCAAAAATTATATGGAATGTTGTAGCTGGTGGGGGAGTAATTAATAGCGAAGGTCTATTTACAGCTGGAACGACAACTAGAATGTTTAACAATACGATTATGGCGACAGTCGATGATGCAGTCGGCTATGCGACGGTTATTGTCACAACTTTGCCTGGTATAACCGCTGATAGTCGTGATGGTGCTGGTGAATTAGACCGACTATTATTGGCTCCAATCCTGCCTTCGATTGAAACTGGCAAAAGTTTGGCTTTCTCTGTCAAAGCCGTTGATAAATATAATCAAGAAATAGCATCAAACGAATTAACTTACAACTGGAAGTCAACGGGCGGCGATGTTAGCTTGAATAGCGGTTCGCAAACAACTTTCACAGCGGCTGATAAGCCAACTAGTGGATCAGTTGAAGTTACTGCAACTCAAACTTCAAAACTAATTACCAAATCGACGTCAACTGACATATCAGTTACTCCAAATCCTTTAGGATATATTGCGGTTAATACATCCGCTGATAAGGTAGTTGCAGGAAAAGAATTTGAAGTATCGTTAACGGCTTATGATGGCAACGGCAATGTTAATGAAAAATTTGCAGGTCCAATCGAATTAAGTGATTCGACAAGTTCAATTTCGCCACGTACAACTGGCAGTTTCGTCAAAGGTATCTGGACTGGAAACATCAAGATTAACAGTAGTAATGCTATGACTATTGTTCGAGCTACTGGTCAAAAGCTTTATGGCGTTAGTGACAACATTAATATCGATAAAAACACTACTGCTATGAGCATGAGCGATGGTAATATCTTGGGTCGTATGTTTAACTTTGTTTCTAGTGTCGGACAATCAATTGCAGATTTCGTTAACTCACTCTTTAGCGTATCGGCTAGTTTCCCAGAAACTACTAAAAACATTGCAGCCGCAGCAGTGGCATCATTTGGCTTCGTGGCGGCGGCAATTGGGTTCGGTAAGGCAATTTCGACTGCTATTGTGGCAATTGGACGTAATCCTTACGCACGGGGCAAGATATTTGGGGCCTTATTCATTGCACTTGTGATTGGTTTGTTGTTTGCTGGTCTAGCGTTCTTAATTGCAGGATTTATCAAATTCTTATGACAAATCGATCTGAATCATCTAATAGATTACGCATAAAATTATCAATACGAATTCGTAAGTTTTGGTACCGCATATCATACAATCCATTTGTTAGACGATTAGGTAGTCTATATAAGCAATCATCGTCAACCGTTCATAGGCTATTAGTAGTAATTCTGGGAATTGCGGCAATTATTATGACTGGCTGGTTAACGCTTAATAGTCTTGCAGGTGCCAGTCGGGTTAGTGTCACTAGCGATGACTTGAAATCTGGTTATTCAGAATATGGCAATATTAGTCTTCAAAATGGCGCCACATCATTAAGTTTGCAAAACGGTCTTGTTGGTAGTTGGAATACCTCAACAGCTAGTGGTCTTCAGACGCCACCTTTCTCGATTGATTCATATAGCCAAATGGCATATGGTCCGAATGACAATATTTATGTCATGGGCAACTATGGTCAGCAATGTTTGTTTTCAAAATATGACATTGAAAAGAAGGTCTGGAAAGAGTTGGCGGTTCCACCAACAGCTTGTGGACAGTATGGCACGCAGTTAGTTTACGACAACGCTAAAACCATGTATTTTATGCCTGGCGGCGCTCAGTATGATTACACGGGCTATTTGTTTAAATATGATATCAGTTCGAATACGTGGTCTAAATTGCAGGACATGCCAAGTACTTTGTCAAACATATCATCAAGTGTTTTTGCTAATGTCGGTTCAAGTCAGTATCTTTATGTTATGAGGGGTACACAAATCCCATCTTTCTATCGATATTCAATTGTCGATAACTCATGGTTGTTAATGGATACTTATGTTAATAAGACTAGTGTTAGCTATGGTGTATCATTAGCATTTGATAATGGAACGACGATTTATGGACTGGATAATAATACTAACGAGTTTAAAAAATATGACATAGTCCAGAATAAGTGGACAAATTTACCAAATGCTGACGTATCGGCTAGCGCCTCTTATGATTCGGTAGTTTATTTTAATAATAAAATATATGCTTTGCAAAATTCGACCATAGGTAATTCAGGTGTCGTTTTGTTTGAATATACCCCAGCATCGGCGGTCTGGAAGAATTTAGGCACCGTACCTGGGCCGTCACAAGAGCGTAAGCATCCAATGGCGATGGTTACTGACGGTTCAAAATATCTGTATACATTAATGGGTTATGACCGTTTATTAAGTTTGATTCGTTATGATATACCTAATGGACAGTGGGGCCAGTCGTCGTTGTTTGACACATCGGTTACTTCTGGTCGATCAACCCGTCAAATAATTGGCGGTGGCAACAGTGATATGTATTATGTTGGTGGTTGGAATGGCTATGACTATATTTATCGATATAATTATCAAGCAAACAATAACTTTACGATTACCTCGGCACCAACTAATTCAACCGTTAGTGTTTTAGTTGTAGCTGGCGGTGGCGGTGGCGGAACTAACATGGGTGGCGGTGGCGGTGGCGGTGGAGTGCTTTATAATGCTTCTTATTCTGTGTCGGCTCAATCTTATAATGTGATAGTTGGAGCGGGTGGTAAGGGTGCGCCAGCTGGTACGGGCGGACATCCTACTATTCCTGGAACTAACGGAAAGAATTCGATATTTGGGTCAATGACTGCAATTGGTGGCGGTTTCGGTGGAGTATCTTACAATAACATGGGTACGAGCATCAACTATGGTGCTTCGGGTGGATCGGGCGGTGGATCGAGTGGTTATAATAATGACGGTGTGGCTATGGCTTATTATGGCGCTGGTTTAGGTATTGCCGGCCAAGGGTATCGTGGTGGCTATCAGGGGAATGCTTATTATTCTGGTGGTGGCGGTGGCGCTGGTGGCGTCGGTGCTAGCGGTAATGCTAAGGCTAATGGCGGTGTCGGTTTAGAAAACTCAATTCTTGGAACGTCATACTATTGGGGTGGCGGCGGCGGTGGCGCTGGATACAGTGTTATTGGTGGTAATGGTGGTAATGGCGGCGGCGGTGGTGGTGCGGTCGGCGTAACGACTGGTGGTGCAGGTTTAAATAATGGTTCACCAGGCGGCGGCGGCGTAGTTAATGCTCAGACTAATACCCCAGGCGGTAACGCTGGCGCTAACACTGGCGGTGGCGGTGGCGCTGGATCACACTATAACTACACAAATAAAGGTGGTGATGGCGGTTCGGGTATTGTTGTTATTCGCTATCCTATTGGTGGGGCTAATGATATTGTGGCGACAGGTGGTACGATTACAGAATATGTTGGCAACGGAACCAATGGTGTTAATGGGCAACGTTATCGCGTTCATACGTTCACTACATTTCCAGTCAATAATACTGTAACTGCCCTTGGTGCCGCTTACCGACCAGCTGTTGGTGCTGTGCCGGCATTGTCTAGTACGTCGGTTGGGTCAACGGGTGTTTATAAGGGTGGATATTTGTATCTAGTTGGTGCTGCACCAGCGAATTTTAGTCGATACGATCCATTAACCGACACTATGATTAAATTGACGAATGCGCCTCAGGATGTTGGCGCTGGTGCGTCAATTGTTGATGGTGGCGATGGTTACTTGTACGCTAACTTTGGTGCTGGTCGCACAGATTTCTATCGTTATGTTATTGCAACAGATACCTGGGAGACGTTAGGTGTATTCCCTTATAATGTGAATACTGGTGGCGGTATGTCTAGGATTAACCGTACAATATACACATTGGCAGGTGGTGATAGTGGCATCTTTATGAAATATAACATGGATACCAAAGTTCATTCGTATATTACCTCAATGCCTAATGGTTCAATTGGTACTGGCGGCTTTAATATTAGTGATAACACTCGCTATTTGTATATCTGCGTTAGAACAGATAATAGTGAAACGAATGGGCGTTTAGTCCAGCGTTATGATACAACAAACGACACTTGGCAAAGAATTGCTGATTTGCCTGGGTATAGTGGTGGAGCCACAGGCTATTATGACAATACGACCAATACTTTACATGTTTCTCAAGGTCCATCATGGTCTGATATATGGGAATGGTCGCCATCAACTGCTGCTTATGTCAAAGACGGTACCTGGTATTCTAAGACTTATGATATGATTTACGCTACCGCTTGGGGCAACATAGATGCCGACGTAACTGGCAGCGGTACAGTTGAATTCTACACACGAACTTCTTCAGATGGCGTGATTTGGAGCAACTGGTTGCAAACCAGTGGTCGGGCCATTAACTCACCAGTTAATCGATACATTCAATTTAAGATAAGATTAGTTGGTGACGGAACGGTCACGCCTAGTGTGACAAATATTGGTATTAATTATACCAAAGATACAACTGTGCCAATGCCCCCAAGCCGATTTGATGCTTACAGTCAAAAAGATAACGGCACAGCAATTATATCTGGTAAAAACTATCCGTATACTAAACCGTACTTTTCTTGGCAGGGAGCTTACGACAATGAATCGGGAATTGATGGCTATTATATTTATTACGGTCTTGACTCATCAGCTGATCCGGTCGTTGATGGTAATTTCCAAACCAATGCTGATTATATTGTGACAACACCAATGACTGCTGGACAAATATATTATTTGAAGATGCGAGTCAAAGACAAGCAAGGTAATATATCTGATTCTCAGACTTACTTTAGTTATGCATACTTCTTTGTGTCGCCTCCTGGATCGATTGTTAAGACGTCAGCCAATGATTTTAACGCTGGTACAAATACCAATTTAACGGTCAGTAATAATTTTATGTCGCTTAATAATCAAGCTAATGGTACTTGGTCGACAGGACCACTTACTATGCCAGCTGATGCGACTTATGGTACGGCATCTGTGGTGGCTGGAGATTATGTTTTTGTGGCTCGAGGACAGGGCACGAATACTTTTTATCGATACAATACGATATCTGGACGCTGGGATACTATGGCACCAGTCCCAGCAACGACGTATTACAGTGCGATATCATTTGATGGTAACCATACGATAATTTTGACTAGGGGCAATAGCACATCTAACTTTTATAAGTATGATATTAATAATAATCAATGGACCGTACCAACAGCCCAGTTGCCACAGCTAAGCTATCAAGGAACGGCCATGACATATATTGGCGGCGGTCGTTATGCGATGGTGTTTGGTGGTGGTCGCAACTTCTATATTTATGATACATTTGATGATAGTTTTGCTTTGATGAACCAGCTGCCAGCATCTACTAATAGTACCTATGGATCGTCAGGTTTATGGTTTGATGGTGTCGACAGTGTATATGCCTATACTGGTTATACTGGCGCAAGGCTGAACTTTGCCAAATATAGTATATTGAACGACTCGTGGCGACAATTGGCTGAACCGCCGATGGTATCATTTGATCTGGTTAATTCAATTGTTGGTGTTGGCAACAATGATATTTACATGTTCCTTAGCAAGGGTATGAGTGATTCTCAGCGTAATGATAAACAGAACTTTATTCGCTATAACGTTAGTTCTGATAGTTGGTCAGAAGTTGGTGACTTAAAAATACCTATTGTATGGGGAACTGTGGCATCTGATAGCAAAAGATATATATATGTATTGCCCGGTCAAAGTCAGTCGTATTTACAAGCTATGATACGATATGATACTTGGACTAATACCGTCACTCCAAATTCTGTTCAGATTGGCATGGGTCTAAGACAATCATATTCTTTGGTTCAAAATAATGGCTACAATGGTGGTATTTCTAATAATGCCAACCAAAGAATATGGATAGGTAGTAACGTTACGACTGCAGTTTATGACGGTAGTAAATATATTTACGCTTTAGGTGTGGGCGCTGAACAGGCCAGTAGCTATTCTAACTTTGTAAAATTTGACTACAAAACTGGTGTGACTGTTTATTTGACGCCACCACCATTAACGAGTATTGGTGGATCGCTAGGTTATCTGAATGGCGAAGTGTACTACTTGGCAGGCAAGAGCACGCCGAATTTGTATAAGTTTGACGAGCAGTCGATGCAGTGGAAGCGTATGACAGATACGCCGGTTAACGTTTACCGTCCTGGACCAACCAGTTTGGTGGCTAATGGTAGTGGTACGGCGTTTTATGTCTTTATCGGTAACAGTAAAACATTATATTTGTACACTCCATCAAGCGGCGGTGGTACTTGGTTAAAAATGCTTGACGCACCAGCCAACATTATGAATGGATCATTTACTTATAATTCGACTAATAACGCAATTTACGTTATCGCTGGCAATGGTGCAAAAAACTTCTACAGGTATAACATTACAGGTAATACATGGACGACTCTAGCCCTATTACCAGGTACGGTCTCATATGGTTCAACAATGACCATCAAAGACGGATATATTTACGCTCAACAGGGCAACGGTACAAAAGCAAGCTATGTATATAATATCGGCGCTGGTACTTGGGCCACAAGTAACGATGCTCCTGGATACTTTAACTATGGTGCGGTTGCGCTAAAAGTTAATGATACTTACGCTGTAGTTTTACCGGGTGATGCCAATCCATTAATCTGGCAATTTAATTATCCAAGCACAACAACAAGCTATAACGGCAAAGGTCAGTACGTGTCGGATGTTATGAATTTTGCTGGACTTTATGATTATGCTGGGGTTCATGTTGATGGTCAAATACCAAGCAACACGACTGTCGAAATATGGACTCGATCGTCAGATGATGGTGGTGTGACTTGGAACGATTGGGTATTAACTGATCCGGCAAAAATATATACATCTAGCTTTGAGGCAAAGATTAATTCACCAACCTTACACGCTTTGCAAGTGAAGTTCATTTTGGAATCGGCTGATAATATATTAACCCCAGTGATCCATGGGTACAGTGTTAATTATTATTACGACGTGACACCACCAAATAATCCAACGTCGGCGTTAGTTTATACAGATAATACAAAGACGACGCAGTTGCATAGCAATGAATGGAAAAATTTTGACAAACCATTTGTTGACTGGCCAGATCCAGGTGAGGCCGGCGGCGCAACCGATGGTCCATTAGGTTCGAATATCGGTGGCTATTGGGTGTATTTTGGACCTGATGGCACTGCGTCACCAAGAACATCTGGTACTTTTGTAACCAGCACTGAGTATCAGGCTAATTTTACGACACCTGGCTTGCAATATTTACGTATTCAGACTCAGGATATGACTGGAAATATAGACAGTAACGTTTTCGCACCATTTACTTATAAATTTGATAATATTCCACCGACTAATCCAAGTTTGGTTACAGTCGATCCATCTGGTTTTACGTCAATCAATAATTTTAGTTTCGTATGGCCAAATGGGTTCGACCAACATTCGGGTATAGCGGGCTATTGTTATTTAACTGGTGCAACTTCTGGTCCATTTGCCAGTGAGATATGTCAAGATGGTACGTCGATTAGCAATTTATCGGCCGCTTATCGTAATGGCACCAACGTGTTCTATGTTCGCGCCTATGATATTGCCGGTAATTATTCGCCATATTATACCAGTGCCTCATATTACTACACGGTTGATGCTCCAACTCAGGTCACAAACCTGCGAGCAGTGCCACCAGTCTCAACGAATAGCTTGTTTACCTTCTTGTGGGATTTTCCGGTAACTTATGCTGGTAACTCAGAGAAGCTGCAGTATTGTTACAGCATTAACACTATTCCGTCGCCGTTAAATACAACTTGTACGACAGACAGGTATATACCGGCCTTCAAAGCCGCTACTCAAAAGGGTGTAAATATCATATACGTTGTTGCCAAAGATGAAGCTGGCAATGCTGATTGGACCAATTTCGCGTCAGCAAACTTTATCGCTAATACGTCGTCACCTGGCATTCCGCTTAATTTATCGGTTGTGGATACTTCAGACCGGTCGACTGACAGATGGACTTTGACTTTAACTTGGGATCAACCAACTTTTGTTGGTACTGGTATTGTAGAATATATCGTTGAACGATCATTGGATGGCCGTGTGTTTGATTATATTGGCAGTTCAAGCAGTCGAGCCTTTGTCGATTTGAATGTATCATCAGATACCACATATTATTATCGAGTTCGTGCAGCCGACGATGTCGACAATCGCAGTGGAGCATCAGGAATAGTTGCAAGAATGCCTCAGGGCGTTTATCCAACGCCGCCAAAAACAATCGTTCAACCAGAATCAAAAGCAGATTTTAATCAGGCTGATATTCGTTGGGTGACTAATCGTGATTCTACTAGCTTTATCTATTATGGGGTTGATCCGACTGATTTAATACAAAGTAAAGGCTCGTTGATATTAGCTAGTGACCACAAAGTCACATTGACCGGTCTGCAACCATCAACAACGTATTTCTATCGAATTCAAAGTTTTGATAATGATCGAAGTTACGATATTAAAGATTCAATCTCATCAATCTTCTCGTTTAGAACAGCCGATGCCGCTAGAATCTTCAGCGTAACTACAAGTGATATTACTGTTAACTCGGTAGTCGTATCTTGGCAGTCAAGTGTGCCAACTAGACCAAGAGTTGAATACGGTCCAACTATGAGTTATGGACTTTTGTCAGAGAACAATCAAACTGGGTTTTCGACGCAACATACAGTTCGATTGACAGGTCTTGATAGTGGTATGCTTTATAATTTCAAGATATCTTCTTTGACTGAATTATCAAGTAGTGTAATTAGTGATAATTATACATTTACGACTATTGCCAGACCAGTAGTTAATGCGATTAGGTTTCAACCTTTGGCCGATGAACCGACTACCGCTGTTAATATAACATGGAAAACAAATGTGCCGACCAGTTCGACGGTTTATTATTCGGGTTATGGTACAAAACAAGAAGCATCAACTAGTGAACTTGTAACCAACCATAGTGTTATATTGCAAAATTTGGCTGGCAGTACAGATTACACGATGTCAATTGAAGGCCGTGACCAATACGGCAATGTGGCAATTGCCTCTCAGCAACAATGGCGCTCACAACTTGATACCAGACCGCCAGTTATTAGTGGAGAGAGCATTAGTGTAAGTGTTGTTGAGTCTGTTTCGGGCAAACAAGGCCAGATGATTATCTCGTGGAAGACGGACGAGCCTGCAACCTCACAAGTCCAATATGGCAAGTATGGATCAAGTGGCTATGATAATAAAACTCCACTTTCGACTGAACCAACAACTAGTCATATTGTGATTATTTCGGGACTTGACTTAGCTGCAATTTATAAAATTCAGATTATCTCAAGAGACCTTGATGGCAACACTGTCTATGGCAATCCAACTACTATTGTGACTCCGGATAAAGAAATTACTGTCTTTGACAGCGTCGTAAACCTATTATCAAGATTAATGAGGCTGTAAAAAATGAAGAATCCAATTAAAGATATTGAAAATCATAAATCAGTTGAACATGAGCTTAGTGCTCCAATAATCGAGACACTTGGTATCTCCAAGGTTTATAAAATCGGCTCGACTATGGTCAGCCCAGTAACGGACGTAACATTACAAGTTGGTTATGGCGAACTTGTTATTATATTTGGGCCATCAGGTGCCGGAAAATCAACATTAATCAGTATGTTGATGGGTCTTGAAAAACCTGATGTTGGTGAAGTCTTTTTTAAGGGTGTGTCTTTGTATAACTATACTGATGAGCAAAGGGCAGTAATAAGGTTAAAGAAAGTTAGTTATTTGCCGCAAACGCAATACTGGATCGATAAATTAAGTATTGTTGATAATGTTGCTTTGCCGTTATTGCTGCAAGGTTGGTCAAAGTCAAAGGCCCGCATTAAAGCTAAAGAATATTTAAAAAAAGTTGGTATATCGCCAGACTTAAAGCAGGCGCCTGATCAATTATCATCAGGACAACAGCAAAAAGTTGCTTTGGCGCGAGCTTTAATTAAAGACCCATGGATTATTTTTGCTGATGAGCCAACCGCACACCTGGACTCAAAGTCGGTTGATGAAGTTGCTCAGATTTTGGTTGATACCGCTGAAAAGCAGAAAATAACTATTGTAATGGTGACTCATGATTTAAGTTTTTTGAAATTATCAAAAAAGTGGTTATTTATGCAGGACGGCCGTTTGTGGAACATTGAGGACAAGCAAAATCCATTTACAAATATTAAACAAGTGATAGATTATATTGAAGTTCAAAAAGAGAAAGAGAAGGAAGACTAAATATGAGGCGACAACTTTTCTTTATTCGATTAGCACTTATCAATACTTTCAAAAAGCGGTTGCGAGCAGTCTTGGCGATTGGTGTAATCGCGCTTACTAGTGCGGTTGTGGTTGTGCTGTTTGGGGTAGACATTGGGCTACATAATTTAGTTCAAAACGAAATTAATCAGTCTGACTCAACTGATGTCGTGACGGTTACTCTGCGCAATACTCAACAAGTAAAACTTGATGATACGGCAATTTCTAGGATTAAATCGATTAGTAGTGTTGGCCAAGTTGTTCAATTTGTTGGTATTTTTGGAACAGCAGTATTGCATGATATTAATTTAAATATGCCACTTTATGCTGTGTCGCCAGAATATTTTATGCTTGGATCAACGATCGGTATTGCTGGTGATTTGAATAAGCAGCCAAGCGACAATAATGTTGTAGTCAGTAAAAAAGTGATTGAAATTTATGGCATGAAGCTCGATCAGGCTGTGGGTCAAAAAATAAAGATTAAAGCTACACTTACTAGCGACAATACAGGTAGCAGCATCAGTACTGACACCAAAGAATCTCCAATTCAAGAGTATACGATTGTTGGTGTGATTGATCGTGGTGATTTGCCATTGGCCTACATTCCGATTGATAATATAAAAAAATTAGGTCTTACGTCGGTTAACCAAGTGAAGGTCAGATTAACAGACGTCAATCGAGTCGGTGAGGTTCGTGAATCAATCGAGCAACAAGGTTTTCAGACGACTAGCATTCTTGACACTATCAATCAAGTCGATAGGTTATTTGCGGTTATCCGTAGCGTGCTAGTGATATTTGGCATTATTGTTTTTGTCGTGACGATTTCGGCAACGTTTACGATTATTTCATTGACACTTATGGAGGAAACTAAACAAGTTGGCTTTTTAAGGATTAATGGGTTTTTAAAAAGAGATGTGAACATGTTGTTTTTAATACAATCAATCGTACTGACACTTTTAGGTGCTGTTGGCGGTAGCATACTAGGTACTATATTCGGAAATATACTGAATGTATTCTCAAGGTCAGTAGCTAGTGGTGAGGCATTTTCATCCGACGTTACTATTTTTGAAACACCTATTGCTGCAATTGTGATTATTATTGCCTTGTCAGTTGTGACTGGCTGGATGGTGAGTCAAATTCCAATTAAAAGGGCTGTGTCGATTAATCCATTGCAAGAGCTTAAAGAATAGCATTTTGTTAAATTTACTTTAGTTTTCACTTCATCTATAATAATACTTATGCCTTCTATTCGCATCGGATGGCAAGTAGCTCAGTTGCATAAAAACAAGCTGAGAGTGGTGGGCTCATTGGGAGAAATAACAGAATGATGTTATCTCAGGTGGGTCTTTTAGCGTTGTCCGGACTAGTGATAATATTGATTTTTGTTTTGATTAGACTTTATTTTAAAGTCATTAGTTTAGGTAACTCATTTGCAAAACTAGGCTTTGTGGTTCGTGAAGATGCAAAAAAGTATTTTAATGAAGCGTCAGATAAAATTGTTGAAACAAATCAAAAGTTTCAGGAAGTTTATAAGCAGTTAATTCACGATGGTACTTTGACGGCTTTGGCTGAAGCCGGTGAAAAGATGGAAAAGAATATTATTGCGTCTCATCAAGAAGCTTCCAAAATTGTACTTGAAGCCAGAATCGACGCTCAGCGTATTATTGCGGCTGGCAAAAATGAAGCAGTTGCGACATCCGAACAGGCCTTGAGCCAGTCGGCTGAAACAATTCGTTGGGTGATGCAACAATTTACGGGCAGAACGCTTAACCTTGATGACCACCAACAGATAATTGACAAGTTAATGGATGATTATATCAATGAACAACGTAAGTAACGTTAAAAAAACCACGACTCAAATACTATTTGAGCAACTTGATTTAATGACGTGTCATTTGCCAATTAAACAACTATTGTCTGAAATCCAGATTGTAATTGAGCGTCTAAGTTTTAGTGAGATAAACGTAAGATATAAAAACGATCAGACCGCCCAAAAGAATGAAGTTGATATGTTGTTTGAAGGCGAAGTCTCGGATGCTATGCTTGACTTTGTACATTGGTTGATTGAAAAAAATGGGCTTGGAGTGTTATCGGACAGAGTTGGGCGTCTTTTTTTGGAGTATTGCATTAAGGCCTACAAAGACGCTCCAGAAGTAAAATTAATTACAGCCGTTGAATTAGACGATGAATTTGCTAAAAAGTTGATTAATAAAATCAGAATCTTATATCCAGCTCCAACTAGAATTGTTTATTATATTGCGCCAAATTTGGTGGCCGGTATTGTTATTAAAGATGGCTCCAAAACAATTGACCTCAGTTTAAATAGTTTTATGGTCAAAACAGTCAAGCCTCGTATAGCTGGCACGATTAATGTGAGGGTTCAATAATGGAAAATGTTGGCCAAGTTGAATCTGTAAAAAGTGAGATTTGTATTGTCAAGGGCGCTCGCGGCATTGGTCTTGGCAGTGTTGTTGAGTTTTCGTCTGGATCAAAAGGTATGGTTATGGGCTTTAATCATGCCGATGCTGAAGTGGCGATGCTTAGTTCATACAATCGGGTTAAAAAAGGCGATTTAGTGCGAGTAAATAACCCAAAATTATCGATTCCAATTGGTCCTGAATTGATTGGTAGGGTAATTGATCCAATGGGTAATCCAGTCGATGGATTGGGGAATATTGAAATCTCAACCGATGTTTTATATCCAGTTGAGGCTGTCGCCAAACCAGTTCATCAGCGGGTGTTGATTGACAGGCCGTTAATGACAGGCTATTTGACAATAGATACTCAAATTCCACTAAGCTTAGGCCAAAGGGAATTGTTATTAGGTGAAAGAATGTCGGGTCAAAGTGATTTGGCGATTGATATTATTTGCAATCAAACTCGACTTAACACTGAATTGATGTGTATTTATGTGGCAATTGATGCTGATACAGCAAGGATTAAACGTCGAATTGAACGCTTAGAAAAACATGGTGCCATGAAGCGTACGATTGTGGTTGTTGCCAGAACATCAGAGGCAGCAGCGTTGAATTATATTGCACCAATGGCCGGCGTGACTATTGCTGAGTGGTTTGCTGCCAAAAACAAAGACGTGTTGATTGTTTTTGATGATTTAACCCGACACGCTAAAGTTTATCGCCAAATTTCGTTACTTTTGGAACGCCCTGCCAGTCGTGAGTCATATCCGGGCGATGTTTTTTATCTTCACTCTAGGTTGCTGGAACGTTGCGGGGCATTTAGTAAACAAGTTGGCGGTGGTACAATAACGGCTTTACCAATTGTGGAAACACAAGGTGAAGATGCGACCGATTTTATCACCACCAACTTGATGTCGATTACCGACGGTCACGTATTGTTCCGGCAAACTTTGGCCAACCAAGGCGCGCAACCGCCAATCGATAGCGGTTTCTCGGTTTCGCGTATTGGTGACCGCAACCAACCACCACTGGTTCGGTATTTGTCAGAGCATATCAAAGATATAATGATAAAGTACGAAGAAATTGCTAAGTTTAGCTCACTGGGAAGTGAAGTCGGTAATGAATCGGTCAATATACTTGAAATTGGCGAAAGAGCTAAAGTGATTTTTTCTCAAAGTCATGATGACTATTACAATATTCGTGATCAGGCGATTTTGATGTACCTAATCGTTTCCAGGAACGCAGCTAAATGGTCGACTGCTCAGATACCGGAATTTATAAAACAAGTAATTACATATGCTGGCAAAGAGCCATATCAATCAATGATTAATAATTCGGTTTTACAGATGAGCTATGAACATGCCGAGGTTGTCTTTAAAGAATTTATGAAAGATTTTTTGTGGCAAAAAGATACCATCCAGCCAAATATGAAACGTGAAAGTTTTGTCGCTGAGATTGAATCAGTTGATAGTTTGTTGCGTGGTAACGAGGATATTCTGAAATGAGAGACCTAGAGGCTTTACATAAATCACTCAATGCCATGAACGATCTTGAAGCTTTGACCGACATGTTGGAACAAACCGCCGCCCGTACGATTTCAATCATGCAACAAGACATTCTAAGTAGTCGTCCCTATTTTCAGCAGATTTGGCATATTTATAGTATCTTAAAGCAACTTGCGCCACCGTCACCTGAAATTACGCATAAACATTTAATTGTCATGATTGGTATCGACTGGGGAATGACCGGCAGTTTAATGAATCGGGTGATTGATGAGGCGAAGCTTTTGCAATCCAAGCACGATGCCGACATATTAATTGCCGGTAAAATGGCAAAAGTTAGATTTAGTAATATTGACGGACATACAATGCATTATTTTTCGTGTCCCAAAAATGTTTCACTTGAATTAATACAACCAATTTATAAAGTCGTATCTGGATATTCACGCGTCACAATGGTTTACCCATCATTTGATAGTTTATCTAAGCAATCTGTATCAACAGCTTCTTTTTCAGTCAAAGATAGTATCAAGATTGGCAATCAGGACATTAATCCTAATGACGTGATATCAGAGGAAGAAGCCAAGACATATATAGTTGATCCCGATGCTCAATCATTAGTAAATTATATTAACGAGGCAGTAGTAGGGCTAACGATTCACCATTATTTTGCCGAATCTTCATTGGCATACAGTGCCGCTCAGATGATTGCGATGCGTAATGGTCATGACAATGCCGAGAACGAGGCGAAAAAAATCAAATTACTATATAATAAAGCTCGACGTGACGTAATTGACACCAAATTACGAGAGTTATTTGGTTCTCGGGTAGCCATTAAGGAAAAAGACTGATGCACAATGAAATTGCGGCCAATCAAAATAAGGGTAGGGTTATAAAAGGCCGAGGCCCGATTATTGATGTGCAATTTACAATATTTGTGCCACCAATTGGACGTGTGTTAGTTATTCATGAGCTGAATTTATTGATGGAAGTATTGCAGTACGCCGAGCACAAGACGGTTCGTTGTATGGCATTGGGTCCAACTGAGGCTTTGGCTTACGGAATGGAAGTAGTGGACACTCAAGAACCGCTTAGCATTCCTTTAAGCAAGGATATATTAGGACGGGTGATTAATGCTTTCGGCCAACCACTTGATGACTTACCGGCAATTGTTGCCGACGAAAATCGTCCGACTAGTCAACAGCCACCAAGTTTTTTGGATGTTAAATCTCAACTTGAAATTTATGAAACGGGCATTAAATCAATCGACTTTTTTTCACCATTCCCTCGGGGTGGTAAGATTGGTCTGTTTGGTGGTGCGGGTGTTGGAAAAACAGTTATTATTACCGAATTAATTCACAACTTGGTTAGTGTGATGAAGGGTCTGTCGGTTTTTATTGGCGTTGGTGAGCGTACCAGGGAAGGTCATGAACTGATCCAAGAGTTACATGACAGGGATTTGTTTGGCAGTATTACATTGATATTTGGGCAAATGAATGAAACGCCGGGTGTTCGTTATCGAGCGGCACATGCTGGATTAACAGTGGCAGAATATTTGCGTGATACTTTTAGTAAAGACATTTTGTTATTTATTGATAACGTTTATCGCTATGTTCAGGCTGGAAACGAAATATCAACTATTATGGGCCAACTGCCATCGGATACTGGTTATCAGCCGACATTAGGCCAAGACGTTGGTCAAATTGAGGAGCGAATTGCTTCGACTAGTAAAGGTGCAATTACTTCAGCCCAAGCAGTTTATGTGCCAGCCGATGACTTTAACGATCCAGCGATTGAAACGATATTAAGTAAGCTTGACGCTAGTGTTATCTTGTCACGTGATTTAGCAAAAAAACGAATTTATCCAGCGATTAATAATTTGCGTTCGACTTCAGTTTTGATTGACAGACTGCTAATTGGCGATGACCATTACGATGCAGTACGTGCTGCCAAAAAGATTCTGGAACGAAATGAAGAGTTGCAAAGTATTATTTCGGTACTTGGTAAAGATGAACTGTCGCCAGATGACAGATTAACGGTTGATCGGGCAGACAAGTTAACTTATTTCTTCACCCAGCCGTTCTTCTCGTCCGAAAAATTCTCTGGCGTTAAAGGTGCCTATGTTCCATTAAAAGATACGATTATTGGCGCCAAAAAGATAATAAGTGGGGCAGTTGATGAAATACCTGCTGATATGTTTTATAACAAATCAACAATAGCCCAGATTGAGGAAGAATGGCAAAAAAAGAAGACAGCTTCGAATTAACAGTTCTAAGTGAAAAGGCTATTTTATATTATGGTCCATGCGACATTTTGTTTGTGCCGTCTGTCAAAAAGGATGTTGTTGTCGTTTTGCCTTATCACACGCCAATGATTATGAAGTTAGGTGAAGGCAAAGTTGTCATGAAAGTCGGACACGATAAAAGCGAGCTGGCCACAATAAAAAGTGGTTTATTGCATGTAAAAAGCAACGAGGTTCAACTACTGACTAACTTGTAATTTGTTAACTTAACTTCCCTGCTGCAACCCGTACAGCTTCACTCCAGCTGAGGAAGGCGTGTGGGGTGCTGGCGATGTCAGCGGCGGTTAGTTTATGTTTGACGGCCAAGGCTAGTTCGTGAATCATCTCACTGGCGTGTGGCGCCACAATTGATGCGCCTAGTACGACGCCTTTTTTGTCAGTAATGATTTTAACAAAACCATCGCGGAAGTCGGATGTGTTACTGCGAGCGATGATATTAAGTGGTGCAATGGCTTTATTAATAGGCAAGTCGCGTTTAACGCAATCGTCCTCGGATAAACCAACTGTGGCAATGCCGGGATGGGTGAATATGACTTCAGGCGTGCCAGTATAATCTGGTGTAATTTTGTTGCGACGGATGACGTTATTGGCAACGACGTGACTCTCCAGTAGTGCTGTATGTGTATGACTGTTGCGACCTAGTACGTCACCAGCGGCAAAAATATGTTTGACGTTGGTTTGTAGGTATTCATTAACGTCGATACCTTTGGCGGTAAATTTAATGCCAGCGTTTTCGAGGCCCATATCAACGACTGGTGCGCGACCAGCGGCTACTAAAACCTCATCAACTTTGACTGACTTTTCAGTACCAGCGCGTGATATGATGACGCGTTTTAATAGGCCGTCTTTTTCGACTGAAACAACTCGTGAATGGGTCAGGGTAGTCACGCCTTTTTGTTCGCCTAGTACCCTTTCAATTAACTCGCCAACTTCGCTGTCGTGATGAGGTAACAGACGACTTGCCTTTTCAACAATGTAAACTTTGGTTCCAAAAATTGCCATCAGTTGAGCAATTTCTACACCCATGTCGCCACCACCGATAATCAACAAACTTTTTGGTGGGCGAATTGTTTCTAAAATAGTACGTGGCGTTAAATATTTAATCGTTTCCAGACCTGGAATATCGGGGATAATCCACTGTGATCCAGTGGCAATCAAAAAGTAGTTGGCCGACAGGTGACGTCGATTAACGCTAATTTCGTTAGGTGATAAAAAGTGAGCGCTGCCAGCATAAGCGCTGATGCCTTGTTTTTCGTAATAGCTACGATTGCCGCCAGCACCGGTTCGTTTAACAGCCAAATCCTTCCAGGCACGAATTGAAGGGTAGTTATAACCAAGGGTTGACGAACGTAACCCAAATCTGGCGCCGTGACGGGCTTCATCAAACAGAATAGCGGCGTGAAGTAAGGCTTTGGTTGGAATGTCGCCCCAGTTAGGCGAGTCGCCACCAAAGGCATCGGACTCGATAATTGCTACTCGCTTGCCTTCCCTGGCCGCAATCGTAGCGGCGGCGCTACCACCGGCACCGCTGCCGATAACGATAAGGTCATAATCAAATTCGTATTTTTTGGCCATAATAACTCCTGTTTTTAAATAGTGATTTTGTGTTGTTCGTATAAATATGCGGCTTCGGGGTGAAAACTTTTTAAGTGGCGAGCGGCGACAACCCTAATGTCATGACTGGTAACTTCGGGGCGTTGCTGTAACCATATAATTACCTTGTCACAAACTGCATCAGCCGCGGCCTCGGCTTGGCCTTCGGGGGCTTTAGTGCTTAGACAAGCGGCGACTAGACTGCTACGTAATTTGTCGCGCAAAAATTTTTCAGTTGGACGACTACCGCCGTGTTTGATGATATCGACTGCTTGGACCATATCAAATTACTCCGACGCTGCTACCTAAGACCTGATAGACATAGACAAAAAATCCCAAAACGATTAAACCAGCACCGGCTGTAAATTGCATAAAATGTTTGTTGGCTTCGCGCCATTGTTGAATGCGTGCCAAGGTGTGGCCGCTACCAATTAACACCCAGACGGTGATAATCGACAGCATCGAAACTAGGGTATAAATAACGATACCAATTAGTTGCCAGATGGCAGGTAATTGAATCAACACTAGGGCGCTAATAAACAGCGGGGCAATGATAAACAAAATTTCGCCAACCACGCTACTTAGCCCCAGCCCGAATGCTTCCCCACTTAATTTAGTTAATTTCGTACGTTTGTTTAAATAAGTAGCCATACTGCGTGGAATCCAAAGTGTAGTTCCCTTTTCGTGACGATAATAAAAAGCCCAAATCGCTATAGCGACGCCAATCATTAATCCGCAAGCCATTGCCCAAATTAATTGTGGGGCGTTTTTACCAAAGATATTCAATAATACTAGTGATGTAAATGACAATAATAACACCGTCATCAGTCCAGTGCCAAAAATAAAACTACTGGTCAGGCGCAATAATTTAGCGTGAGACCTTTTGGCGCCGATGGTGTGGCCGCTGAGCAATGTTAATACGCTGACACTCAATTGAAAGCTGGCATGAACCAAACCGGCTAGGGTAACAATTGCGAGAGAGCTGAGTATATCCATTTTTGTATTTTTTATTTTCCTATCTCTAATTTAACATAACCAGGACGAAAGGGCAAAAATGTGCAAATTAGGTATTGCAAAATTATCACATTTATGCTTAAATAGATATATCAAACAATAAAAAACAAAAAAAGGAAACAGAAATGGAAACACAGATAGTAGATGTAGAGAACGTCACCAAGACAGATATATTAGGTCTTGAAATGGCTTCTTGGGATCAACCACGTACGACCGAGCAATTATTGAGCTTAATTAGCCGTCGTGAAGCTGATATATTTGCAACCCAATCCTAAATATATGCCTTTCAATTAAATAACCACGCCCTCAGCGTGGTTATTTAATATACTAATTCTGACTCTTACTTTACATCCTATTTTCCATTCCCCAGCCCCCAGCCCCAACTCTTCAGGACAGTTACAGAGATAGTTTTGAAGGCGTATGTCTTGACTCTTTCTAAAAACCCAATTTGGTGGTATAATATGCAAGTTCTTTGTACTTTTATAAACCGCGTTATCATCGCATAACGCTCATCCTAAGAGGTGAATATGACACAAAAAGGGATTGTTATTCGCCATGCAAATGGCAACGATCTTGAATGGTTGGCTGACATTATGACATTGGCGTTTGCGCCATTTTGTAGTGCTAATCAGCGCATTCATGCCAGTGATATTCTGAGCAACCAATTAGTTGGTAGCTCGCGGCGAATCGGGACTTTTGTTGCTCATCAGCATGTTCTGGTGGCAGTAGTTGACGGTCACAATGCCGGCGTGATTCAGATTTTTGAGGAGAAACACTCAATCATCAAAATCGGCTTGTTAATTGTGGCTGAATTCTATCGGGGCAAGGGAGTCACCACGGCGTTATTTGGTCATGTTGAACATTACGCTGCCGAAAACAAAATTCGACAGCTATATTGCAACGTGCCGAGTCCCAGTGTTGACGAACTTGGTTGGCTTTACAAAAAAGGATTCCGGTTGACTGGAATCTCAAAAGACAGCCCGGCCAAAGGTATTAATGAGTATTTGTTGTACAAGCAACTTGCTGTTAATACTAAAGTGGATGCACAAAACGTAAAAGTCGTCCCGTTTGTAATGGATAAGCATGGCTCTCAAGCTATGACTTTAATTTTCAACGAGATGTCTGGCACGTTTGATTCGGTGAATCCATACTGGGTAAATAATCTGTTGAACGGCAAACTACACGATGATTCGACGGATGATGAAGACGTAAGTCACATTATCTTTGTATCCATAGTCGACGGCAGGGTTACTGGTTTATTCGGGGCAACACTTCCAAAGAGTGGTCCGATTATGCTAATACCGTTAGTCGCCGAGGATATCGTGTCGTTTGAGGCATTGTTGATTTTCGCTCAAGACTCAGTGGTTGTTTACAGTCACAAACTGTACGTCCATTTGTCACCGAACGTCGATCAGTTAATATGCTTGCAACGGCATGGTTGGACTGTTGAGGGTTTATTGGCTGGTGTGTATTCGCCGACCAGTATAATTCAACAGTGGTCCTACCAAGTCAAACAATCTGTTGTCACGAGAACAATGCGGATTGGTCGCGTCTATTATGATGCGATTGTCGCCGGCACAAAGACAATCGAGGTCAGGATAGTTTGTAGTGAAATTAAACATTACAAAGTTGATGAATTGATACAGTTCGAGGTGACTTCACAACCTCCTGTGTTAGTGCGCATCAATGCGATTCGACCATACACCGATTTAAAAAAGGTTATAGCCACTGAGAAATGGCAACAAATTATTCCTGCGGCAACATCCCAGGAGGCGGCTTTAAGCGAGTTGTGTATTTTAATACCTGACTCGGGTAATGCAGTTGAGATTTGTGCTATTGAGTTCGAAAAGGTGTAAAGGTACAAAGAACACCCAAAGATATGTATGAGCCAAAAGTTCGTATATATCGCAGCCATGCTCCGCAACCCACAAGGTTCGCGGACATGGCTTTTTTTCTTGCCGAAATTATTTGACTATATTTGATATATATGGTGTTTAAGATGTATTTGTAGTAAAATAGATGCCATATGACAATTCATAATTTGCAACTTGCAACAGTACCATTTGAAGCTATTATTGGTGGCCAAAAAACAATCGAATCACGTTTGTACGACGAAAAACGTCAAGCTATTCAGATTGGCGATGAGCTATTGTTTGTTAATCGTGAAGACTTGGAGCGTACTGTTGGTGCCAAGGTAATTGGTTTATTGCGATATGCGACTTTTCATGACTTGTTTTCGCATAATCAACCTGAAAAATTTGGCGGTCCATCGGTTGAATGGTTGGAAAACCAGATTAATGAATTTTACTCAAATGATACGCAAAAAGAAAATGGCGTTTTGGGCATCGAATTTGAACTGTTATCTTAGTTGTAATATAAAACATTTTGTGTCATAATATATATGCTCTTTGTTCGGAGTTCCTTAAAAATGCTGCTTAACTGTAGCACAAATTTCAAGAGGTGATGATATGGACGGTACGGTTAGTGTTGTCATTCGTTTTGCGAATGGCGAAGATTTTGATTGGGTAGCAAACTTGATGGATCGGACGTTAAGTCCTTTCTATGACGGCGACCACCGGGCACATGCCAAACGGATTCTGGATACCCACGTTAGTGGTGGAACGGATCTTGTTGGGCATTTTTCGACCGGTCAGCATATGCTGATTGCGGAAGTAAATGGTGTTCGGGCTGGACTGATCCATGTGGTTGACAAAAAACAGTCAACTGTCAAGATTAGTCCGCTGATTGTACTGGAGGAATTTCGGGGTTACGGCGTAGGTAAGGCTTTGCTTGACTATGTCGAGCAATACGCAATCGAGCAAGGTGCTCGACAGCTTTACTGCACAGTGGCCTCGCCGAATGTTGGCGCGCTGGGGTTTTTCCAGGGCAACGGCTTTCGGGTGACCGGGACAGCGAAGGACCATT
Source organism: uncultured bacterium (assembly GCA_903899655.1). Lineage (GTDB taxonomy): Bacteria > Patescibacteriota > Saccharimonadia > Saccharimonadales > Saccharimonadaceae > UBA1547. Next base: position 171,728 of record CAIUKF010000009.1, read on the forward strand.
ACAAGCGCAATGTCGATGAGCATATGCTTTACAAGCAGCTCGGTGATATCAGTTTGGCGGTTTCTTCAAATGTTTCAGTCGTTCCTTTCAATTACGAGTTGCATGCAGATGCGGTTCGTCGATTGATCCTGTCTAAGATGCGGGATGACTTTTCAGGGGTTGATGACTCCTGGGTTGATGCATTGTACGAAGGTTGCGCGCGTCAGGGTTCTGGCGATGTTAACGAAAAGTACAAGATCATCTTTGTAGCTGTAAACCAAGGAGAAGTCACTGGCGTTGTTGGTGCGACTCCTAAAAAAGGTTGCCCGATCAAGCTGATGCCGCTGTTGGCGTCTGATGAAGCTTCATTTGAGGCACTGATTGTTGACGTAAAGGGGTTACTGATGAGCTACGGCCACAAGCTGTATGTCCATTTGGTGCCCGAGGCATGGCAAATTGCCTGCTTGCATCGTCACGGTTGGGAACTCGAAGGGGTTTTCCCGGAAGGTTATTCGCCAAATAGTATCGTCCAGCAATGGGGATATCATTTGCCGAAAGGTAACCTAATCACCAGAACGATGCGTATCGATCCAGTCAATTATCGGGCTATTATGGCTGGTAACAAGACACTGGAAGTGCGTATAGGTGATAGTTATGTCAAGGACTACCAAGTTGGCGATCTGATCAAACTTGAGACCTCGTGGTCTACTGGTTTGGTCCGCATTAATGCCATTCGGTTGTACTTGAACTTCTGGGAAGTTGTCAATAATGAAGCCTGGCAGCATATCATCCCAGGGGCAGAGAGCATGGAGGCGGCTTTTGAAGAACTTCAAAAGCAGTATCCACCATTCATAGGCATGCCAAATATACATGTCTTTGAGATTGAACCGGTAACGGTTCGCAGTAGAGGGTAACATCCCTCCTTGTAGGTGTAAAACACCTATTTGTTTACAGCCATGTTCCGCAACCCACGAGGTTCGCGGACATGGCTTTTTTTCTTTGTCAAAAGATAATAAATTGTGGTATAGTATCTTGGCCTTAAGTCTCTTATAACAAAAAATATTCTAGTTATGGACGGTGTTATAAAACTTTTAGACCGTAGTAGACTAACAATTGGGACCAAGTGTTATCATGCCATTATGGCTGGGCATAAAAGTCTCGAAGTGCGAGTCGGCTACGAATCGATTCAGGTGTATCAGACGGGAGACCAAATCGAACTAGTGACCCCACGGTCATCAGGTTTGGTTTTGGTTAAATCCATCCGGATATATCCGAATTTGCGAGAAGTCGTTTCTAGGGAATCCTGGCAACGAATTGTCACACACGCGGAAAGCTTGGAGGAGGCTTATCATGCACTTGTGCATCAACATTCTCCATTCGAAGGCATGCCTGATATACATGTCCTTGAATTAGAACCGATTCAGGTTCAAATAATAGGGTAAACTTACCCCGCTAACGCAACGCGTTCGCGCTATATCAAAACAAAGCCATACACTGACCGCCTTACAAAAAGGTGGAGGTGTGTGGCTTTTTCATTTGTTGATTGTTATGATTTAACTATGATAATACCTGAAAAACTAAAAATTGGTGATGAAATTCGAATTATTGCACCGGCTCGGTCAATGGGGATATTAACCGCAAAAACAAAGGCGATTGCCAATCAACGGCTGACAGATTTAGGATTTAAAGTTACATTCGGTAAACATGTTGGCGAAATAGATGAATTTAATTCGTCTAGCATTCAGTCACGTCTGGCTGATTTGCACGAAGCGTTTGCTGACCCCAACGTCAAAGGGATTTTGACCGTTATTGGTGGTTTTAATAGCAATCAATTGCTGGACCATATTGACTGGGATCTAATCAAAAACAACCCTAAGGTTTTATGTGGTTTTTCAGATATTACAATTTTGAATAATGCAATTTTTGCCAAAACGGGGTTGGTGACATATTCAGGCCCACATTATTCTTCGTTCGGACAAAAACTGTATTTTGAATATACTTTGGATTACTTTAAACAAGCTTGTATTGATAACGAAGCAATATCGGTTAGCGCTTCGGACAAATGGAGTGACGACCACTGGCATAATAATCAGGACAACAGGGAATTAATTGATAATAACGGCATTTGGACAATCAATCAAGGTGTGGCCGAGGGTATGATTATTGGTGCAAATTTATGTACATTTAATTTGTTGCAAGGTACTAAGTATATGCCTAGTCTAAATAATTCGATTTTATTTATCGAAGACGACGCACATGCTGATGACACAGACGTAATGGAATTTGATCGTAACTTACAGTCACTAATTAATCTGCCGGATTTTAGTGGCGTTCGTGGCGTTGTAATTGGTCGTTTTCAAAAAGCAGCCGGTATGACAAACGATTTATTAATTAAAATTATTAAATCTAAAAAAGAGCTCAATAACCTGCCAGTCATCGCTGGTGTAGATTTTGGACACACCGACCCTAAAATCACTTTTCCAGTTGGTGGTACGGCGACATTAAATACTAACAGTGAAACGAAACTGTTAATTACTAGCCATTAATTATTTAATTGTAATAACAAAAACGGCTAAAGCAATCGCGCCGGCGACAACACTGGACAGCAGATTGACCATATCGTTGTTGATGAATTTAACACCTGATGCTTGTTTATTTAATTTGCCATTGGTTTGTTCGGCTTCGGTGATTGATTTGGTTTTTGAATCGATATATTTAACTTGAAACTTAGCACCCAGCAGGCTGTCTATGATTGAGCCTGCAAAACCCAACAAAGTGATTAACGTCAATATTTTTAGGCCGTGCAATAATGATGGGCTGGAAGTTGCGAATTGACTGGCGACGAAAAATAGGGCAATCATAAATGCACCAGCCAGTGACGCATTGGTACCTAGCCAGCTGACGCCGCCAGATTCACCTTTTGGTACTGGTTTGAAAGTTGTGATTGATATTGTTTTTCCTTTGTTCAAAACGCCAATTTCAGACCCCCAGGTATCTGAACAGCTGACGGCGATGGCGGCAATTATGGTCAATAAAACTGCTTCGGATTTGGTGACAAAATAGGCGACTGATAAAACAGCTGGTATTAAACCACTGGCCAAAACTTGTTTGTAATTGCGACTGGACTTTTTGTATTCAATCGATAATTTGGCTTTTTTGGCTTTTTTATATTGAGTAATGACGCTGGAGGAAATAAAGAAAAGTATTAATGCAATCCAAGCGGCCAGACCAGCAAAGGCATAAATGGCTGACCCGACGATAATAGCAGTGATTGCACCACCACGATCAAGTGATTTGCGACTGTAGGCCGCTACGGCGATTAGCACGCTTAATAATATTCCAATTACTAAATCAGTTGTAATTTGTTGGCTACCAAATGTGATTAACAGATAATAAATGGCCGATGATCCCAGTGGCACTGTGATGTTGTCCAGACCACTCGATGTGACAAGTTCAATAAATGTTACAACGCTGGCAATTAATAAACTGCCGATGACACTGATATCGGGCGTATAAATTGACAAGATTAAATATGAAACGATTAACGAAACTGTAAACATGGTTGCTGTGCCGATAACTGATTTTTTTTGATACAACTTTTGTCGGCCGTATTTTTTGCCAATCAGTCCAGCTAGGCCGTCGCCATAGCCCATGATAAAAATTCCCAGTGCACCTAAATAGGGCATGTGCAGCAGGGTCGAAGCGATTACTAAAATCAATAATGACATTGGATAATAGACAGTCCCAAGACTTTTTTCTGCGGGGTCTCTTTCCATGGCTTTAATGATATCCATTTTGTATGACGCGTAATTTAGGGCAATAAAAATCGCTGGTACAACGCAGGCAAACCAAATATTGTCAAAGTAAATGACATAAATCAGCCACCAGTTTGAAACACCGATGTGAATTAACTTTCTGGCGCCTTCGTCACCGATTAATTTTAGTTTTTGTAAAACTGTCGATAGCGCCATAATGACGGCTATGAATGCAAATGATACTACGATGCCCAGTACATTATTTGTCATATTTTTGCCCTCTTTCTTTGTAATTATTATTACATTATTTGACGAAAATAACATTAGAAATGGTTATGGATTTGAATCATGCAGATTAATTTATGGTTTTAGTTATTATTGTACGTAAAATACGGGAGTAAGTAATAAACCTATTAAATATGCTTTCGCTTTATTGTTGTATATGTTATAATGTCATTAACCTTCTGGTTTTTGGTTAGGGGGGTGTGGCGAAATTGGTAGACGCATCAATCTCCAAAATTGTCGAGTTTAAACTCATGTGGGTTCAAGTCCCATCATCCCTACCAATAGCAGAGAGGGGTATAAGAAAATGAGCAGTACGTAATGTACTGCTCATTTTAGTGTTATGCATTGAATCGAAATTAAAATAGAGACGAAAAAAAGACCTTGCGGTCTTTCTTTCGTCTCCAAATTTGTCGAGTGACAAAGCTTATGTATAAACACAAGCTATAATCATTGTCGTCTATATATAAAAAATAGTCAATACTTTTATGTTTTACACTTATGTTTGCAATGTTTTGCAAACATAAGTGTAAATCATAAATTAAGATATGTCAATGGCTGGTATATAGTGACTATATTTCAGTGGTATCTAGACTTGATTGGCGTGGAAAAGGAGTATAATAAAGTTATGAACGACGAACGAATATATGAATTAATTCGAAAATATGAGAGTATTTCATCAGTTGAATTATATAAGACTATCGATGCTCTTAAGGTACTTGTAGAGGATGACAAAATTACAGATGAAACTGCCGAGAGAATAATGAGACTATTAGTCAGTAGGCATTTACATAAAGACATTACGCATGAGTTATATATAGATGATTTAGATATTAAGAATAATAGAAAATTAAAGTTTATAAATTTCAAGTATGGCAGAACTAAAGAAACCTACGCATAAAGGTAATGCCGTAAAAGGTGAGGTTATAAAGACTCGAACGGAAGAGAGCTTAGATGTTCTAGTTGGCCAGCTAGAAGGTAGTCTTCCTCAACAGTTTTCAGATAAGCATATTGATAGGTATTTTGATAATAAAGAGAAGTTGTTTAGACATATAAGAGAAGATCACAAAGATCAGAAAGATTTAATAAAACATAGTAGAAAATATAAATTGTTCTATTTAATTGCTAGTGGCGTAATTATTATAGCAATTATGATAGTTATAATATGGAGTGATAAAGGATTGCTCGGAAAGTTTTTTGAATTGCTATTTGCTTTTTTGGGCGGGACGGGTTTTGGCACTCTATTGGGTAAGAAAAATAGTAACGGCATTGACGAATAGAATATTAGTAATCATGTGGCTACTTTTTGCTCCGCAAAGAGTCCCAATTACAGCTTTAACTATTAAATTTCCAAAATAATAACCTCATCTTTCGACGAGGTTATTATTTTGGTAGTAGTGACAGGAATATCGCTTTGCTCCTCCGTTTGTTCGTAAAAATATGTAAACACATTTTTATTTCACTGCACTACGCGACCCTGTGACTATTTTTGCTTTGCAAAAAGTCACAGGTCCAATACATAACATAATCACCAAATTAATTACCCCACATAAAGTGGGGTAATTAATTTGGTAGTAGTGACAGGAATTGAACCTGTGACCTTAGGCTTATGAGTCCTACGCTCTAACCAACTGAGCTACACTACCATATCGTATGTTGAATTGTGAAATATATCTTTCAGCGTATGGGCAGTTGGTTAGAGCGTCTACGCGGATTTATTACCGCCTTCGGCTGGGCCAACTGAGCTACACTACCTCGTCGGAATGGGCTAAAGTCATTTCGTTTTGTCGCAGGCTACAAAAGCTTCATGACACCGCCATTCCTCCTCTCACTAAATTAAACAGCTAAAGCTTGGTTTAATTTAGCGTCAAGTTGCAAATCGCATAAATAAACGAACTGCACTGAATAATTGTAGCAAAAAACAGATTACATTTCTAGGTGGACGATTAAATATTCAGTACATAGTTTGATAAGTGCTATTAAAGTGTTATTTTTTTGCAAGGACGGACCCCGCAAACAAAGTTTTTATGTTACTATTTGCTTATGATTATAAATAAAAAAATAATATTGAGTTTGGCTTTGGTTGTCTCTGTTGGTGTCGCGACATTCTTCTTTCTGAAATATACCCAACCAAAGCAATATAAATTAGTTGAAATAGAATTAACTTGTAATGCTGATTTTTGTCCTGGTAATGGCACAGCTAAAGTTTATGATGGCGTTAATTCAAAAGAGGAATGTCAACGAATTGGCGGCAATCCAATAGTTTATTTTGGTATTGGCGGAAACGAGCTTTATCATGCTTGTGGACAAAAATAATTTCTAGAAATTTAGTAGTATAATTAGATTCATACCGCGCGATACTCACTGGCTGAAAAGTTAAGCGTCCCTCGCGAATGGTCATTCGTGATTAATTGCTTTCGGACTTTGACTAACGAAACGGGTCAATCGGACGGGCAATAAAAGTTAAATCGTTTCCTTAAATATTTTTAGGGGATTTTAATGATGAATGACGAACTTTTTTTGAACGAATATATCAAGGTTGTGGCGACTTTTGGCGATGGTTTGAATCCGTGCCAACCACTTAAATTTAAACGTAAAAACGGTCGCGAAGTGATAATTACCGAGATTGGCTTGCGCTTTCCTAATGCCAAAGGCAGCCGCATGATACATATATTTGATGTTACGGATGGGTCGGCCGATTATCGGTTAGAATTTGATGCCGAACGTTTGACCTGGCGATTAACGCGCGAGGCTGATCATGAAATATAATGCCGAACAACCGCTGGTAATGCATGTCGATTTGAATTCGGCTTTTGCAACTATCGAACAACAATCCAGACCATTATTACGTGGCAAACCAGTGGCGATTTTGAATCGTCGGACTGAACATACTATCATCGTGACGGCTAGTTACGAGGCTAAATCAAAGGGTGTCAAAGTTGGTATGAAGTTTACCGAGGCAGTCAAATTAGTGCCAGGACTAATTGCCATCGAAAGTGACCCAGCCAAATATCGGTTTGTGTATCGCAAATTAATGGCAATATTAAACGATTATTCGCCGCATGCCGTTATGAAAAGCATTGATGAAGGTGTTATGGACTTTCATCATATACCCAATTGTCGGCCGTTAATCGAAATTGGGTACGAAATTAAACAAAGGTTACGTGATGAAATTGGTGTGGCAATGCGCTGTAATGTCGGCATTGGCCCAAATCGATTTTTAGCCAAAACGGCGGCTGGATTACATAAACCTGACGGATTGGATATTATTACAGCCGATAATTTGCGGGCGACCTATGCCACGATGAAATTAACCGATTTAACTGGTATTGCTGGGCATTTAGAAAGGCGACTGAATGCCGTTGGAATCTTTACGCCGCTGCAATTTTTGGATGCCGACGAAGTGACTTTGCAAAAGGTTGTTTTTAAAAGTATTGTTGGCAAACAATGGTACGCGCGGTTGCGTGGATACGAAGTTGACGACGTTACGACCGAAACCAAATCAGTTGGTCGGCAATATGTTTTGGAAAGTCGTAATTTAACGCTGGTACAAATTACAACTAGACTTCATAATTTATGTGAATCAGTCGGGTCGCGGTTGCGTCACCAAAAAAAGGCGGCGCGGGGGATTTATGTTTACGTTCGGACGGCAGGACGGTCATATTGGCACGACAGTCGAATGTGTCAATTACCGTTTTACAGTGACAGTACGATTAACGGTCTGGCTCAGCAATTATTTATCAAAGCACCTGGTGGAATAAGGGAAATCGGTGTTCATTTATATGGATTAAATGATAATAATAACGACCAATTAAGTTTGTTTGGCAATATGTTGGCCCGCGAACAGCAATTGGTTAGCGCAATTGATGATATTAATCGGCGCTTTGGCGAGCGAACAGTTCACTCAGCCGACACGTTGGAAAGTAACGAAACTGTCACTGTCAAAATTCCGTTTGGTAGTACTAGATATTTGTAGCTAAATTTTAATAGCCAGCTTATACTAAATATATGAACAAATATGTCTTGGCGGTCAGTGGTGGTGTGGATTCTGTTGTGCTGTTAGATATATTGTCAAAACATGATGGCTTTGAAGTGATTGTGGCTCATTTTGACCACGGTATTCGTCGTGACTCTGGGATTGATGCGGTTTTTGTGGCTGGACTAGCTAATAAATATGGTATGAAATTTGAGACCAAGCGTGAAGAATTAGGCCCCGATACCAGTGAAGATAAAGCCAGGTCCAGACGTTATGAATTTTTACGATCGGTTGCCAAAAAACATAATGCGCAATTGGTTACAGCGCATCATGCCGATGACGTAGTTGAAACGATTGCGATTAATTTATCGCGTGGCACTGGTTGGCGTGGCTTGGCAGTTTTGGATTCAGATATCGTACGTCTATTAACTGGTCTCAGCAAAGCTGAAATTATTGAATATGCTAAAAATAACGGTCTAACTTGGCGTGAAGATAGTACCAACGCTGATGATAAATATTTGCGCAACCGAATTCGACGCCAAACAGCCAATCTGGGTGATGATAGTAAAAGGCAATTGTTGGGCTTATGGGAGCATCAAAAAGTCTTGAAAAAACAGATTAAACAAGAAGTTGAAAAGTTAGTTGGCGATGGTCCAGATTATAGCCGATATTTTTTTATCCATATCGATTCAAAGACTGGAATAGAATGTTTAAGGCACATTGTCAATGCTCGTTTAACCAGGCCGCAACTACTAAAAACTTTACATGCTATTAAGACTGCAATTCCGGGCAAGACATATGATGCCGGTAATGGTGTAAAAATTGCTTTCACGGCTCGTAATTTTACAGTTAAACTGTTAAAATAAGTACAGAATATCCGCTGTGTTTATCTAATTGAAAGGAACATTTAATTTTTATGGCTATGAAAAGTCCAACTATTAACAAGAAACCTGGTAATTTGCTACGTTTATCATTATTTTGGGCAATCGTTATTTTTATCGTTTTATTAGGCGCATCGTTTTTGACGCCTCACGATAACTTGAAAGACGTGCCGATATCAACAATAATCAGTGACGCGAATTCTGGTAAAATTTCCAAGCTTGAAATTCAAGGTCAAGACGTCAAAGCAACTGTAAAAGGTAATACCACGCCAACTGAAAAATCTGTTATTCAAGCTGGTAGCAGTATTCAAGCTCAAGGTCTTAAGGTGGATGCGCCAGTTGAATTGACGATTTTGCAACCATCGACGACAGGTGATACATTGTGGAATTTGGCAATAATTATTGTGCCTGTGATTTTAATCGCTGGCTTTTTTACTTATATGATGCGCCAAGCACAAGGTCAAAATAATCAAGCCATGGGCTTTGGCAAATCAAAAGCAAAATTATATGGCGTTGATAAAGAAAAAGTTGTTTTTGCTGATATTGCTGGTAATGATTCAGCTAAACAAGATTTAGAAGAAGTTGTTGATTTTTTAAAACATCCAAAAAAATATGAAACATTAGGCGCTAAAATCCCGCGCGGCGTATTGCTGGTCGGTAGCCCAGGAACAGGTAAGACTTTGTTGGCTCGCGCTGTTGCCGGTGAAGCTAATGTGCCATTCTTCTCGATTTCGGGTTCAGAGTTTGTTGAAATGTTTGTCGGCGTTGGCGCTAGTCGTGTTCGTGATTTGTTTGCCAAAGCCAAAAAGAACGCCCCAGCTATTATCTTTATTGATGAGATTGATGCCGTTGGACGTCGCCGTGGTAGCGGCATGGGTGGTGGACATGATGAACGCGAACAAACTTTAAACCAGATTTTGGTTGAAATGGACGGCTTTGAAACTGGTGCTAACGTAATTGTTTTGGCGGCAACTAACCGAGCTGATGTTTTGGACCCAGCTTTGCTACGACCAGGTCGTTTTGATCGCCGTACAAATATTATGTTGCCTGAACGTCGTGATCGTTTAGCAATTTTAAAGGTACACTTTAAGAATAAACCAGTCGATAGTACAGTTGATTTGGACGCTTTGGCGGCTAAAACTGCTGGTTCATCTGGTGCTGATTTAGCTAACATTGCTAACGAAGCTGCTATTGTTGCGGCCGGACGTAACGCTAAAAAGATTACAAATTCTGATATTACTGAAGCTTTTGAAAAGATTGCTATTGGGCCAGAACGCAAAACTAAAATCATGAACGACAAAGAAAAAGAAATGACTGCTTATCACGAAGCTGGACATGCTATTGTTGGACACGTTATGCCTGACAGTGACCCAGTGCACAAGGTCACTATTATCCCTCGTGGTGCAACTGGCGGCGTAACTTGGTTTTTGCCACCCGAAGATAAAAGTTATACTAGCATTATTGAATTCAAAGATATTTTAGCTCGCGCCCTTGGTGGTCGTTTGGCTGAAAAAATCGTTTATGGTAGCGAACGTGTCACGACCGGTGCTGGATCAGATTTGCGTCAAGCAACCGAAGTAGCCCGCGGTATGATTATCGAACAGGGAATGGGCACTAAACTACGCGATCAAGTTTTCCATGAAGACAATGGCGGTATGATGTTCGACCGTATGACTCACGAACGACCATATAGTGATGATACGGCGCGCGAAATTGACAAAGAAGTGTCAGAATTAATTACCGAAGCTGCCCGCCGTGCCGAAGCCGTCATTACGCACAACCGTGACAGTCTAGATAAGCTGGCCAAGGCTTTGTTAGAGCAAGAAACTATCGAGGAAGATGAAGTTGCCAAGATATTAAAAGACACAGTTTTGCCAAAGGAGGCTAAGCTTTACTAGCCTAGTGGTTAAAAATGGATCGATTCAGGACAACGATTGCTAAGGCCAATTTAAAACTTCCACTTCAACTGGCGGCTACGTTGTTGGCAGGTTCGTCGCTATTGTCTAGTGTTCTGGGCTTGATACGTGCCCGTGAATTAACGAGTTTATATTACAGCACTTATCCGCAGGGTATTGATGCTTATACAGTAGCGTTTACGATTCCTGATTTTATGTTTTTTATTTTGGTCTCTGGTGCGTTAAGTGTTACTTTTATACCTGTATTTAACCAACGTCTGGCCGATCACAATAAAAAGTCAGCCTGGGAATTATCAACTAGTTTGTTGAACTTCATGGCGATTTTGACATTGGTTGCTAGTGTGTTGATTATGATTTTTGCGCAACCGTTGGTTCAGTATGTTGTTGGTCCTGGACTCGATGAATCCAGTCGAGCTTTGGCCGTTAGTATGATGCGTGTGATTGCAGTCAATCCATTTTTGTTTGCAATTGCGGCTGTGGTGGCCAGTATGCAACAAGCGGTAGGGCGTTTTACATTTTTTGCAATGGCGCCAGCAGTATATAACATTGGTATTATTATTGGTGCAGTATTCTTTACTAACGGTATTGATATCTTTGGTTGGCATGTTTTTGATGGTGGAATTATGGGCGTAGCGCTGGGTGTTGTTTTGGGTTCAGTTATGCAGCTATTAATCAGCTGTGTTGGACTTTTTGGTATGGGATTTGATTATAATTTCAAGATTTATTGGAAAAATAAAGGATTTTTGAAAGTACTATCATTACTACCGGCTAGGTCACTCGACCAGGGTATTGATTACGTTAATGGTATTGTCGAAACTAACTTGGCATCACGCATGATGGCAGGTACGATTTGGGCTTATCAACAGGCTTCAGTGCTGTCAAATGTACCGATTAATTTAATTGGTGTCGCCATTAGTACAGCTGCTTTTCCTAAAATGGCTGAACGTTTAGGGCAAGGTCGACCAGACTTATTTAAAAGTGAATTACAGGCAGTTTTGCGAGTAATTATTTGGTTGGCAATGCCAGTTACTGTGATTGCATATTTTGGACGTGGGTATTTAGTTAATTTTATTAAGAATGGCGGTGACTTTGTGATGTCTAATATATTGGGAGTGTTGGCCATAGCGATATTATTCCGTTCAATCTATCACATTTCAGCCCGTAGCTTTTATGCTCAACAAGATACAAAAACGCCATTATATATATCTTTTTTTGCAATTGGACTTAATATTTCGTTGGCCTTGTGGTTTACGATTGGACTTAATTCAGGTGTTTACGGATTAGCTTGGGCAACGGCAATTGTGTCGATTGTCGAAGTTGGTATATTGTTTACTATTATGGCCCGTCGTATCAGAGGATTATTTGACAAAATTTTCATGCACGCGATTGCTCGGATGGCCAGCGTGACTGGTTTTATGGCGGTTGTGACCTATATTTGTGTATCGATGCTGCCACTTAGTGCGACTGACCAAAGCTTCTTGGCTAGCTTTCCAAAGTTTGGATTAATTGTCACCGTGTCATTAATGTCGTACGTCATCTTTAGTCGGATGATAAAACTGCCAGAAGCCAATCCGATTATTGCACGCTTTAAAAAGATACTTTTCGTTGGAATTAGGCGATAATGATAGTTAAAAACATCCGAAATTTTTGTATAATCGCGCACATCGATCATGGCAAATCGACATTGGCCGATCGTATGTTAGAAATGACAGGTACGGTTGAAAAACGTGATATGAAATCACAGTTGCTAGACAGTATGGATTTGGAACGCGAAAAGGGCATTACGATTAAATTAGCGCCTGTCAGGATGGCGTACAGAAGCCAAGCTATTGGAATATGGAATATGGAATATGACGAATCTCAAAAGCCAAATTCTAATAGCCAAATTCCAATAGCCGAAGTTGAGTATCAACTGAATTTGATAGATACCCCAGGTCACGTTGATTTTAGTTACGAGGTTAGCCGATCATTGCAGGCCTGCGAGGGTGCAGTTTTGGTAGTTGATGCCAGTCAAGGCATCCAAGCGCAAACTTTGGCTAACGTTTATCTAGCCTTGGCGGTTGATTTGACGATTATTCCAGTCCTAAACAAAATCGATTTACCAGCGGCCGATGTGGCGCGGGTTAGTGCTGAAATTATTAATTTGTTAGGCTGCAACGAAGAAGATATATTAAAGATTAGTGCTAAAACTGGTGCAGGTGTTGACGAAGTATTGCAAGCGATTGTTGATCGAATCCCTGCCCCCCAAGGCGATGCTGATGCGCCAACTCGGGCGCTGATTTTCGACAGCTATTATGATGACTATCGTGGTGTTATTTTGTACGTTCGGATTGTTGACGGCATGGTTAAAAAAGGCGACGTAATCGAGATGATTGCGACTGGTGCACACGGTATCGCCCTAGAGGTTGGTATTTTGCAGCCAGCTAAAAAAGAAATTGACGGCCTGACAACAGGTGAAATCGGTTATATCGTTACAAATTTACGCACAACGCGTGATGCCCGAGTTGGCGATACTGTAACGACTAAACGAGCTTACACGGCTTCACAATTACCAGGTTATAAATTAGTTAAGCCATTCGTTTATGCTGGCTTTTTTCCGGTTAGCAATGATGATTATAAAGACCTGAAAGACGCAATTGAAAAACTAAGTTTAAGTGATTCGGCTTTGCAATTTGAACCCGAAAATTCACCAGTTTTGGGATTTGGTGTGCGAATTGGATTCTTGGGTCTCCTGCATATGGATATTATCCGTGAACGTTTGGAGCGCGAATATAATTTGGATTTGATTGTGACAAATCCATCGACCGATTATCACGTCAGTCTTTCAAATGGTGAAGAATTAGACATAAAAAGTGCCAGTGATCTGCCTGATGTCAGTAAAATCAGTGAAATTCGTGAGCCTTGGATAAAGGGCGAAATTGTTGTGCCGCAAACTTATATCGGTGCAGTTTTGCAATTGATTATTAACAAACGTGGCATCCAAAAAAATCTGAGTTATATTGACGAGAGGGCACTAATTAGTTTTGAAGCGCCACTGGCGAATTTGCTTACGGATTTTTATGACCAATTAAAGTCAGTTACCAGCGGTTACGGGTCATTTAATTATGAACTTGATGATTACCGAACCGAGGATTTGGTGCGATTAGACTTTTATGTAGCTGGCAATATGGTTGACGCCCTCAGTATTATGGCGCATCGCAGTGAAGCTCAAAGTTTAGGTCGCATTATTGTCGATAAATTAAAAGAGGCGATTCCGCGCCAAAACTTCCAGGTGGCATTGCAGGCAGCAATTGGTGGTAAATTTATTGCGCGCGCCGATTTGTCGGCCTTTCGTAAAGATGTTACAGGGTATCTATACGGTGGTGATGTATCGCGCAAAAAGAAGTTGTTGGCAAAACAAGCCAAAGGCAAAAAGCGCATGAAACGATTCGGTAAAGTCGACATTCCGTCTGAGGCTTTTACTGTTATGTTGAAGCGGGATTAAGAAATGGCTATTAGAATATGGCTATTGGAATATAGCACTGGTCAGCCATAAAATTATATTTGAGATTAAATGCCACCTTCCAATAGCCATATTCCAATAGCCAATTTGAGCCGCCCCGACGAACGTCACCCGCGGAATGGGTTTTGAGTGTTTTTAAGCCATTACACGGTTTGTACTTGATGGGCGTCTGATGTCTGAAAAGACTCGAACGCTGTTGTTAATAGCGGCCCGTTGTGACTGTCTTTCTTGAAACCATGCGGCAGGTTGAACGGTAGTTGGTTTGATTTGACGGCGCATCATATCCATACTGGTGCGTTTTGGTTGAACGAACACTGGTGTTTGAGGTTTATCAAAGTTAACTAATTCATCGGCCATATCTTCAAGCGCTATCTCGTTTAGTATCAAGTCAAATGTTACGGCAGGATTGACAGTATTTTCGAACATCATCGGTTTGAAAGCTTTGCGTTCAGCGTTGGCGTGTTTCATGACGACTATAACTATTGACAGATTATAAAGGGCAATAATTGGTACGGCAATCAAAAGGCTTGTTAAAAAGTCGTATGTGAATGGCGCAATTAAAGCGATTATTAGACTGCCTAAAACAACCCATTTTTCAAATTTTAATAACTTTTTAGGTGGCAATGGTTTGATAGTATCAATGAAGGTAATTAGTAGTGGCAATTGGAACATAATGACGAACGTAATAATGATATTACTGACAAATCCCAAATAACTATCAGCTGAAATCAAAGCGTCCAGTCCGCTGACGCGAAAACCTGCGAAAAAGTTTAACGATCCAGGCAAGATTATCGTAAAGGCAAAAACAGCGCCAATAATTGCCAAAATTGATGACGCAAATGATGTTGTATAGACTAATTTTTTTGATATTGATTGCTCGAACGCTGGGCGAACAAACATTATTAAATTATAGATTAAGACTGGTATTGATATGGTTAGGGCGCCCATAAAACAGATTTTTAATATCAATGCAAAACTACCGGCTGGATTGTTGTAGTAAAGTGGAGCGTTAAGTGGAGATCGAAGTAGGCTCAAGATTGGTTCGTAAAAAGAATAAACAGCCAGGCCGGCAATAACCATTGCAATCAAAGATACACCTATACGTAAAGCTAGTTCACGTAAGTGACCTTGTAACGTTGTCGCTGGTTGCGAGATTTTTACTAATTTAGCCACACTACCGCCCGTTATTTATAGATTACTTTTTCTTTTCTTCTTCGTCTTTTTTGTCGTCACGGAATCCGTGGCGTAATTCTTTACCGGCTTGACCGATACCGCGGGCTAGTTCGGGCAGTTTTTTACCGCCAACAAACAGCACTAAAACTACAGCTGCAATTAAAAATATTATTTCGGTTTTACCTAAATTCATACCCTCTCACTTTCTATCTACGTACTGGTTACGATTATACCAAACCGTAACTGTTATGCCAAGTTTTGTTTGATTTATTGACCCTTGTAGCTTATGATTATTACAGATGTTTGCCATCGGGCAAATGGAGTAGGGATGTGGACAAAAAAGATATAATTCAAGCCATACGCGATAAAGAGATGGATCGAAAAGACTTCTTGAAATATAGCGGTCTAGTTATTCTTGGTTTGGCTGGTTTCAAGACCATTGCTAATCTGTTGTTACAGCCTGAATCTAAACCGACTGCTATGGCTAATAAATCTGGGCGTGGTTTTGGTAGTGGAAAGTACGGTGCCTAAGTAATGTTTGATCAACGGTTGCCAATAGTTGATGGTGATGACGGTGCCTGGGGTGACATATTAAATCAGTTTATATCTAAAGAGCATTACAATACTGGTGCCAATAATGCAGCTAATGGTGGACACCGAGTAATTACAATTCGTCCAGGTACAACGGCTGCAGGTACAGCACCATTGCAATTCACATCAGGTTCGCTGTTAATTACGCCTGAAATTGGAGCAGTTGAGTTTTTGGGCGACAAACTTTATTTTACGCAAACGACTGGTACAACTCGAAAAGTTTTAGCCGCCTATGACGATAGTTCGGGTGCAACGGGCGATGTTTATTATCGTGATAGTAGTGGTAATTTTGTCAGACTTGGCATTGGTTCGCCAAATCAAGTTTTGACCGTTAATAGTGGCATTCCAGCTTGGGCGCCATCGCAAGGCGGAGCTTCAACTGAAACCGTATCAAACGTCACAAATAATATTACAGCTGGCAGTGACTCGATATTGTTGGTTAACGCCGGTACTGGTCCAATTAATGTCACTTTGCCTGCTGCTAGCACTAAAACTGGCAGTACTTATCGGATAAAAAAAGTTGATAGTACGACGAATTTAGTCACAATTATTCCGAATGGCGTCGAAACGATTGATGGTTATGCCAATATGATTGTTGCTTATCACAATTCAACCATAGACATTGTGTCAAACGGTAATTATTGGTATATTATTTAGTAAAGGACACAGGGTAGTATGTCATATTTCGAGCAAACAAAATTAACAGATAGTACAGGCGCAGTCATTAATCCAGCAACTGACGAGTCTGTTTTGTTGTTGCGTCGAATGGTCAAAATGATGGAAAGTAATGCTGTTGTTGATGTCAGTAACAGACAAAGAATTGTTGTTGAAGGTATGCTAGGTACTATTGGTAACGCAATCGGTACGGTTAGGATTGAACAGACTGGTGGTATGGGTGCGTTATTTCTTGTTGACCAACGCTATCAGATTATGGATGCCGCACGTTTAGGATATGATAATGGAATTCGTTCACATTTAACTTTTAGTTAGGATAAAACAGACATATGGCCGTAACAAATAATCTAAAATCACAAGTCGATTTGCCCGTCTGGGAATGGTGTCGTTTTGCACCAACCGCACCGACGGCTGTATCATCAATGACGACTGGTAACTCGCTCGGTAATCGATATTTGTATTACCAGGTTTCGGCTGAACTTTATCGTTATGACACGGTGTCTGATTCATGGAATCGTATGACTAACATGACGGGCTTTACTGTGCCGACGATTATGAATAACAATGTGTTATCTAATTCAGTCGGTCATTACGGACGAGCAATTTCAAGTGGCGGTGGTAACAATACGATGCAGTTGGCTGGTCTTCATGGTCACGCTTTGGTAGGTTATAAAATCCGTATTATTGCCGGTACGGGCGCTGGCCAAGAACGCACCATAACGGGTATATCTGCACCAACAATTCATGAACGTGGGATTGTGACTACGGCGGGAACATCAAGCATTGTTGATGCAACAACCGGAGTTGCCTTGAAACAGTGGAAAGTTAATCAGTGGCGTGATTATCAATTCAGGTGTGATTTTGGTACTGGTAGAACTCAGTTGCGTCCTATTCTATACAATAATGCCAACTCGTTGGTTTGGTCCGATGCAAACTATATTACCGTCAACGCTTGGGCTAACCCACTAATGAACATATCCGTCGCGGTATCGTCGCAGTATCTTATTGAGTCGCATATTATTACGGTTGATACAAACTGGACGACTAATCCCGATTCTACCTCGCAATTTATGATTGTATCAGGTGGTATATGGAATATTACTCAGGGTACTACGACCGCGCCTTTCTTCTCGTTATCTTATTATGACCTACTTGCAGACCAGTGGTATGGCAAAACGACATCATCTGGACTTCGCACAGCAGTAAACTTGGCTGCATCAGATTTAAGCATGGAACGTATGACCGAAAATGGTGGTGCAATTGTTGCTGCAACGGCCGTCGCTTCGGCTACAGCTCGCAGTTTAACGACTGGCGCAACCATGGTTCAAAATCAATATAAAAACTTCCAAATCCGAATTGTATCAGGTACTGGCATCGGTCAATTTAGAACGGTACTATCTAATACGACAAATAACTTTAATATTACATTTGACTGGGACGTTAACCCTGATGCCACCTCAAGTTACGAAATATGGCGCGACGTTGGCAAGATTTATCTAGTAGGTGGTAACTATGCTGACTTATTGCAATATTCAACTATGCGTGACCAATGGACACCGGGGACACAATTTGATGATGGCCAGTGTAATCAATTAGCCGCAAAAAGGTCAGGCCAGGATCCATTTGCTTTGACATCTATAACCCGAACGGCTACTAGTATCACGGCAATCAATACCACACCAATTGCGGGTGGTTATGGATATAACATCAATGACATTATCACAATCGGTACGGGTACAGGTGGAACCGCCAGAGTGCTAAGTGTTAGTGCTGGTGTTGGAGCCGTAACTTCAGTTATATTGGAAACAGTTGGAACAGGGTACACGGTGGCAACACAGGCAACAACAGTATCACCTGCTGGTGGAGTTGGTTGTACTATCGCCGTCAGCTCAGTTGATTTTTCAGAGCTGGCAGTTACGCCAATATCGCACAACTTCCTGCTAGGTGATTCAGTTACAATAACCGGCGCAACAGGAACGGGCATGGCCAAGTTTAACGGTACCTATACGATTGTCGGTGTACCATCAAGTACACAGTTTAGTTATGTATCAGTTGGTGATCCAGGTGCAGCTTCGGCTACAATTTTGGCGTCACCATCAACTGTACAGGTTGTGGACTGTACTAAAAACTGGGCAATTAATGAACACGCCGGAAAATTAGTTCAACTTACAACTAACGCCTTATTTTCTACTGGTCAGACCAGACGTATTGTATCCAATACAGCGACAACTTTGGTTTGGACATTAGCGGCGACTGCACCTGTCAACGGAACATCAAGGTATGTTATTCATGATATAAAACCGTTCGGACAAGATGTAAGTAATCTAGGACGAACTGGTGGCGGACTAGAAGGCTTTGCAACTGGCGGTTCAACAACGACCTTAATTGACACGACAAAAAACTGGCAACCGAATGCATGGGCCAGAACAGTCGGTCGAAAAGTCCGTATCGTTGAGGGTACTGGTGTTGGTAATGAAATTACGATTATTAGTAATACAAATAATACACTGACATTCGCAGCCCAGTCATTCACAATCGATACAACGACACGTTATATTATTATGGAGACGTTTGGAACTGTCAGCGGTGCTGGTGGTATTTCAACCATTGCTGCCGCGCCAACCGCAGGTGGTACGGGTTATGCTGTTGGTGATATTTCTGCCGTAACTGGCGGAACAGCCAGAGTTCAAGTGCTTGCAGTATCTGGTGGTGTTGTAACGGCGATAAGGTTAGTTGACGGTGGAGTTTCTGGTTACACAGTTGTTACTGGTGTCGCAACGACTAACGTAGTTGGTACTGGAATTAACATGACTGTTAACGTCACTGCTATTACAGCTGTTGCTTCAACCACTGTTATGCAGGATAATACAAAAAACTGGGATGTAAACTGTTGGGTAGGTAAACGCCTAAGATTCTTATCTGGAACATCGCAAGGTAACGAATATATAATTGCATCAAATACAGTTAATACCATAACTACAGCAGTAGGTACCGCACCCGACGTATCGACAGCCTATGCCATACTTGAAGCAACGCCTAAGGCCTATGGTCTACACATAGATAATATAACCGGATGTACTGATACAACTATCAATCATAAATACCTGTACTCATTTGTAGGTACTGGTACGGTTGAGCTTGAACGTTATGATATGTCTGCCGAACACTGGGAAAAAATGTCATACTTCCCACAATTTGAAACCAATACAACGGGTACAATGTATGTTTATGATGGCAAAGATAGGATATATATCAACCTTTCGACCGTGCTTGGTATGTCGGGTAGGATTGTTTATTATGATTTAGTCAAAAACACTATTGAAAATGCGTCAACGGTACCATACGGTCATTCAACCGCCGTATCAGGTAACAGAATGGAAATCATTCAAACTGCCGATGGTTTGAAATACCTTTATGTGATGCGACATTCTGCTCAGGAAATGTGGCGAGCATTGTTGTACTGGTAAGGTTAGTTAGTTGATCAAAAAAACACCCTGCAAATGTAGGGTGTTTTTATTGGTAAATGTTTTTACTTTTTGTCTTCTTCTTTGTCTTTTTCGTCATCACGAAAAGCACGTTTTAGTTCTTTACCAGATTGACCGATACCACGAGCTAGTTCGGGTAGTTTTTTGCCACCAACAAAAAGTACCAATACAACTGCTACAATCAACAATATTATTTCAGTTTTTCCTAAATTCATAACCTCTCACTTTCTGATTTGATTATAGCAAAACATCGCAGTTATACAATATTATGTCCTATCTTTGCAAGGATTATTATCGCAAAGAAGGGAAATATTTTAGGCGTGATGATACAATGAAAACAGATGATAAATCAAATAAATATCACTAAATATATTAAACCATTCGTCGTGTTGGTATTTATGATTGGTGTTTGCTTATTATATTTTCAACCAACTTATGCTGAAAGCGCTGTTGACCTGAAGGGTTTAACCCTGTCACCATTGCGGACTGAACTTGAAATTAGTCCAGGAACATCACTAGATGGTGTGTTGACGGTCAAAAACTCAACCGACAAACCTATGACAGTTAGTTTGACGGCCGAAGAATTCAGCGTTATTAACCAGCAGTACGATTATGCCTTTACGGCTGAGTCGAATATGGCAAAATGGGTCAGATTTACACCAATCGAAGTTGATTTGACTGTTGGTGAAACAAAAGATGTCAAATATTCTGTTGGTGTGCCATTATCGGCTGAGCCAGGTGGTCGTTACATTAGTTTATTTGCCAGTACTGACACCGCCAGCTCGAACAGCGCAGTAAAGTCACGTCAACGAGTTGCCTCGTTACTGTATATTACGGTTAGTGGTCAGGTGACGCGTGTGGGTAATTTAGTATCATTATCTTCACCGTGGTTAATCAGCGGAACTAGTAGTTGGAGTGCGGCTTTGCGCAATTCTGGTACGACTCATTTTCGTAGCCGGTACAATATACAAGTTTTAAATTTAATCGGAAATGATACAGCCGCCAGTAGTTTAGGTGACGATTTAATATTACCCGGCACAGTTCGATCGATATACGGCGATTTAGCTTTACCAAAATTCCCCGGTATATATAAAGTTATTTATACCGTTGGGCTAGGGGATAGTCCGGCAGTTGTCGAAACACGTTACATTCTTTATATGCCGTGGTACGCCGCAATCTTCTTTATAGTCTTGGTAATATTATTAGTATCAACAATAGTACGTAAAGTCCAAAGAAAACGTCAGAAAAATCAGTCTGTTTGAGGCACGGCGGTATAAACTATGCTGGCAACATAATCACCAGCTGGTTTCGCTAGGTTTATATTAATGCCATATTTTACGGTTGTAATATCTCCGGCCGAAACAGGTGTACTGACAGCGCGTATTAATATGTCATTTAAAGTTATACCGACAAAATTATTTGAAGCATCGGTGTTGTATCCCCAAGTATTGATCGCCAGTGACGCTGGCGTAGAGTTGCCAGATGCAGGCAATAACGCTCCTAGGTTATTCATATTAGTGTTATTTAGCGCTCGAACATATAATTTATAACCCATAACGTCAGTTGATGTTACTGTCACAACGCTGTTTCCAGTCGCTAACGTACCTGATGTTGTTGGTGTAATTGGAATGCTGATATTGCCACTAGTTGCAATTGACAGCGATGTTAAATTGCCATAAGGAACGTTTGCACCATAGACGCCTTTTCCGTAGGGTTGAGCAAAGCATGCTGTTGGTAAGGTCAGGCTAGAAAATAACGTAGAGTAAAAGGCAAATATTAGTATTGTTTTTTTCATGCTTATGTTATTATATCATTTAGATACTATTATCATAAGTCTATAGGGGCTACAGTTAGATGAACAAAATAAAAATTCAGATATTATCAAAACAAATTTTGTACGCGTTCATCGCGGCTACATTATTACTAAACTATTTCCCGAGTGTTGCTTCGGCTCAGGCAATTACGGCGCGAAAAGTTGTAATTGGTACCTCACTTGCCAGCGCCAGCACGACATATAATTTTACTTTTACGGCTGCTCAGGCAACGACTATTAAATCAGTTAGTTTTGCGGCTTGTACGACGGCATCGGGTGCTTGTACGCTTGCGCCTGGATTTAGCGCTAGTACCTCAACTTTGGCTTCGTCTTCTAACTTGGGATCTGGTGGATCTTGGACAGTTAACACCGCAACCGCTGGTGAATTACGTATGTTAAATGCCAGTAACACTGGTGCGCCAACTGCTGGCATAACAGCAAACTTTGCGTCAGTTACTAACCCAAGTGCAACTAACTCAACTTTCTTTATACGTATTACTACATTCTCAGATGCTGCCTGGACGACGCCAATCGATACTGGTGATGTCGCTACATCGACAGCTGGACAAATCACAGTGACGGCGAATGTTGACGAGACATTAACGTTTACGTTGGCCGCAGCAACTGTTGCGTTAGGCACGCTGTCAATCGGTGCGACAGGTACAGGTACGTCAAGTATGACTTTAGCAACTAACGCTTCAACCGGATACTCAGTTTCATATAGTGGTACGACATTAACATCTGGCACAAATACAATTACCGCTATGACAACGGGTGGTGCGTCAGTAATGAACAGCAAGCAATTTGGTATAAATTTAATGAGTAATACAACGCCTGCAATCGGTTCGAACGTTACTGGTACCGGAACTGGTACAGCTGCTACTGGTTACAGTACGTCCAACCAATTTAAGTTTAATCCAGCTGGCGATGTTGTCGCTTCGGTAGCTGTACCAACTAACAGCAACGTCTTTACAACCAGTTATATTGCAAACATCGATGGCGCCACAGCTGCTGGTGCATACCAGACCATACTGACGTATACAGCAACTGCTAACTTTTAATGAATTATATGCGACAGCCAAGATTACTATTAAGCCTGATATTATCAGTTGGTTTAGCGTTAATCGTAACAAATATACCAGCTGGCGCTCAGTCTTTAGAGAATGTTGATAAAGGACTTGAAATTAGTCCAGCTTACTATGAATTAAATGCAGAAGCTGGCAGGACTTACTCTCTTGATTTGAAGTTGAAAAATGTTACTCCATCAGATGTTATCTACAGTTCGTCGGTTAATGATTTTGTGTCTGCCAATGAAACTGGTGCGCCAAGTATTGTTGAAAAAAGCACCTTGCCTGCGACCGCTTCTATAATTAGTTGGATTCCAGCACTTGATAAAATCAAAGTTAAATCTCAGCAGCGAGTAGCAATCAGCGCGCAGATAAATGTTCCGGCAAATGCTGAGCCAGGAGGACATTATGGAGTGCTCCGTTTTTATGGTGATGCTCCAAACCTCGATTCAACCGGTGTCGGCATAAATGTTAGTACTGGTGTTTTGATTCTTGTTCGTGTAGCTGGTGATATTACCGAAAAAGCAAGTTTGGCATCATTTTATACTTCTTTAAACGGTAAACAAAGTTGGTTTTTTGAAAATAGCCCAATTACATTTGTGACTCGTATTCGCAATGAAGGTAATATACACGTCAAACCGATAGGTAATATCGAGATTCATGATATGTTCGGTAATCTGGTCAAATCACTGGAAGTTGGCGATACAAAATCAAACGTGTTACCGGACGGCATTCGTCGGTACGATGTCCAATATGACAACGGTTGGATGTTTGGTAAGTATACGGCAAATTTGGCGCTAGGTTATGGAATGACGGGTCAAGCTATTACTGCGACAACTGATTTTTGGGTAATTCCATACAAATTAATACTTGCTGCTATATTTATTGCTGCGACGGTCATATATATTCTCGGTCGTCTCATTAAAGTGTATAATAGACGTATAATCGAAAAAGCAAAAAATGAAAACACAAACAAAAATAAAAAGCACGACGTCAAAAAAGACAAATAAGCGGATTGCAAAATCTTCACGCAAGGTTGTTTTGGTTAATACTAAAAAAGCTGGCCTACGTCATTTTCGTTTAGTTGACCACAAACATACAGGTAAATTAATCCATCATCGTCATACTTCTCATCTGGCGCTTGCTGTGATATTAGTGCTTGTTGGATTTTTATTGTTATTCAGTGAAAATGCTGTACATGCAGTAACTAGTGACGGAACGGTTTCGGTGAATGCGATTGTAAATGGTCCAGCACCAACCATTGGTGCGGTTATTACGTCGCCTGTTGAAGGACAGACGTTCACCGATAAAGACATTATTGAAGTTAATGGAACATGTGCTGTGGGCACCTTTGTTGTCGTCAAAGACAACGATTCGATAGCTGGGTCGACTAATTGTACGACGGCCGGAACATTCAATTTGATGATTCAAATTCAATTAGGCGCAAATGTATTAAGTGCTCTGAACTACGACGATATTAATCAATCTGGACCAGCAACGCCAGTTATTAACATAACTGCTAAATCAACGACTATTAGTACTCCTGTTCAAAATCAACCACAGAAAAAACCTGTTTTACCTGACAATCCATCAGTTATCCCCGACGTGCAACCCGATCTTGGGGATTGTAGTAGTTTTAAGCCAATCAATATTCCAGTGACGACCGAACCGCACATTGCAGTCGTTTGTCTACCACGTCTATTTTTTCCTGGTATACAACAAGTCATGGGGATTCTAACTTGGGGTGGTACACCTCCTTACGCTGTTAATATTAATTGGGGTGATGGTTCAGAAGATACATTACTAAGTATTCCAACTGCTGGTTATCGAACAGTCACGTTTCAATATGCGTTTTCAGATGCTTATCGGATTGAATTTAGGTTAACAGACAAGAATGACAAGACGGCTTATGTTCAAACCACAGCACAGGTTAGTGGGTCAGTTAAAAAGCCAACTACGAGTATAGTTAGTAACATCGTAAACACCCCGTGGTTTAAAACGCCAGTTCCACTGTATTTGACGGCAGTCGCGATTACACTCGGTTTTTGGGGTGGTGATATATTTGACCGCAAATTTGGCGCTGGTCGATATAAGGTCAGCAAGCGCCGACGAAAAGTTCGCAAGTCGGCTTAGATTTTGGCTGACAGCGCGTCTAGAATGTCCTGCGTAACTTCGTCGCGGGTGCGTTTGCCGTCAACTTCAATTAACAATCCCAGGTTACGGTAGTGTTCTAACACTGGCACGGTTTTTTGTTGAAATTCATCAAATCGAGTTTGCAAGACTTCTTCGGTGTCGTCATGTCGGGCCGTACGATCATTGTTAACGTCGCGCGCTAACCATCTGTCGTGTGAATCGTCGTTAGATATGTTCAAAAAGATGACGGCTTTTAGCGGGTGATTAGATGCCGCTAACGATTTAATAACACCTTCTTCTTCGCCGCTCCAGCGTCCGACTGAACTTAAAAATAATGGCTGATCGGCTAGGCGTGGTTGGCTAAGGTATGGCAAAACAATATTTACGTAATCATCACTAGGGATTAGATGTCCTGAATGAGTATATTCTTTGATGTAATCAGGAATGGTGCTACCGCGCAAAATTTCGCCACCGCCAACTAAATTACCACCGAAAATTTCAGTTAATCGTCGGCCTTGGCTGTCTTTACCAGCAAATGGTCGCCCAAAAATATTAATCGATCCATTACCCAGCCAGTTTTTGATGGCGTCTATTTGTGTTTGGTTATACATATGCCTTAAAGTATAACAGCTAGAACAATTGGGCGCTATTGGAATGTGGCTATTAGAACATGGAATGTGGTTGGAACCTAAGTAATAAAATTAATTGCTAAATTCCAATAGCTATATTCCAGTAGCCACTTTAGCACTCGTTGACACAGAGTGCTAAATTACGATATAATATCGACATGACAGAGCGTCAGATTCAGATATTAGCGGCGATTATCGAGCAACATGCCGAGATTGCAGCCCCAGTTGGCAGCGTAATGCTGGCCAAACTTTTTAATGTATCCAGTGCGACAATTCGCAGCGAAATGGCTAAGTTAGAAGAAATGGGCTTTATTGCGCAACCACACACCAGTGCTGGCCGAATTCCAACCGATGCCGGTTATCGATTTTACGTTAATATGATTAACGATGCTTATGACGACAAATCATTGCCAATGCTCGATCGTAGTGCGAGAACGATTGAGGCCCGAGTTAATACACATGGCAATCACGCCGACCGTGCGATTCGTAGCGCAGTTGATAGCTTAGTTGATTTAACTCATAACTTGGGCATCGCAACAATTGGCGATGAACTTTATATGAGCGGTATTGGCAATTTGTTTTCTCAACCCGAATTTGCGCAGGCTAACCATGCGCAAGCAGTCGCCAGATTATTGGATAACCTCGAACCTTGGTTACGCGAAGCGGCGCCAAACGAGCCATTGAATGTATATATTGGTGCCGAGAATCCAATTGGCAAATCCAGTGGCGTCAGTTTGATTATCAGCCGTTATCGTTCGCCATACAGCGACCGCAGTTATATCGGCGTTTTGGGCTCGACCCGACAAAGTTATGCTAAAGTTATGCGTTTAGTGCGTCATGCCGGGGCGATGTTAGAGGAAGTACTGTAAGTTGGAATATGGCTATTGGCTATTGGAATATGGCAAAAAGTAATAGGGTAATAGGTAAATAAGGAAGAGAACATGATTGAAAAAAAGAAGAACAAAAAAGAATTAGAATTACAGCAACAATTGGATGAATTGACGGCTGATTTGCAGCGGACTCGGGCGGATTTTGAAAATTATCGCAAACGCAGCGAACTGGATAAAAAAGCATCAATTGAATTGGGTAAGACTGGTACGATTTTAAAATTATTACCTGTTATCGACAATATCGAACGGGCTATTACTTATACCCCCGAAGAATTAAAAGATAACAAATGGGTTCAAAGTGTGGCTGGGCTAACAAAAAACCTTGAAAAGTCATTAGAAGGCATGGGATTAAAACGAATTGATGCCGCTGCTGGTGCCAAATTTGATCCAGATTTACACGAAGCTATTCAATTTGACGAAGATGCCACAGGTGAAAATGAAGTTATTGCCGAAGAAATGCAGGCAGGATACACTTTGAATGACCGTCCAATTCGTCATGCTATGGTTAAAGTGACCCGACAGTAATATAATAAGTACTATATTATTGAGTCATTAGGGGGCACATGGCGTCAGAATCGTTAACACTTGTAGTAAATCCAGGCAGCGCCAGTCGCAAATATGCCGTGTTTGCTAATGGTTTTTGTTGGGCGACGATTAACTTTGAATTTGTTGACGGCCGAGTTTTTGGCAAAATCGAACATGCCGGCCAAGAATATTCGACGACCTATGAAGATGCTGATTTAAGTGGCGTATCGCGTTACGTCATGCCATTACTACGTGAACGACAGGTGATTGACGATACTGACGAAGTTAAAGTAATTGGCATCAGGGTAGTAGCGCCTGGTAGTCGCTTTATGCAAGACGAATTGGTGACTGTCGAAATCGAATCGGCCATGCACGAAGCTCAACAGATTGTGCCGCTACACATCAAAACAGAATTATATGAAATTAGACAGCTAAAACAACATTTTCCAAGTGTGCCAATTATTTCGGTGTCCGACAGTGAATTCCATGCCACTAAATATCCATGGGCTTGGCATTATGGCATCGATACAGATTTGGCTGACAGGTTTGAGATTAAACGCTTTGGCTATCATGGTGTTTCGGTCGGATCGATTGTTAGGGATTTGGCTGAAAAAAATATGCTGCCTTCCAAAACAGTTATTTGTCATCTGGGCAGTGGCTGCAGTGTGACGGCTGTGTTGGATGGCGCGAGTGTTGATACAACTATGGGCTATACGCCACTGGAAGGCCTGGTGATGGCTTCACGCAGCGGCAATATCGACATATCGGCCGCGATTGCTATTAAACGTGAACTAAATTTGGATGATGAAGAATTAGAAAGATACTTAAACAAACAAAGCGGACTAATTGGTGTCAGTGGTACATCAAATGATATTCGTCAATTAATAACCAGCGAACAAAACGGCGACGAAAAAGCCGCTCTAGCATTGAAATTATTTGTTTATCGAATTCAACAGGCGATTGGTCAAATGGCCGCTAGTATGGGTGGAATCGACAGCTTGGTTATGACCGCAACTATCAGCGAAAGATCTAGTATTATTCGCAGCCGAATCCTAGATAACCTTGGTTTTTTGGGCTTTAATTACGACCATAATCTAAACGACCAAACTTTTGAACCAGCCGAAGCAACCAATATTGCAGTCGAATCAAGTAAGCCAATCATCATTATCTCAACCGACGAAGCCGCCGAAATCGCTAGGCGAGCCGAGCAGTACAATACTTTGTAGCTATTGGAATTTGGCTATTAGAATATGGCGAATTTGTAATTTTGCCAATAGCCAACAGCTATATTCCATATTCCAATCTAGCACTCTTGACATACGAGTGCCAGCTAATTTACAATGGATATATTAGCAATCTAAGCACTAGAGTGCTAAAATATAATAAATGAATATGGGGAGAATCTATGTATCTTACTAAAAATTATATATGTTACGTAAATAAGGATGGTATTTTTTTTACGGTATTAAATACATCCACAAATATTCCTGACTCGGGGTATCTCTTATCTGATAGAGCATATTTTGAGGATGAAGGCGTAAAATATTCAGTCAGCATATTAAAGGGTGAACAGAAAGATAGTTATAAAGTTGATTTAAAAAAGGAGGAAAAATAAAATGGGTAAAATTATTGGAATCGACCTTGGTACAACTAACAGCGCCGTAGCATACATGGTAGCTGGAAAACCAGAGGTTATTGCAAACGCCGAAGGTAATCGTACGACACCAAGTGTTGTTGCGATTAACAAAAACGGTGAACGTTTGGTTGGGCAGGTTGCTCAACGTCAACGCGTCACAAATGCTAAAAACACTATTTATGGTGTTAAGCGTCTGATTGGTCGCAAGTTTAGTGACAGTGAAGTTCAAACTGACCTGGATATTATGCCATACGAAATCGTCAAAAACGGTGACGCCGTAGCGATTAAATTGGGCGACAAAAACTATTCACCAGAAGAAGTTTCAGCGATGATTTTGTCTAAATTAAAAGCTGACGCTGAAGCCTTTTTGGGCGAAAAAGTCACCGAAGCTGTCATTACTGTTCCGGCTTACTTTAACGATGCTCAACGCCAAGCCACCAAAGACGCTGGTAAAATCGCAGGTCTAGAAGTAAAGCGTATCATTAACGAACCAACTGCAGCTGCCCTAGCCTATGGCCTGGAAAGTAAAAAAGAAGAAAAGATCGCCGTATTCGACCTTGGTGGTGGTACGTTCGATATTTCAGTGCTTGAACTAGGTGATGGGGTGTTTGAAGTTAAATCAACCAACGGTGATACGCACCTTGGTGGCGAAGACTTTGACAACCGTATTGTCAACCACTTCCTAGACGTCTTTAAAAACGAACAGGGAATTGATCTGAAATCTGACAAAGCAGCCATGCAACGCCTAAAAGACGAAGCTGAAAAAGCTAAAAAAGAACTTTCAACTACTAACGAGACCGAAATCAACCTGCCATTTTTGACAGCTGATGCTGATGGTCCAAAACATTTTGAATACAAATTAACTCGTTCAAAATTGGAAGAATTAGTATCAGATTTGATTAATCGTCTTGCTGAACCAGTTGAAAAGGCCCTAAAAGATGCTGGATTAACTGCTAAACAAATCGACGAAGTAGTTTTGGTCGGTGGTATGACTCGTATGCCAGCAGTTGTCGAAAAAGTCAAAGCCATCTTTGGTAAAGAACCTTTGAAGGGTGTCAACCCAGACGAAGTTGTAGCCGTTGGTGCTGCTATTCAAGGTGGTGTGCTTGCTGGTGACGTCAAAGACGTCTTGCTGTTGGACGTTACCCCACTATCCCTAGGTATTGAAACTATGGGCGGTGTTGCAACTAAATTGATTGAACGCAATACGACTGTCCCAACATCTAAATCTGAAACATTTAGTACTGCTGCCGACAGTCAACCACAAGTTGAAATTCACGTTACTCAGGGCGAGCGTGAACTTGCAAGGGACAACAAGTCACTTGGACGATTCACATTGGATGGAATTGCACCTGCACCTCGTGGTGTGCCTCAAATTGAAGTTACATTCAATATTGATGCCAACGGTATTTTGCACGTTACCGCCAAAGATAAAGGTACTGGCAAAGAGCAAAGTATTACAATTTCAAACAGTGGCAACCTTAGCAAAGAAGACATCGAAAAAGCTCAAAAAGAAGCCGAGATGCATGCTGATGAAGACAAGAAAAAACGCGAAGCAATTGATGCTCGCAACCACCTAGAGAGTGCGATTTACCAAGCTGGTAAGATGCCAGATGAATTCAAAGACAAGATCAGCGATGAAGATAAAAAAGTTATCACTGACGCTATCGAAGAAGCAAAAAAGCATGAACACAGCGAAGACAAAAACGAGCTGGAATCAGCCGCCAAAGCTTTAAACGACGCTATAATGCCAATTGGTGCCAAGATGTACGAACAGGCATCAAAAGAACAGGCAGCGCCCGCTGAAGGTGAAGCCAAAAAAGATGACGAACCTGTTGAAGGTGAAGTTGTCGACGACAAAAAATAGGTAGTCGTTTCTGCTAAAAAGAGCTATCGTTGCTGATAGCTCTTTTTTATGCCAAAACTACTCAATTGACATATTGAGTGCTATTGGAATTTGGCTATTAGAATATGGCAGGAAGTGGAATATAGCTTCGCTGTCCAGCGAATGGAATATGGAATATGGCGATTCGCAATAGCTAATAGTGAGATTCCGCTACATTCCATTAGCTATATTCTAATAGCCAAATCAACCTTGTCTATTGTAAAAAATATGTTTTTATATATAATTTAATCTAATGCCTCTCTTAACGGATCGAGGTAAGCAAATTTTTATTACTATTTTTCAAACCATTTAATCCGGGAGCGTTATGTTAATTACTTGGCGTGATGTAAAAAAGGATTGGTCAAAACTGCCCAATTTAATTACATTGTCAAGACTATTGCTTTGTTGGGTTCCTGCCGCAGTCCTTTCGGTAAATTGGGATTACGAAAGCAGGATACTTATGCAATGGACAATGTTGTACTTTGTTGCTGTCTTGGCTGCAACAGATTATCTTGATGGATATATCGCTAAAAAAAGAAATCTAATAACGCGACTGGGTACTTTTTTGGACCCTATCGTTGATAAGATCTTTTCCAGCGCTATTCTGTTGGCAATCTGTGTATCCACCAGTAATCCGATAGTATGGGCGTTTGCAATTTTTACTACGATTCGGGAAATAGATATAGCTGTGATTCAGTTTATAACTATCCGAAAAGGTAAAGACGCAAACGTTCTTTATTCAGGCAAAGTCAAAACTTTGGCTTTATCGGTAACAATAGCTTTGTTGTTGTTGCCACCTGGAGTTTGGGATCGTGCTAAGTACGTTTTTATGGCTTTGACTTTTTTATCGGAATTATATTCCTGGATAGATTACGTCAAAGTTTATACAAAACGCATTCAGAATGTTTCTGAATATTTTTCTAACCTATCACTGGTTAGATACTTCAGAGGAAACATCTTGAACGGTGAGTAATGTGGATGAGAAAATAGTAAAATAGAGGTCCGGTGTAACCACCCGACCTCTATTATTATGCCCAAAAATAACTGCTTTTGTTTGCCTATTGTAAAGTAATATGTTTTTATATATAATTATCAACTATGCTGCAATAGTTGCGGCAGGTTCTTCTAACTTTTTAAACAATTTAATCACAGAGGTGGTTATGGTAGTTTTATCGACACTAAAAAGTGACTGGTCGAAACCGGCCAATTTATTTTCAATTGCACTGATTGCCGTTGTTGGTTTGATGTGTCTGCTGAATTTAGTGGACCCAGCCAGCGAGTCGGTCAGAGCTTTGGTGGCGTTTATTTTTGTCAGCGGAGTAGTTATTGATTTATCAATAAACTACTTTGGAAAAAAGATGGTTCGGGCTTCACAGCTTGAACAATACTTAATTCCAATTGTTGGCAATTTATTGCCTATAATGCCGCTGATAATTATATGTATCATGTACCAATCGCCTGGGGTTCGCTTTGTCTCGGTCTTTATCGTCGTATTTGAACTGTTAATTTGCAAAAACAAAATAACAGGTGTCGATTACGGTGAAGAGATTCATCGATTCATAAGTGACATGTCCAGACCATTTGTGGCTGCAATGACAGCCCTTTTGTTGTTTGGACCCAAAGGTTTTTGGACAGAGGCAACCCTCTATATGATGCTGGTGTCGTCCATCACAATTGTTTGGTCATATCACGATAACCGTAAAAGGTACAATCGCAAATTTCGTCGCCAATGTGCGATGTAGGGCCAAAAAAGTTAGTTAAGGGCAAAAAACAAAGGGTCAGCAACTGTCTGGCCCTTTTTCAATGCCAAAATGTCTAGGCTGATTGGTCATTGAAAAATACGACTTTTAGTATATAATAATCGGATATATCATAGTGATGTGATATTGTATCTCACAGTATATTTTTTCAAAACCCATAAACCCAAGGGGTGATTATGTTGACGATTGAGGAAATTCGCAAGGATTGGTCGACTCTAGCTAACAAAATTACTATTGCAAGGCTTATTTTGAGCCCACTGCCAGCAGCGATAATATTCGTTGGCTGGGATAGTGAACCACTTCGGTGGTTAGCGGTTATTATTTTTGTTTTGGTTGGTTCAACCGACATCCTTGATGGGCATTTGGCTCGTAGTCGAAACGAGGTAACAAACCTCGGTAAGATTATGGATCCAATTGTAGACAAATTCCTGATTTTGACGCCTCTTGTCACAATGAGCTTTATCGACCCCAGTAATAAACTTATTCTGGGTGTAACGATAATCATTGCGATAAGAGAAATATCAGTTACATTCATGAGAGCTCGCGCAAAAAAGCGTGGAGTTATCATTTCTGCTAATCTGAGCGGCAAAATTAAAATGGTTTGTCAGTTTATTGCTGTATCAATGTTGTTAATGCCGCCCCTAAGCGATGCATTTAACGCAGTGATTATAGCAGTTCTGATTGTGACTATTTGGACGACAATGTCGTCTTGGGCTGTCTACATCGCCAAGTATTCAGAAAATTCATCCGAGCAAAGCTTGGATGAGAAGTGAGGTACTGGCAGTCTGAGTTTGAACATAAACTCGGCTGCCTTTTTCCTAGAAAATATATTCACATTAGCACTCTTGAAATAAGAGTGCTAATTTTATACAATAGTATTGATGACAAAACGTGATTATTATGAAGTATTAGGTATCCAAAAAGGTGCCTCTGATGATGAGATAAAAAAGGCCTACCGCAAGGCTGCTGTTAAACATCACCCTGACAAAGAGGGTGGTGACGAATCAAAATTCAAAGAAGTTAGCGAAGCTTACGAAGTCTTAAAAGACAGTTCTAAACGTCAACGTTATGACCAATTCGGTCATGCTGGCGTTGGTGGTAATGGTGGCGGATCGGCTGGCGGCAATCCATTCGGTGGCGGCTTTGGTGGATTTAGTGGCCAAAACGTCAATTTTGACTTTGGTGACGGTGGACTGGGTGACATTTTCAGCCAATTCTTTGGCGGCGGCAACAGTCGCAACCAAGGTCCAAAACGTGGTCGTGATGTCGAAG
Source organism: uncultured bacterium (assembly GCA_903899655.1). GTDB lineage: Bacteria > Patescibacteriota > Saccharimonadia > Saccharimonadales > Saccharimonadaceae > UBA1547. Next base: position 205,553 of record CAIUKF010000009.1, read on the forward strand.
CAACTTTGCAATTATCTTTTGAAGAAGCCGTATTTGGTGTCGAAGAAAAAATTGAACTTGAAATGAATGACGAATGTTCACATTGTCACGGCACAACTGTCGAACCTGGTTACGAAATGAAAACTTGTCCAACTTGTCGCGGTGCAGGCCAAGTTAATCGCGTCATGAATACGATTTTTGGGCCGATTCAACAGGCAACAACCTGTGAAACATGTGATGGCCGTGGTAAAGTGCCTGAAAAAGTTTGTACCGTCTGTCATGGTCGCGGTATCGAACGTCGCAAACGTGCTATTAATCTAAAGGTGCCAGCTGGTATTGATGATGGTGCAACAATCCGTTTGCGCGAACATGGCGAAGCGATTGGCAATGGCCAAAAGGGTGATTTGTATGTTAATATTCGCGTCAAAGCCCACAAACATTTTACGCGTGAAGGCGATATTATCTTGTCCGAACAACATGTCAGTATGATTGACGCGGCCTTGGGTACCGAAATTGAAGTTGCTACGGTTGATGGTGAAATTCGCATGAAGGTGCCAGCTGGTACTCAATCAGGCGCTGACTTTAAATTGTCAGGTCACGGTGTGCCACAAATGAAAAGTGACAAACGCGGACCGCATATTGTCAGTATTATTGTTGATACGCCTACGAAATTGTCGAAAAAACAGCGTGAATTGCTGGAAGCCTTTAAGGGCAACAAAAAGTACGGCATTTTTTAACCATTTGGTTTATACTTAGTATAAACAGGGGGTTTAAATGGGTTCATTATTATTTTTAATAGCGTTCATATGGTTTATTTGGTGGATATTAAAAAAGACCAGCAATGGTCCAAATGACGCAGTTGATACTAATAGTAATGATTATATGCATGGATACTGGGATGGGTATCAAGCTCGCCAGACTGAACTAGATAAAGGCGAAAAAGAGCCTAAATACAGTGGTATGCCTGATAAGATGAGGGCTATTCCAACAGCTGCTGTTTTGAATATGGCTGAATCGCATCAGCAGAAAGTACAATATCGGCCACCGGTCGAGAATGTTACGCCACCACACATTACTCCACATGTTGTTGCCTCAACGCATGTCGCTACTCCGCAAGTTGTAATCCATTCCGCAGCGCCTGTTAAATCTAGCGCCGACCAAGCCGCTGAAAAGAAAAAGCGTGATTTGCAAAATATTAACACGACACTTTATGTAGCTAGCTTTTTGTTGGTTGCGGCAGCGGCATTGTTTGTCGCGGTGGCAGATATATCGGCATCGATACGTTTTATCGGTGTTTGGTTGGTCACGATTGCCTTCTATTCAGCTGGTTTAATACTTCACGGTACCGTCCCCAGGTTGCGTCCAGCCGCGATTGCGTTTGCTGGTACTGGTTTGGCGCTGTTGCCATTCACGGGTATTGCGATGTATAACTTTATACTGCCAAATGCGCCCCTTAGCTGGTTTGTAACGTCATTAATAAGTTTAGCTGCATTCATCTTGGCAGCAACTCGTTTGAAAAATGAAGTATTGTCGTATTTGGCGATCGCATTCGGTATTAGCCTGTCGACATCTGGTATTGCAGTGCTTGATGCTGGTCTGATTTGGTATTATGTTGTTTTGATTTTATTCGGTTCGGTACTGACTATTTTGGCAACGGCACGTCCAAAATGGCTACCAGATTATTTTGCTAGTCCAATTCAAAAGACAAATCATTGGATTGTGCCGCTGACGATAATTTCTAGCATATTCGGAGTTAACAGTCTGACTGTCACTGATTTTTGGATTATTTCACTTGCCAGCACATTGTATTACAGCGCTGTGGCAGCTACATCAACAACGACGCGTGATATATCGATTTTTGTAGTTCGGTTATTGGCTAGTTTGACTGTTATTTTGATGGCCTATGACTTATCAGATGCATCTTGGACGGTGGTTGGATTAGCGATTGCCTTTGTTGGATTGTTACAAACTTTGGTTTCGATATTATTCTTACCTCATCACAAAGCCGGTGAAGATAATAACGAGATATGGTTGTGGATCGGCTTTGGCATGCAGATGCTGAGTGTGTTATTTATTCCAAATGACAGTTCATGGAACACGGTGGTCTCTATTCAGTTATCTATGATGTTGGCGTCAAGTTTGGGTATAGCATACTGGCTACGTCGAATTAATCTATCTATATTTGGAACTATTAGTTTAGTATCACTACCAGTTATTGTCGAAAGAAACATCTTTCAACCACCTCTTGAAAACCAATGGATAGCTTTAACATTTATTGCTTTTGCGGCCACTTTACTGGCAATTCGATATGCAAAACAAATCATAGCTAAATCACCGTCACTGATACCATATATTTTTGTAAACTTCAGCCTGTTTATTATTGAGGCGTTGCTGTTTACAAGTGGTAACATTAGTGCGGGCTGGGGCTTTGCTATTTGGTCAGTAGCTACATTGCTGGTTTATGGTTTGATGTACCTCGAGCGTCAACCATGGCTCAGTATTGTTGCCAACGGCATGATTTTTGTATCAATTGTTACATATATCAAGCCAGATCTGGCGTCACATTGGATAGCATTTATTTTTATCACTTTAGCTACAATCACATTTGAACTGTTAGTATATGAAAAACAAATTAAATCATCGATAATAATTCGCCCATATATTATCGCTAACCTAGTCTTGTTTATAGCTCAATCATTGTTATTTACGATAAATGTCCCTGCTGGTTGGGGCTTTGCAATTTGGTCTGTGGCTACTGTTTTGATATACGGTTTGATGTACCTCGAGCGTCAACCATGGCTCAGTATTGTTGCCAACGGTATGATTTGGTTTTCAATTGTCAGCTTTATTAAGCCTTCAATTGATGATCATTGGGTTGCTTTGATATTTATTATTTTAGCCTCAATCGCACTTGGCATATTGTATCTTGAAAAATACATCGAAGATTCAAAGAAGGCAACTTTCAGGCCATTTATAGTCGCTAATATTGTTTTATTTATCATTCAGTCATTAATGTTTACAGTTAGTATTGAGGCAATTTGGGGTCTGGCAATATGGTCAATCGCAACGGCTATTGTCTATGGAGTGATGTATCTGGAATCCAAGCCATGGGTCAGTATCGTCGCCAACGGCATGATTTTGACACTTGTCATGCAATTTGTTCGGCCATCAATTGAATTTCATTGGCTAGCTGTTATCTTTATTGTTTTGGCAACTATTGCATTTGGTATATTGTCAGTCGAAAAGTATATCAATACAAACAAAGACTTGGGTATTCGACAATACATACTTGCCAACATAGCTATATTTATCATTGAGTCGTTAATGTTTACGATTGGTATCGAATCTGGCTGGGGATTGGCCGTTTGGACGGTTGCAACAGCTATTGTCTATGGTGTAATGTACCTCGAGCGCCAGCCATGGTTAAGTATTCTGTCAAACGCCATGATTTGGATAGCAGTAACACAGTTTATTCAACCATCAGTTGAAGTTCACTGGGTTGGCTTGATATTTATGACCTTGTCGGCCGTATCGCTGGGATTGTTGTCGATTGAGAAGTTAATTTTTGCGAATGCTCCAAGTTCAACCCGACAAAGCATAGTGGTAAACTTTTTGTTATTTACATTCCAATCGCTATTCTTGACTTATGGCATGGATCATAATTGGGGATTTGGTTTGTGGTCCGTGGCTACTTTATTCGCTTATATCTTTGTATATTTGGAAAGTCAGCCATGGTTAATTTTGATAGCCAACGGCATGCTGTTGGTATCGACATCGAGGTTGTTGAATATTATGGATATCGCCACTGAATGGAAGAGTTTAGCAATTTCATGGGTTGCCTTTGGTGTATTTTATGCAATCTACTGGATTTTAAAGCTATTGTCGCAAGACAAGTACGCTGTTTATCAGTGGTGGTCAGCCGTTGTCGTCGCTGGGCTAATAAATATACTCAGCTTGACAGCTCAAAGTCACGATGTCGCTATTATGGCCGGCTGGGTATTGGCGATAGTGTCGCTAGCGATAATCGTAGAAGGATTTGTCGCCAACAAATATCACTATATTGATATTGGATCGATATTAGCGACGATTGGTCTACAAAGAGTGTTATTTATGATTGCACCAGATACAAACATACTAGTTTATACTCACTGGTGGGCAGCTGTAATTGCGCTAGTTAGTTTTGCATATTACTCAGATGGTAAAGTTGCGTCTGCTAAATTTCGGGGCAATATTGCGCTGACATTTATATCATTATTTGGTGGATTGGCGGCGCTTGGATTCTTTGGGGCCAGCGATGTACCGTATCAAGTAATCTTCTTGATTGAGCATGCCCTAATCTTGGCGGTCGGTCTGTTATTCTCGCGCAAATCGTTTACAACGTGGGGTGCAGTTGGTGTTGTATTGTCGGTTGTTTGGATGATAAAAGACATGACATATCTGTTATTAGCCCTGGCGGCACTTGGTTTAATTGGTTTTGCAGTTTACGCTTTAAATAAGCAATCAAAAAATGCCAAATAGCATTGACTAAAACACGAAAAAATGATACAGTATACAGATTAAATTACTGAGTTTTATATATGAATAATCATGACGACATTTTTGGTATTTGTGAACATGTTGATCTGCCGGAACTCGGTCTTCATGGTGTGCTAGCGAAAATTGATACTGGTGCTTATTCTGGTGCATTACACTGTTCGAAAATAAAAGTCGTAATTAGAAAATCTGATGGCAAAAGAGTTTTGAAATTTACTCCATCTGATAATCATTCAAATTCGATGGAGCTAACTAGATTTGTCAGTTCGTATGTCCGTAGTTCGACTGGTCACCGCGTTAAACGCTATCTATTTGACACAGATATTGTTATAAAGGGTAAGGCGTATAGTATACGAATTGGTTTGTCGAATCGATCCGATATGAATTACGAAATATTAATTGGCCGACGTTTCTTGTGCGAAAATAATATTTTAGTAGACGCGCGTATAAATCAAGAATTTGATATAGATAAGGAGAAAAAATCATGAAAATTGCTATTTTATCCAACGGTCCTGCCAATTATTCGACCAAGCGCCTTAAGGAAGAGGCTGTTAAGCGTGGACATGAAGTAGAAGTTATTCGGTATAAAGAATGCTATGCTTCAATCGAGCAAAATAACCCAACCGTTAGTTATCGTGGTGAAGATTTAGCTAAATTTGATGCTATTATTCCACGTATTGCTTCATACATGACTTCGTATGGAACAGCGATTGTGCGTCAGCTTGAAATGCAAGGTCTGTATACTGTTTCCAGCTCGATTGCGATTAGTCGATCGCGCGATAAAATGCGTAGTTTGCAGTTATTAGCCAAATCTGGTGTTGGTATTCCAAAGACTGTTGTGTCACGCAATACGACCGACATTGATGACTTACTTGAACAATTAGGTGGCATGCCAGTTATTATTAAGTTGGCTCGTGGTACGCATGGTAATGGAGTTGTTTTGGCTGAAACTAAAAAAGCCGCTAAATCAGTTTTGCAGGCATTTTATTTGACAAATGATGACGGTACCAACATCTTGTTACAAGAATTTATTAAAGAATCAGCCGGTACTGACATTCGTGCTTTTGTCGTTGGTAGTCGTGTTGTTGCCAGTATGAAACGCCAGAGTCTTGACGATGACTTTAGGTCCAATCTTCATAAAGGTGGTGAAGGTGTAAGTATCAAATTAACTGATGAAGAGAAAAAGATTGCCGTTAAGGCTGCCAAGGCAATGGGACTTAACGTCGCTGGTGTCGATTTAATGCGTAGCAGCCGTGGTCCATTAATTTTGGAAGTAAATGCCAGCCCAGGATTTGGTATTGAAAAACTAACTGGTCGCAATGTGGCTGGTCCGATTATTGAATACATCGAAAATAACGCTAAACGCAATAACAAAAAAGACAAAGTCGGCGCCTAGCCAAATTACGAACTGTTATAATATGCTTATGATATTGCATAGGGATATTTAACATGGATATTTTCTTTATATTTATCTTATTGGCGGTTGTGTTGTTTGTGTTGTCATATATTCATAAACGTCGATTTGGATTATTGGGGCTGGCATTGGCTGCTGGATCGCTATTAAGTGGTATTTGGGGCTATAACGCTGGTTTGATTGCCGGTGGACTGGGCGCGCCGTCAGGAGCTGTCACAACTGCGATTGTATTGTCCGTCATTGTATTATTACCGGCGGTTATTTTGTTGTTTCATGGCCCGACTTATCATAATTTATTTGGGCGGGTGATTGGCGCTGGTTTATTTACGATATTGGCGCTGGCTTTTTTAATCGAACCACTTAGTCATGCGTTAATGCCGCAAGGCGCTGGCGCTGATGCCTACAATTGGCTGGTTGATAATCGAAATTATATTATTGGTTTCGGTCTAATTGCTGCTGTTGTTGATTTATTTATGACAAAACCCGCCCATTTGTCCGATAAACGTCATAAACATTGACAAATTACCCCTAAAAATGGTACATTTTTTAGATATGAGGCCACCCCGTCATGCGACAGGGTAAGCCACATTGTTAATAGTATGAGAGGCCATAGCTCAGTTGGTTAGAGCGCTTGCCTTTTAAGCAAGATGTCGTGAGTTCAAGTCTCACTGGCCTCACCAAATAAATACACCTATCGGCTGATAGGTGTATTTATTTGGTGAAAGCCCGTAGGGCTTTGAATTCACGACATTATTTTTTAATTATCATATACATAATAACGCCCATCCATTATCATAAGTATTATGGCTATTGAAATAAACTCTAAAAGCAGGCGATAAGTGGATAACGTAATTATTTCGATAAAAGATTTAACCAAAACTTATAAACTTGGACATAATATCGTCCAAGCCTTAAGTGGTGCTAGTATTGATGTTCAAAAAGGTGAGTTTTTGGCTGTCGTAGGCCCAAGTGGTAGCGGCAAAAGTACGTTATTGCAATTAATTGCTGGGCTTGAAAAACCTTCCAGCGGTGTTGTGCTGATTGATGGAGTGAACTTGAAAACTTTAAGTGACAGAAAATTATCACGTTTTCGTGGTCAAACGATAGGTTTTATTTTTCAATTCTTTTATCTGCAGCCATTTTTACGACTTAGTCGGAATATTGAAGTGCCGGGAATGTTTGCTAGATTAAAGCGAAAAGAACGTCAACAACGAATACAGCAACTAGCAGAAGTTGTTGGACTTACGGACCGATTAAGCCATTTTCCATCTGAATTATCTGGCGGTCAAATTCAGCGGGCGGCGATTATTCGTGCCTTAATAAACCAACCAAAAATATTATTAGCTGATGAACCAACTGGTAATTTGGATAGCATAAATAGCGCAGCAATAATTGAGTTGTTTGAACAGATTCGTCGACAATTTGGCACCACTATAATTATTGCGACGCATGATGCTGCTATTGCTGCGCGTGCCGACCGAATCATATATATTAAAGATGGAGCAATTATATGATTCGCCTAAGTGATGCTATTATTCTTGCTGGCACAAAGTTGCGCATTCATCGTGTTCGCACCGCAATTACCATTGCTTTATCTAGTATATTATTTGCTGGTCTAATCGCTGCGATGATTCTTGCGCAGGGTATTACAAAAAGTATTACCGCATTTAGTGGCGAAGGTTTAAATAGTCGTTATATAGTTAGCGCTCAGACTGATCCTCCATTTGTTGGTAATGTTTTGGCTGGTAAGGACTTTATTGCGCTAGCCGAGCAAAAAGGTAAAGATTTAATCGCCGCCAAGCAAGCTGAAGCTAAAAAGTTGGGTATTGATTATAATGCAGGCAACGAACCATCGGCAACATTTACTCAAACAGCGCCGGGCCAAGGGTCAACGAAACATGTGAATTTGCGAAGTTATGCAGCTACCCAAGCGCTTCAAGATTACGTCAAGCAACATCCAAGTCCTGGAATTAGCGAGTTAAAGCAGGCTGCGGCTGTTTATCATCCAATTGGATATTATTCTTCAAAAATGTCTGTTTTGAATGGTGGAAGCATTTTAATGATGCTTGATGGAAATGAGAACTTCACACCGACAGACAATCAGCGAGTTGATCTTAATTTTCCTAATAACGGTAACTCGCTTGTTATTGATGATTCTCAGCTTACCCAACCTTTTATGTTGCAAAATGTTACTGTAAAAAAGGATGATATCCCATTGGTTGTATCATATTCGACCGCTGAGACTTTGTTGGGATTGCCTTCGCTCTCATCTAATGCTAGCGCCAATGATCGTTACGACCGGATTCAACAATTATATAAACAGGTAGCAAGCGGTAATATAACAACCACGACTTGCTATCGTAACAGTATATCTCAGCAACAGATCGACCTAGCAATCGTTCAAACGGCCGATATTACCAAAAATGCCAGCAATAAAGATTATCAGAAGCCAAATCTAATTTATGGTTTACCTGCAGCAAATTCTTGTGGCCAAGCCGTAATTATCAGTGATACTCGTACTATTACGGAAAAGAAGACCCAAGCTGCCCAAGATCAATTTGACGCTGATTTTGGTCAAGTTGTAGCGCCAATCCAACAAAAGTTGATATTCCAAATTGTTGGCTTATCGCCAAGTGTTTCTGCTAATGATAATACGACTTTTGGTGATTTATTGTCTGGCATAGTTGGTTCATCGTTAACTAATGGTGCTGATGTTATTCCGGCTGATTTACTCGATCAAATGTCTAATGCTGCATCGATAAAGTCAATTTTATTATCAGATTTAGCTGACCCGTTGTATATATCAACATCAAATTATTACGTTGAATTCTCAGATGCTACTGATGCTCGAGCGTTTATCGCTGACAAGTCATGTACGACTAGTGCGGATGGTGTTTGCGCTAGCCCTGGGCGGCTGTTCCAGTTGATGGCGAGCGGCAATAACAGTATCGCATTACAAGATTTACAGCAAAAAATAACCAACATCCTGGGTATTGCCACAATCGCAGTGGTTGTGTTGGCTGTAATAATTATGACTATTATGGTTGGTCGTACGATTGCTGATGGTCGTCGAGAAACTGCTGTCTTTAGGTCGCTTGGCGCAAATCGCGGTGATATTGCGTTTGTTTATACTATTTATACATTGTGCCTAACTTTATATATCGTAGTTATTTCGCTGTTTGTTGGTATTGGTTTGGCATACGGCGCTAATGTTTATTATGGTAAAAATGCTACCCTGCAATCTAAACTTTTGTTTGACGCGGTTAATACAAATCTAGTTTTCAATTTCTTTGATATTAATGTTTCGCTGATTGGAATAGTTGCTGCCATTATTATTGGTACCGGTTTACTTGGTACGGTTGTTCCGTTGCTTCGTAATGTTCGTCGCAATCCAATCAAGGACATGCGCCAAGAATAGAATGTTAATTTTGGTCTAAAATTTTAAACTTAAATTAAGCTTATGCTACACTAAGTCCATGAACTGGTGGCTTTTAAAACGCAAACTTCACGTATCTTGGCTGATTGCAATTGCCTGTGCTGGAATATTTATTGGTGTTGTATTGGCGCAATATCTAAATAGCAAATATTTATCATCAAACGCTTGTTTAGTGATCGCTTTGATATTAATTATCGTTCCATTGTGGCGTAAATACATTTATTTAATTCCATTTTTATTAATCGGCGGCATGATATTCGGTCTATGGCGCGGGTCGATATCACAGTCTGAATTAGCGCAATTTAAACCACTTTATAGTCAAATAGTATCGGTAACAGGTAACGTCAAAGACGATATTGATATTGGCGCGTCTGGTCAAATTGTGATTCGTTTAGATAGTTTAATAATCAAAGGCAGGGCAATGTCAGGTAATTTGTGGGTGACGACGGGCAACGCTGATATTAAACGTGGCGACAAAATAATTGTTAGTGGCAAATTAACAACTGGTTTTGGTAGTTTTGCTGGTATCATTTATCGTGCCAGTGTTGATAAAATTATTCATCCGCAACCGGGCGATATCGCGCGCGTGGTGCGCGATTGGTTTGCCGACGCGGTGCGACGGGTGATTCCTGATCCTGAATCAAGTCTAGGTATTGGCTTTTTAGTCGGTCAGCGGCGGTCATTACCGGCAGATTTGGTATTGGCGCTACAACTGGCTGGTTTGACGCACGTGGTGGTCGCTAGTGGCTATAATCTGACGATATTAGTGCGTTTGGCAAGGCGATTATTTGAAAAAGTTTCAAAATATTTGTCTGCCTTGTCGGCCACGGTTATGATTGTAGCCTTTATGGCGATAACTGGTGTCAGTCCCAGTATGTCACGGGCTGGATTAGTGTCGGGCCTAAGTTTAGCGGCTTGGTATTATGGACGTAAATTTCATCCAATTATTTTACTTTTAATTGCAATTGCTATTACGGTCATTATTAATCCTGGATATGCCTGGGGCGATTTGGGCTGGCAATTGTCATTTGCAGCTTTTGCTGGTGTTATGATTTTGGCTCCACTGGCTACTAAATACTTATTCGGTGACAAAAAGCCTAGTTTTATCGGTCAAATATTAATCGAAACCGTGTCGGCCCAAATCGCTACAGCGCCAATAATTATTGCAGCGTTTGGGATGTTGTCAAACGTAGCGGTGGTATCTAATTTGTTGGTTTTACCGCTGGTGCCACTAGCGATGCTGCTGACTTTTATTGCTGGCGTTGGCAGTTTAATATTACCAGCAGTTGGCGGGATTATCAGCTTGCCAGCAACGTGGCTGCTAACTTACATGGTCAGTGTGACTGAATATCTGGCGAGTCTGCCATGGGTATCTAGCACGGTGCAATTAACATGGTGGATGGTGGCGATTTATTACATCATTTTGATTGGAATCTGTGTATACATGTGGCGAGTTACAAAATATAATTTAAGGGACTCGAATTTGGTTGAGTAATCTGTTATAATATACAAAATACCATATCAAATAACGTGGAGTTTATAATGTCAGGACACAGTAAATGGTCAACTATCAAACGCGAAAAAGGTGCCAAAGACGCTAAGCGTGGCGCTGTTTTTACCAGATTAGGTAATTTAATTGCAATCGC